>NZ_JAVKPP010000059.1:0-934 GCF_040980965.1 Kocuria sp. CPCC 205231 | reverse complement strand
GCGATGGTGCGCTGGGCGATGATCCGCACCACCAGCAAACGCCTCGCCCGAAAGGTTTAGGAACAGACACTAAGAAGTGGTTTCAATAGTCTTTGCGGGGCAGTCGCCGGGCGCAGATGACGGTGATGGCCAGGGTCGCTACGGCGGTGACCGTGGCCGCGCTGCGGTCGTATCGGATGGCCAGGCGGCGGAAGGCCAGTAACCAGGCGATGGTGCGTTCCACGACCCAGCGGTAGCGGCCCAGGCGTTCGCTGGAGTCCACCCCGATCCGGGCGATGCGGGCGGTAATTCCGCGTCGGCGCAGGTAGCGGCGCACCCTCTTGTTGTCGTAGGCCTTGTCCGCGTGCAACTTGACCGGTCGGCGCCGTGGCCGGCCACGGCCTGGGCCTTTGACCGGGCTCAGCCCGTCCAGGATTGGCTCCACGAGCATGGAGTCGTGCCGGTTGGCCCCGGTGATCGCCACTGCCAAAGGCAGCCCGTCGGCGGTGACCAGCAGGTGGTACTTGGTGCCGAGTTTGCCGCGGTCAGTGGGGTTGGGCCCGGTCAGCTCGCCCCCTTTTTCGCCCGGACACTGACCGAGTCCAAAGACGCTCTCGACCAGTCCAGCGCCCCATCCTGCCCAAGCTGGTCGAGGACGGCGTGGTGGAGCTTCTCCCATACCCCGGCCTCCTGCCAGGCGCGCAGTCGGCGCCAGCAGGTGATCCCGGAGCCGAAGCCCAGCTCCACGGGCAGTTTCTTCTTTGGCGATGCCGTGCTCGGCCACGAACAGGATGCCGTTGAGGGCCGCTCGGTCATCCACGCGCGGTCGCCCGGTGCGCCCGTTCTTCGCCCGCGGGGGCGGTGGGATCAAGGGTTCCAGCAACTGTCCCGTGACGGGTTCAGTGGAGGCTTGATAGTGCCGCTCCGGCGGTCGCCGGGGCGGTGTGGTGACGAT
>NZ_JAVKPP010000058.1:0-1005 GCF_040980965.1 Kocuria sp. CPCC 205231 | reverse complement strand
ACGAGGGAGGGGAAGAACAGGGCCAGGAAACCGTTCATGGTCCAGCCGAAGAACACCGAGATGCCGATGCCCAGTCCCCGCATGTGCAGCGGGAAGATCTCCGCCAGCCACACCCAGACGGCGACGTTGAGGAACGTCTGCATCGAGAGCACGAAGGCGACCACGAGGATGAGGATCACGATCGGGCGGGCCGGGTTGCCTTCGGGCAGCAGGTTGCCGGCGATCCCGATCAGCAGGTGGCAGGTCGTGGTGAGGCTCAGGCCGATGATGAAGGTCTTGCGCCGGTCGAGCCGGTCCATGTTGTACAGGGCGATGATGCCACCGATCACGGCCACGGCACCGAAGGCGATGTTGGCCAGCACGGCCTGCTGGGCGGTCATCCCGGACTCCTCCAGGATGCGGGTGCCGTAGTACATGACGGAGTTGATGCCGGTCAGCTGCTGGGTCATGGACACCCCGATACCGACCAGGATGATCCGCAGCAGCCACTTGTTCGTCAGGACCGCTTTCAGCCCGATCTGGTGGGCCTGGACCTCGATGGCGGCGATCCGCTCGATCTCCTGCAGCTCGGCCTTCGCGCGATCGGCCGGGCGGACCGTCTCCAGCACCGCCAGAGCCTCGTCGTACCGGCCCTTCTCGGTGAGCCAGCGCGGGGACTCGGGCATGCGCAGCATCCCGATGAACAATCCGATCGCCGGCAGCGCGGAGACGGCGAACATGATCCGCCAGATGCCCTCCACGACGTCGCCGAGGGTGACGGCGATGATCGCGTTCATCACGAAGGCGGCCAGCTGGCCGAACACGATCGCCAGTTCGTTGCGGCCGGTGATCGATCCGCGGATCTCGTAGGGGGCGAGCTCGGCCAGGTACACCGGCACGACCGTGGAGGCTCCGCCGACGGCGAGGCCGATCAGGATCCGGCCGCAGACCAGGACCGTGTACCCGGTCAGGGAGAACGTTCCCTCCTCAGCAGGTGTGGGGGTGAGGACCACCAGGGCGGTGCCG
>NZ_JAVKPP010000057.1:0-1020 GCF_040980965.1 Kocuria sp. CPCC 205231 | reverse complement strand
AGTGTCTGTTCCTAAACCTTTCGGGCGAGGCGTTTGCTGGTGGTGCGGATCATCGCCCAGCGCACCATCGCCTCGTGGTGGGCCGGGAGTCGTTCGTAGTCGCGCACGCACCGGCGGTGGGAGGCGATCCAGGCCAGGGTGCGTTCGACGACCCAGCGCCGGGGCAGGACCTGGAACCCGGGCAGGTCGCTGCGCTTGACGATCCGCAGGGTCAGACCGAGAGTATCGCCGGCCCAGGCCACCAGCTTCCCCGCGTAGCCGCCGTCGGCCCACACCAGCCGTACCTTGTGGCAGGAGGCAGTCAACAGCTCGAGCAGTGGTCTGGCCCCGTCACGGTCCTGGACTCCGGCGCCGGTGACCACCACCGCCAGCAGCAGTCCGAGGGTGTCCACGATGATGTGGCGTTTGCGGCCGTTGACCTTCTTTCCCGCATCGAAGCCGCGGGTGCCGGCTCCGACGATGGCGGCCCGCGCACCGAGGCTGAGTCGATGACTGCCGCCGTTGGCTCCGCGGCCCGGCCGTCGGCGAGACGGATCCGGTCCCGTAGCGCATCCAGCACACGAGCGGTGGCCCCGGTCTTCTCCCAGGCCGCGAAGTAGTTGAACACCGTGGAGTAGGGCGGGAAGTCCACCGGTAGCGCCCGCCATTTGATGCCGTTGTCCACGACGTAGAGGATCGCGTCCACGATGATCCGTCGGCACCAGGACTCGGGCCGTCCCCCGGCCCCGGCCAGGAACCCCGGGTCGGGCAGCAGTGGCTCGATGATCGCCCACTGGGCGTCGCTCAGATCCGTCGGGTACCGCCGCGCCCGTCGGGGGCGGTGGGCGTGGAGCGGGGCCAACCGACAGCACCGGGGTGCGCCGGCGGTTTCGGTGGTGGTGTCCTCGGGCAGGGTGCGGCACACTTTCATGCAAGGAACTCCTGGGCAGAGCAGCGATCTCGACAATCACTTCTCTACCGGGAGTTCCGCCTTTCTACCACCTGCCCACCCCGCCAGCTCGGCCTCGAGCCCAGCGCCCA
>NZ_JAVKPP010000056.1:0-1108 GCF_040980965.1 Kocuria sp. CPCC 205231 | reverse complement strand
CTTTGACCATCAGTTCATTGAAACAGAGAAGCATGATGCAAAACCAACCTACAAGAAGTTCCTGGGCTATAGTCCAGGTGTGGCAGTCATTAACGACATGATTGTCGGTATTGAAAATAGAGACGGCAACACAAACGTGCGCTTCAACCAAAGAGAGACTTTGGAAAGAATCTTCAAGCGACTGGAGGCATCAGAAGTATATATATCCCGTGCCCGCATGGATTGCGGCTCATGCTCGGAGGAAATCGTAGATATGGTAGAGGCTCATTGCAGGCATTTTTATATTCGTGCCAACAGATGCTCTTCTTTCTACGATTCCATGTTTGCCTTAACTGGATGGAAAACTGTTGAAATCAACGGTATTGAGTTTGAGTTGAATTCTATCCTTGTTGAGAAATGGAAAGGAAAACCGTATCGTCTTGTCATACAGAGACAAAGGCGAATAGATGGAGACCTTGACATTTGGGAAGGCGAATATACCTACAGATGTATACTGACTAACGATTACAAGTCGAGTGCAAGAGACATCGTGGAATTCTACAATCTTCGTGGTGGCAAGGAACGCATCTTCGATGACATGAACAATGGCTTTGGCTGGAATCGATTGCCAAAATCGTTCATGGCACAGAATACTGTATTCCTGCTTATGACAGCTCTCATCAGAAACTTCTACAAAGCTATTATGCAGAGATTGAAAACCCATGAATTTGGATTGCGTGCCACCAGCAGAATCAAGACCTTTGTTTTCAAGTTCATCTCTGTTCCTGCGAAATGGATTAAGACATCACGTAGGCATGTATTGAACATTTACTCAGACAACAATGCTTATGCCAACCTGTTCAAGACAGACTTTGGTTAAAGACCATGCTTTTCTGGTTAAACCAGCGTATTACCTCAAGTCGCTTTATGGGGTAAGGGGATTTTGTGTCTGCGACATTTCTGTTGTGCAAGAAATATGTACAATAAAATGAATTTTGTCGCTTTGCAAGCAAAATCCCACTAAACCCTATAGGTTGCGGATTTGAGGATTATAAAGTTTCTGTTTGATTTATGTTGCAAAGTTACGGCTTTTATGTGAAACTACCAAACTAAACTCCGTAAAACCACG
>NZ_JAVKPP010000055.1:0-1083 GCF_040980965.1 Kocuria sp. CPCC 205231 | reverse complement strand
TATTCGAACTGGCTGAAGTCCGGGAAAATGGAAAAGGGTATGGCAAGGCGCACCACTCCGGAACAGAGAAAAAGAGCTATCCGGTCAATACAGGAGATACTCGAGTATGAGAAGCAGAGCCAGAAAGTACACAAACAGGAAGAAGAGGACAAACGGCAGCTGTCCTTGTTCTGAACAAAAGCATAAAACAAAAGTCAGCAGAACTTCAAAAACAAAACAAGTTCTGCTGACTTTCTAAAATAGTTATGTTATTTCTTCTTCTTTCCAAACAATTCCGAATGACTGCCAAGCCTAACCAGCTTTACGACTTCATCATCGATCCATATCAAAAGAAAATCATTTTCTACGTGACATTCCATGTGACCTGCATAATCACCTGAAAGCATATGAGGTTTAAACTCTTTTGGAACGTCCTCACAACGTTCCAAGTATCCTACAATATCATAAAGCTTTTCAAGTGTGGTATTATCATTCCTGTACCGTTTCAGGTCTTTCCGGAACTGGCTACCAGTCTTAACCTCTCTCATTCACTACAGGATTTTATAAAGTTCTCGAAGCTGCTTGTGTCAACTTTCTTCAGGTTTTTCCCAGCACGAGCTTCTTCTATGGCCGCTTTGGTTTCTTCGTTTGGTTCTGTGTACATGGCATCCATAAGAAGACATTCCACAAAGTTGTTTAAGCTCCGATGTTCACGTTTGGCAGCACTCTTCAGCATGTCCAGGAGGTTGCTGTCAAGTCTGAATGCAGTTAATTTCTTTATTGCTACTTCCATACTGTTATACTTTTTATTACAAATGTATAACAATGTATATCAAAAGCAAAGAAAATAAACACAAAATTACCAATATATACATTTTTTAACGCGCGGGGAAGCTGCCCTAAAAAAAAGCCCACCTCACTCCCTAAAGGGAGAGTTCTCTCTCTTTCTCCCTATTGTTCCATTTTTGGGCAAAAGCAAGGTCATTTTTCGTCTAAAATCCGCTTTTTTGTTAGAATGTCTTTGCAGAATATCTTGTACGAACATGTTTTTTTAATTGCAAAAGATTGGTTTTCAATATATTGTAAATAAAACAAACACACCAA
>NZ_JAVKPP010000054.1:0-1196 GCF_040980965.1 Kocuria sp. CPCC 205231 | reverse complement strand
AATCATGACACTGGTCAAGTGTTGGAATTGATTGATTCTAGAGACTCCGAAAAGGTCGCTGAAGTCCTGAGCCTCTATCATCATGTGTCCACCATCACTCGCGATAGGGGCAAGTGTTACATCAAGGCTATAAAGAAGGCTCTTCCTGCAGCAACTGTTGTCGCAGACAAATTCCATATTATGGAAAATTTGACGAAAGCACTTTTCCCACAAGTCCAAAGCCGCTTCTTGCATGAAAGAAAACGTTTGTTGGACAAAAGTGAAATTGGTCCCAAACCTCCAGTCTTAGATCAATCCTGGGTGCTACAAGGTATTTATGCATCTTTGGACTCAATGAGTAAAGACGTGGAAAAAGCTAAAACATTGGCTAAGCGGAAGTTGTGTCTTCAAATGCATGTAAATCAAGAGCTCTCTATAAAGGATATCCATGACAAAACAGGCTATAGCAGTTGCGAGATTAAGAAACTGCTAGATGCAACTTATGAGAGTTTTCTCAACCCTAGCCAACTATGGGTATATAAAAATGTGAAGTACATATCAGATAGAATCTTAGAGAAAAAGACTTTGGAATACTCAGGTGTGGTCAAGGGCGTTCATGGTTCGGGGAAAAAGTATGCAATGAAAATGTTGCTGTCCATTCTGAGGGAGAAATGGAAAAATGAATATGGGGAGTACAAAGAAAGAATGAGGAAATTTCTATCAAAAGAAAGCATACGAATGGAAGAGCATGATCTTTGGAACGCAATTGTACACTTTAATTCAAGACCAAAGACGGAATCTGTCAAGATTTTCATGCAACAAAAAAACATGTATGATTTGAAATACTTTGTCTCCACATTTCAAGGGATATTGAGTGGAGAGAACAAAATGGGACTATACAAATGGATAAATATGGCCATTGGATGTGGGGTGGATGGAATAGAAAAGTTTGCCATGGGTTTGCTTGACGACTACCAGGCCATCAAGAATTCCATTACCAGCAAATGGAACAATGGAATTCTTGAAGGAACGGTATGCAAGATAAAAACAGTAAAACGAATTATGGCAGGACGAGCCTCCATCACCTTGTTGGAGAAAAAGGTTGCGCTTAAGCTTTAGCACTATGTGCACCAAAATTTGCGAAGAGCCACAAATACTTTATTGAAAAGCGGATTAGGAGAGATTCCGCTTCAATAAACAATATAGTCCTTGGATAC
>NZ_JAVKPP010000053.1:0-1302 GCF_040980965.1 Kocuria sp. CPCC 205231 | reverse complement strand
TGTCCCGTGACGGGTTCAGTGGAGGCTTGATAGTGCCGCTCCGGCGGTCGCCGGGGCGGTGTGGTGACGATAGTAGGCGTCCTCGAACTCGGTCGGGGGCACGAGCCCGATCTCTCCGTGCAGGCGCCGGTAATTGAACCAGTCGACGTACTCGGCCACCGCGATCTCCAGGTCCTCGATCGACTTCCAGGGGCCCTTGTTGCGAATCAGCTCGGCCTTGAACAGCGAGTTGAACGCCTCAGCGAGGGCGTTGTCGTACGAATCGCCAGTGGATCCCACCGAGGCCACCGCCCCCGCCTCGGCCAGGCGCTGGGTGTAGCGCACCGCGACATACTGAACGCCCTTATCCGAATGATGCACGACCCCGCTGGTGTCATGGCCGTCATGGGATCGGGTCCACAACCCCATCTCGAGGGCGTCCAGAGCCAGGTCCGTGCGCAGGGAGGTCGACAGCTGCCACCCCACCACCCGCCGGGAGAACACGTCAATGACGAAGGCGGCGTATACCCAGCCGGCGAACGTTCTGCAATACGTGATGTCGGCGACCCACAGCCGGTCCGGGGCGGCGGCGGTGAAAGATCGTTCCACCAGGTCCGGGCGGGTCTCCGGTCCGGTGCCGGCCACCGTGGTGCGCGGGCCCTTGGCCCGAATGACCCCACGCAGACCCGCCGCCCTCATGAGCCGGTGCACCGTGCACCTGGCCACCTGATGGCCGTTCCGGCGCAGCTCGGCGTGGACCTTGGTGACCCCGTACACCCCGTAGTTCTCCGCATGCACCTTGGCGATGACCGCGGTCGTGGCCGCGTCGCTGACCGATCGCGCTGAGGGCGGGCGGGTCTTGGCGGCGTAATAGGTGCTCGGGGCGACCTGCAGAACCTTGCAGATCGGCTCGACCCCGTACTCGCCCTTGTGGGCGTCGATGTAGGCCACTACCTGTGGTGTGGGCGGTCGAGCTCCGCCGCGAAGAAAGCCGAGGCCGACCGCAGGATGGCGTTGGCCCTGCGGAGCTCCCGAACTTCTCTTTCGAGCTCGGCCAGCCGCTGGGCGTCATCAGTGGTGGTGCCCGGCCGGTATCCCTCGTCGACCTCGGCCTGTCTGACCCAGTTCCGCAGCGTCTCCGGGTTGATCCCCAGCTGCTGCCCGATCCGCGCCAGCGCCCCGGCCTTCGTCGCTGGGTCCCGTCGGGCCTCCACCGCCATCCGGGTGGCGCGCTCACGCAACTCATCCGGGTACTTCCTCGGTGCTCCCATGACTCTCATCCTTCCGTGGAATGAAAGCCTCCAACAGACCCGTCACGGGACA
>NZ_JAVKPP010000052.1:0-1326 GCF_040980965.1 Kocuria sp. CPCC 205231 | reverse complement strand
TGTGCTGGTTCAGGACATAGGCAAGGCATGTCTCGGGACATCGGCAACATGAGGTCGCACATCCGCGGCAGGGTGCATCCGGGGTGGATGCTTCCCCGTGTCGAGAGCAGAACTGGTCATCACCGCCATCACCACCGAAGGCCTCTCCCAGGCCGAGGCCGCCCGCCGCTACGGTCTGTCCGAGGCCTGGGTCAGCCGCCTCATGGCCCGCTACCGCGCCGAGGGCACCGACGCGTTCCAACCCCGCTCGCGAAGACCGCACACTCACCCCAATGCCGTGGACCCCGCCGTGGTGGAGCTCATCGTCGAACTGCGCACCCGACTGGCCGCCGCCGGCCACGACGCCGGCCCGGACACCATTGCCTGGCACCTGCACCACCACCACGGCCACCAGGTCTCCCGCGCCACGATCAGCCGCTACCTCACCCGGACCGGGCTGATCACCCCGGAACCGAAGAAGCGACCCAAGACCTCCCTGCACCGCTTCCAGGCCACCATGCCCAACGAGACCTGGCAGTCGGACTTCACCCACTACCGGCTGGCCGGCGGCCAGGAGGTGGAGATCATCACCTGGCTCGACGACTGCACCCGCTACGCCCTGCACCTTTCCGCTCACCGGGCGATCACCACCCCGATCGTGGTCACCACCTTCCGCGCCACCACCAGCCGCTACGGCATCCCCGCCTCGACCCTGACCGACAACGGCATGGTCTACACCGTCCGCCACGCAGGCCTCGGCCGCCGGGGCGGGCGCAACGGCTTCGAGCAGCAGCTGCGCGACTGGCATGTGGAGCAGAAAAACTCCCGACCCGGCCATCCCACCACCTGCGGGAAGGTCGAACGCTTCCAACAGACCCTCAAGAACTGGCTGCGCGGCCAACCCGACCAGCCCGAGACCCTGCTCGACTTGCAGGGCCTCCTGAACCGGTTCCGCACCGAGTACAACCAGCACCGGCCGCACCGCTCCCTGCCCCACCGGGCGACCCCGGCCACGCTCTACCACGCGATGCCCAAAGCCCTGCCCGGGCCCAGCCGCGATCCCGACACCCACGACCGTGTCCGCCACGACCGGGTGGGCAGCAGCGGCACCGTCACCCTGCGCGTGGCCGGAGCCCTGCGCCACATCGGCATCGGCCGAACACACGCCGGAACCCACGTCATCCTGCTCATCCAGGACCTTCAGGTACGTGTGGTCAACGCCACCACCGGCGAGCTACTGCGCGAACTCACCATCGACCCCACCCGCGACTACCAGCCCCAGGCATGACAAAAGGCCCGAACCCACATCCGTGGGTTCGGGCCTTGCCGATGTCCTGAGACATCACA
>NZ_JAVKPP010000051.1:0-1333 GCF_040980965.1 Kocuria sp. CPCC 205231 | reverse complement strand
GTGAACCGTCACGGGTTTGATGCCGCTTCCTTTCGATGAAGGATGAGGACATGCCCAAGAAGTACGACGCCGAGTTCAAGGCCCGAGCGGTGCGCATGGTGCGCGAGCACCAGCAGGACTATCCGTCGCTGACGGTGGCCTGTCAGCAGATCGGTCAGCAACTGGATCTGGGGCGGGAGACGCTGCGCAACTGGGTCCGTCAGGCCGAGATCGACTCCGGTGACCGGGACGGAGTCACCACGGCCGAGGCCGAGGAGATCAAGCGGCTCAAGGCCGAGAACAAACGGTTGCGCGAGGCCAATGAGATCCTGCGCAAGGCCTCGATTTTCTTTGCGGGGGAGCTCGACCCCCGCAATCGTTGATCGCCGGGTTCATCGATCAGATGAGGGCCGAAGGCTACGCGGTCGAGTCGATCTGCGCGGTCCTGCGCGAGCAGGGCGTGCCGGTCGCCGCGAGAACCTACCGCTCCTGGAAGCAGCCCGGTCGGCAGTCTGCCGCGCGCACGGTCAGCGACGCGGTGGTGATGGATGCGCTGCTGGCCACCGTGGGCACCCCGGAGGGCCTCTACGGCCGGCGGAAGATGACCGCCTACCTGCGCCGGTGTGGGCTGGCGGTGGCCCACTGCACGGTGGACCGGCTGATGCGCTCGCTCGGGCTGGCCGGGGTGGTCCGAGGCCGGCGGGTGCGCACCACGATCCCGGCCAAGGATGGGACGCGGGCGGCGGATCTGCTCAACCGCAACTTCACCGCCGCGGCCCCGAACACCGTGTGGGTCGCCGACTTCACGTACGTGCGCACGTGGGCCGGGTTCGTCTACGTCGCCTTTATCGTCGATGTCTTCGCTCAGCGCATCGTGTCCTGGAACGCGGCCACGACCCGCACGACGGATCTGGTGCTCACCTGCCTGCGAATGGGCCGGTGGGACCGGACCCGTCAGGGCCTGGTGCTGCCGGACGGACTGATCCATCACCACGACGCCGGGTCCCAGTACACGGCGCTGCGCTTCACCGAGCATCTGGCCCTGGAGGGGATGGCGCCGTCGATCGGTTCGGTTGGGGACGCCTACGACAACTGCCTCATGGAGTCGATCATCGGCCTCTACAAGACCGAGTGCATCCGCCCGGGCCCGTTCGTGAAGGCACCACTGAAAACTGTCAGCGACGTCGAGTACTCCACGCTGGCCTGGGTGGACTGGTACAACACCCGCAGGCTGCACTCCAGCCTCGGCAACGTCCCGCCTGCCGAGTTCGAGGCCGCCCACTACGATCAGATCACTGCGCCCCAGCCGGCGGCGCAGCCCGTATGAAGACGGCAGAGAAGCCGAGACGGTTCA
>NZ_JAVKPP010000050.1:0-1396 GCF_040980965.1 Kocuria sp. CPCC 205231 | reverse complement strand
GCCTCCCTGCCCTACGCCTCCTCGCTGTGCGGGGCCTGCTACGACGTGTGCCCGGTGAAGATCAACATCCCGGAGATCCTCGTGCACCTGCGCGACGAGGACGTGCGCAGCAAGCCCACCCCCCGGGTGCCCTCCCAGATGGATTTGATGATGAAGGGCGCTTCGGTGGTGATGTCCTCGGGCACCCGGATGGGGTTGGCCGAGAAGGGTCTGCCGTTGGGGAGGGCGGTGGCGGGCAAGGATCGGGCGATTTCCTGGTTGCCCGGGATCGCCGGGGGCTGGACCGATGAGCGCGACATCCCCGCCCCGCCGAAGGAGTCTTTCCGCCATTGGTGGGCCAAGCACGCCGAGGAGACCCAGGAACGGGTGGCCGCCGACGGCGGCCCGGCCGCCGGCCCGGATGCGGGCAGTACCGCACCGGATGGGGCCGAGACCGACACCGAAGACGACGGGGGAGCACGATGAGCGAGGCAAAGACCGAGATCCTCAACCGGATCCGCGGGGCGCTGCACGACGCGCCTACCCCTGCACCGGCGCAGCGCACCTATCGCCGCGTCTCGGAGCGTGCGGCTGAGGAGGTCGTCGAGATGCTCGTGGACCGGCTGGTCGACTACAAGGCCGCGGTGCACCACGAGACCCCCGCCTCCCTGCCGGGGCGGATCGAGCAGCTGCTGGGGGTCTCCGCCCGGTATGTGGTCCCGGCCGGTCTGGACACCGCCTGGTTGCCGCAGGACACCGCCACCCGCCGGATGCTGGTGGATCCCAATGACGCCCGCGACCCCTCGGCCCTGGGGGTGCGTGAACTCAACGCCGTGGACGCGGTGGTGACGTCCTCGACCGTCTCCTGCGCCGAGACCGGCACCATCTTCCTCACCGGCCGTCCCGAGGAGGGCCGGAGGGCGATCAGCCTGGTCCCCGACCACCACATCTGCGTGGTGCCGCTGGACTCGGTGGTCGAGCTGATCCCCGAGGCCCTCGCCCTGGTGGAGCCCACGGCCCCGGTCACCATGATCTCCGGGCCGTCCGCGACCTCGGACATCGAGCTGGAGCGGGTGGAGGGCGTGCACGGGCCCCGGACGCTCGACGTGATCCTACTCGGCTGACAGGCCCGGATGGCGCGTGAACCGCAGCACGCGCAGACGCACCGTCGCGGATCCGCTCGGCACCCCGGCCCCATCGCGGCCCCGAGGGCCCGGGTCTGCCCTGCCCGGGCACGGCGGCCCCTGCCGTGCCCGGCCGTTTCTCCTTCGCAGTTGACCTTGTCAGAAATTCACAACACAGCACCCAGGCCTCCAGTGGAGCGTCCAGGTGCGGAACGGGTGTCAATGTTCTCCAAGATCCTGGTG
Source organism: Kocuria sp. CPCC 205231 (assembly GCF_040980965.1). NCBI lineage: Bacteria > Bacillati > Actinomycetota > Actinomycetes > Micrococcales > Micrococcaceae > Kocuria > Kocuria sp. CPCC 205231. The sequence continues at coordinate 50 of NZ_JAVKPP010000050.1, read as the reverse complement.
GCCAATCGCGGCGAGATCGCGATCCGTGCTTTCCGTGCCGCCTACGAGCT
>NZ_JAVKPP010000005.1:0-277046 GCF_040980965.1 Kocuria sp. CPCC 205231 | reverse complement strand
AGCCCGGGGGGGGGAAGGGGGGGGGGGGGGTGCTCGGGGGGGGGTTCCCCTTGGCGGGGGGGGGGGGGGGGGGAGGGGGGCCCCCCCCCGCCCGGGGGGGCCGGGGGGGGGGGGGGGGGGAGGGCGCCGTGTCAGGTGAGGCCGTGCGGGAAGAGGCCGAGGCGCTCGAGGCTCGCGGCGGGCTCGTCCACGCTGCACGTCCCGAAGGACGTGAAGGACCCGCGCCAGGACCCGTCGGAGGCCCGGGCGAGCTCGACGAGCGGTGCCGGGTCGGTCTCGGTGAGCAGCCGGGCCACCCGCTCGGCGGGCTCGTGGTCGCGGGCGGCCTCGGTGGCCATCGCGATGTTGAGGAAGCCGTGGTGGGTGAACCCCGTGGCGGGGTCCGTGTACCGCACGGCCTCGTGCAGGCCGGCGGTGAGCTTGAACGGGATCCGGGCGGCCACGGCCTCGGTGAGCACCGCGGCCAGCTGCTCGGGGCTGGGGAACAGGTGCGCCTCGATCCCGCCGGTGCGGTGCTTGAGGCGCAGCCCGGTGCCCTCCAGCAGCTCCAGCGCCCCGCCGCGGACCTGGTCCGCGGTCAGCTCCACGTAGACCGGGACGTCCTGCACCCGGGCCGCCTCGGTGATCTGCGCCTGCCAGGCGTCGGTGTCCGACGGGTCGGTCCTGAGCTCGACCGAGACGACCCGCAGCTCGGGCCCGGTCTGCTCGACGGCGTCCAGTGCGGCCTGCAGCTGCCCGGTTGGCGTCACGACGGAGACCTCGACCGCCCGGCCGCCGCGGTCCAGGCCGGCGGCGATGCGCCGGGCCTCCGGCAGGTCGTCGAGCTTCAGCACGGCCGGACCCACGGCGGCGACGAGCGGGTCCGCCCACCGCGCCACGTGGTCCGTGACCGCCTTCTCCAGCGGGGCGAGTCCCGGTGGGAAGGTCGCGGCGTCGTCGAAGAACGCAACGAACTGGGCCGGGACGCGCCGCTCGGCGGTCTCCGTGGTCGGGGCGGCGCTCACGAGTTCGACCAGAGCCCGCCGGTCCACTCCCGGCCGGGGGTCCAGGACGTGACGTACTTGCCGTCGTCGCCGGCCAGGCCTGCCTCGCCCAGCTCCAGCGGGGCGAAGGTGTCGACCATGACGGCGGTCTCGTCGAAGTACTCCACGCCCAGAGACTTCTCGATCGCCCCGGGCTGCGGGCCGTGCGGGTGCCCGCCCGGGTGCAGGGAGATCGAGCCCCTGCCGATGCCCGAGCCCTTGCGCGCCTCGTAGTCCCCGTCCACGTAGAACATGACCTCGTCCGAGTCCACGTTCGAGTGGTAGTAGGGCACCGGGACGGCCAGCTCGTGGTAGTCGACCTTCCGGGGCACGAAGTTGCAGATCACGAAGTTGCGCCCCTCGAAGACCTGGTGCACGGGCGGCGGCTGGTGCACCTTGCCGGTGATCGGCATGTAGTCCTTGATGTTGAAGGTGTACGGGTAGAGGCACCCGTCCCAGCCCACCACGTCGAAGGGGTGCTGCGGCAGGACGTGGACCGTCCCGTCCAGGCCGGAGGGGCCGCGGCCGCGGTGCTTGACGTAGACGTCCACGTCGGTCTCGTCCCGCAGGAGCACGCCGGTGGGACCGTGCAGGTCGCGCTCGCAGTAGGGGGCGTGCTCGAGCAGCTGCCCGTACTTGGAGAGGTAGCGGTGCGGCGGGGTGATGTGGGAGTTCGCCTCCACGAAGTAGAGCCGGGCCGTCTCGCCCTCCCGCAGCACCCAGCGGTGGATCGTGGCGCGCGGGATCATGACGTAGTCGCCCTCGACGGCCTCGAGCGGGCCGAACTGGGTCTCCACCAGGGCGGAGCCGCGCTCCACGTAGACGCACTCGTCGCCCACGGCGTTCTTGTACAGCGGGGACGTCTTCCCCACCCAGGCGTAGGAGAGCCGCACGTCCGCGTTGCCCATCACCAGCCGGCGGCCGGTCACCGCGTCGGTCCCGGCGGCCTGCTCCTCGGTGAACAGCTCGTGCAGCTTCAGGTGCCGCGGCAGCAGCGGGTCGTTGGGGGTCAGGGTCTGGTCGGGCAGCTCCCAGCCGCGGGTCCCGACGATCGCCGAGGGGATGTGCCGGTGGTAGAGCAGCGACGAGTCGGAGGAGAAGCCCTCCTCGCCCATGAGCTCCTCGTAGAGGATCCTGCCCTCGTCGTCCTTGAACAGGGTGTGACGCTGCCGGGGCACCGGGCCCAGCTGCCGGTAGTAGGCCATGGCCGTCTCCTTGCGTGTGGCGGTCTGTGATCCAGCTCTCCCCCAGATAGTAAAGCGTTGTACTATATGGGGCAACCCCTCCCCTAGAATCGACGCCATGCCCCTCGCCGACCGCACCGAGCCCCCAGCGACGCCCACCCGGGCGTCCACCGAGGCGTCCACCGAGGCGTCCACCGCGACGCCCTCCGCCGCCGCGCTGCCCGACTACTGGTCCTTCGTCCAGGCCGCCCAGCGCCGGATCTCCGAGGAGTTCCCCGACGCCGACCTCGCGGCCAACCGGGTGTTCCTCTCGCTCAACCGGTCCTCGTCCACCGCGGTCTACGACTTCGAGTCGTCGATCCACCGCCCCGCCGGCGGAACCTGGTCGAGCTTCCGGCTGCTCCTGGCCCTCTGGGTGGCCGGTCCCCTCAACCCCCACGAGGCCGCCCGCCTCACGGGGATGAGCCGCGCGGCGGTCTCCAACCTGACGGGCACGCTGGTCGGCAAGGACCTGCTCCGGCGCGAGGCCTCTGCCGCCGACGGCCGGTCCGTGACCCTGCACCTCACCGAGGCCGGGCAGGAGAAGATCCGCACGGCGTTCCGGGCCCAGAACGACCGGGAGAGCCAGTGGGCCGAGGCCCTCACCGAGGAGGAGCAGCACACGCTCGTGACGCTGCTGGAGAAGCTCATGGAGCAGCGCGAGCGGATCGGCGCCCGCGCCCGCAAGTAGCCCCGCGGGCGGAGCACCGCCGGGACCGCAGATCACCCCCTCGCCGGATGACCCGCTGGGGCCCGGGTGACCACGAAAAATCGTGGTCACCCGGGCCCCGGCGGGTCATCGGGTCATTCCGGGGTCAGGCGCGTCGAGCTCCGTCCGCACTGCACGCCGGGCGCTCACGCATCCCCCTCCCGGGCACCGTCCCCGTGCCGGGCCGGACCTCGGACGGGCGGGCCCCGCCGCGGTGAGCCTGACCCCCATGACCACGCTGCCCGGCCGGCTCCTGACCCTTGAAGCGCTACAGGACCTCGGCCTCTCGCCGTCCACCGTCACCCGGGCCGTCCGCCGGGGCGACCTCCTCCGGATCCGGCAGGGGGTGTACGCGACACCGTCCTGGTGGCGGGACCTGGGAGCGGAGGGACGGCTGCGGCAGATGCACGCCGCCCTGGCCCTGCGCGCCGCCAGTGCCCCGGTGTTCGGGCACTCCTCGGCGGCCCTGCTCCACGGCCTGGACCTGCTGCACCGACCGGCGGCACCGCACGTCGTCTCTCCGCCCGGCCGCGGTTCCCGGAACAACCGGACCTGCGTCCACCACTGGGCCGAGCTGCCGCCGGAGCACGTCGTCCGAGTGGGCGGGCTGCTGGCCACGTCCGTGCCCCGCACCGTGCTGGACTGCGCGTCCACCCTGCCCCTCCGCGAGGCGGTGGTGACCGCCGACCACGCCCTCCGCCGGGGCACCGAGCGCGCGGAACTCCTCGCCCTGCTCGAGCGCCGCGCCGGCGCGCCGGGGTGCCGCCGGGCCCGGCGGGTGCTCGACCTCGCCGACGGTCGCTCCGAGTCGCCCGGCGAGACGCTGACCCGGCTGGTGCTGCTTCGCGCGCGACTGCCCCGGCCGGAGCTGCAGGTGCGCATCCGGACGCCGCGCGGCCTGTATCGCGGGGACTTCGGGTGGCGGGCGCAGCGCCTGCTCCTGGAGTTCGACGGCGACACCGAGTACTACGACCACGGCCCCACCGACCGGGTCCTCGTGCAGGAGCGGCGGCGGGAGAAGGACCTCGCCAACGCCGGGTGGCGGATCCTGCGGACGGACTGGGCCACCGTGGTGCACCGGCCGGACGACCTGGTGGCTCTCGTGCGCCGGGAGCTCGCCGCGCGTGACCGCAGGATCATCGAATGACCCGCGGGGGCCCGGGTGACCACGAAAAATCGTGGTCACCCGGGCCCCCGCGGGTCAGCGGAGGGGGCGGGGGTCAGTCGCGGTAGAGCAGCAGCGCCTCGCCCTGGCCGCCGCCGCCGCACAGCGAGACCGCGGCCCGGCCGGAGCCCCGGCGAGAGAGCTCGAACGCCGCGTGCAGCGCCAACCGGGCCCCGGAGGCGCCGATCGGGTGCCCGACGGCCACAGCGCCGCCGTGGATGTTGGCCTTCTCCACCGAGTAGTCGAGGTCGCGCAGGGACTGGATCAGCACGGACGCGAACGCCTCGTTGATCTCGATGAAGTCCAGGTCCTGCACGGACCAGCCGGCCCGCTCGAGCGCGGCCTCGATCGCCCGGGACGGCTGGGAGTGCAGCGAGGTGTCGGGGCCGGCCACCTGGCCCGGGGCACCGACCACGGCCAGGTACTCGAGGCCGTGGCGCTCGGCGTACTCCCGGCTGGTCAGGACCACGGCGGCCGCGCCGTCCGAGAGCGGCGAGGAGTTGCCGGCGGTGATCGTGCCGTCCTTCGCGAACGCGGGGCGCAGCCTCGCCATGGACTCCGCGCTGGAGTCGGGGCGCACGCCCTGGTCGGTGTCGACGACGAGCGGGTCGCCCTTGCGCTGCGGGACGGACACGGGGGCGATCTCGTCGCGGAAGACGCCCTCCTCCGCGGCGCGGGCCGCGCGCTGGTGGCTCAGGGCAGCGACCTGGTCCTGCTCCTCGCGGGAGATCGAGCGCTCGCTGTTGCCGGACTCGGTGAGCGAGCCCATGGACACGCACGCGGCGACGTCGACGAGCCCGTCCTTGGCCACCGCGTCCTCGAGCTTGAGGTCGCCGTAGCTCTTGCCCTGCCGCACGCCCATCGCGAGGTGCGGGGCGTTGGTCATGGACTCCTGGCCGCCGGCCACGACGATCTCGGCCTCGCCCGCGCGGATCATCCGGGCGGCGTTGGTGATGGCCACGAGCCCGGAGAGGCAGACCTTGTTGACGGTCTCGGCGGGCACGCTCAGCGGGATGCCCGCGGTGACGGCCGCCTGGCGGGCCGGGTTCTGCCCGGCGCCGGCCTGCAGGACGTGGCCCATGAGCACGTAGTCCACCTGCTCGGGGGCGATCCCGCCGCGCTCGAGCGCGGCCCGGATGGCGTGGGCGCCTAGCTCGGCCGCGGTGAAGGACGCCAGGTGGCCCAGGATCTTGCCCTGGGGCGTGCGGGCGCCGGACAGGACGACGACGTCGGTGGCGGTGCTCATCGGTTCTCCTCAGCGCCGCCGGCGGCGGCGGTCTCGGTGGGGACGGTGTCGGGGGTGACGTCCTGCAGGTCCGTGCGGAAGGACGCCTCGGTCTTCTCGCGGATCTCGTCCTCGGTGACCCCGGGGGCGAGGCTGCGCAGCACGAGCCCGCCGTCCTCGACGTCGAACACGCACAGGTCCGTGACGATGCGGTCGACCACGCGCACCCCGGTGAGCGGGAGATCGCACTCGGTCTTGATCTTGGCGGAGCCGTCCTTGGTGACGTGCTCGGTCAGCACGACGACGCGCGGGGTGCCGGCCACCAGGTCCATGGCGCCGCCCATCCCCTTGACCATCTTGCCGGGGATCATCCAGTTGGCGAGATCGCCGGTGCCGGAGACCTGCATGGCGCCGAGGATCGCGATCTTGACGTGGCCGCCGCGGATCATCCCGAAGGACGTGGCGGAGTCGAAGATGGAGGCCCCGGGCAGCAGTGTGATGGTCTGCTTGCCGGCGTTGATGAGGTCCGGGTCCTCGTCGCCCTCGTAGGGGAACGGGCCCATGCCGAGCACGCCGTTCTCGGACTGCAGCACCACGTCGACGCCCTCGGGCAGGTTGTTGGCCACGAGGGTGGGGATGCCGATGCCGAGGTTGACGTAGTCGCCGTCGGAGAGCTCGACGGCGGCGATCGCCGCCATCTCGTCGCGGGTCCAGCTCATGCCTGGTCTCCGTTCTGCTGGGCGGCCCGCCCGGCGGGGCGGGGGCGGACGGTGCGCTGCTCGATGTCCTTGGGCGCGCCGCTGTATTGCGCGACGTGCTGGACGTAGACGCCCGGGGTCACGATGTGGTCGGGGTGGATCTCGCCGACCGCCACGACGTGCTCGACCTCGGCGAAGGTGACCTTCCCGGCGGTCGCGACGATCGGGTTGAAGTTGCGCGCGGTGTAGCGGTAGACGAGGTTGCCGTCGGCGTCCCCGGTGTGGGCGTGGACCAGGGCGATGTCGGCGACGATGCCGCGCTCCTGCACGTAGGTCTCGCCGTCGAACTCGGCGTGCGGCTTGCCCTCGGCCACGAGGGTGCCGACCCCGGTCTTCGTGTAGAAGGCGGGGATGCCCGCGCCGCCGGCCCGGAGCCGCTCGGCGAGGGTGCCCTGGGGGTTGAACTCGACCTCGAGCTCGCCGTCCAGGTACTGCTGGGCGAACAGCTTGTTCTCGCCCACGTAGGAGGCGAGGACCTTCTTCACCTGGCGGTTCTCGAGCAGGACCCCGAGGCCCTTGCCGTCCACGCCCATGTTGTTGGAGACCACCGTGAGGTCCGTGACCCCGGAGTCCCGCACCGCGTCGATGAGATCCCGGGGGATCCCGCTCAGCCCGAACCCGCCCACGGCGAGCGTCATGCCGTCCCGCAGGCTCTCCGCCAGCAGCTCGGCGGCGTTGTCTCTGACCTTGGACACCCTTGTCCCTTCCTCTCGTCGGACTGTGACCCAGCACTCAATCTAGGGAGCCTCCACATGCCGGTCAACAGATCCGGCGGCACGACGGCGCTTCTCCTCAGCATCCGGCCATTCGTCCCCCGACTGTCCATATAGTGGAGTCATGGGACAGGAGCGGACGACGGGCCAGGGGACCCAGGTGGTCCACCGGGTGGGGCAGCTGCTGCGGGCCGTCGCGGGGCGGGAACGGGGCAGCACGGTGGCGGAGCTCGCCGCCGAGACCGGGCTGACCCGCCCCACCGTGCACCGGCTGCTCACGGGACTGGCCGAGGAGGGCCTCGTGGACCGCGACGCCGGGACCGGGGCCTGGCAGCTGGGCCCCGAGCTGTACGTGCTGGGCGCGGTGGCGGCCCACCGCTATCCGATCCGGGAGCTGGCCGGGCCCTCGCTGCGCCGGCTCGCGGAGGCCACCGGCGAGAGCGCGTTCCTCTCGGTCCGCCGGGGGCTGGAGACGGTCTGCCTGGCGCGCGTGGAGGGCGCCTTCCCCATCCGCTCCCACGTCCTCTACGAGGGGCTGCGGCTGCCGCTCGGCGTGGCCTCGGCAGGGCTGGCGGTCCTGGCCCACCTCCCGGACGCGGAGGTGGACCGGGTCCTCGCGGCCACGGCCGGGGCCCGCGCCGAGTGGGGCCCGCTGCACACGCCCGAGCGGATCCGGGAGCTGCTCGCGGACGTCCGGCGGGAGGGCTTCGCCGTGAACCCGGGGCTGATCGTCGAGGGCAGCTGGGGCATGGCCGCCGCGGTCTTCGACGCGACGGGCGCGCCGGTCTACGCGCTGAGCCTCACGGGCATCGAGCCCCGGTTCAGCGGCGAGCGCCGGCAGCTCCTGGGCCGGGCCCTGCTCACGGAGGCCCACCGGCTCTCCCGGGAGCTGGGTCACCGCTGAGCGGCCCGGGGCGGGCTCAGCGCGCCGTCCAGCCGCCGTCCATCGTGTAGGAGGCCCCGGTGACCATGGACGCGTGCGGTCCGGCCAGCCACGCGACCAGGCTGCCGACGTCCTCCGGGTCCACGAGCTTCTTGATCGGCGTCTCGCCGAGCATGATCCGCTCCACCACCTCGGACTCGGGGATCCCGTGCACCCTCGCCTGGTCGGCGATCTGCTTCTCGACGAGCGGGGTGCGCACGTAGCCGGGGTTGATGCAGTTGCTCGTCACCCCGTGGGCCGCGCCCTCCACCGCGACGGTCTTGGACAGCCCCTCCAGGCCGTGCTTCGCCGAGACGTAGGCGCTCTTGTAGGGGGACGCCCGCAGCCCGTGCACGGAGGAGACGTTGATGACGCGCCCCCAGCCCCGCTCGTACATGTGCGGCAGCGCGGCGCGCACCAGCAGGAACGGGGACTCCAGCATCAGCACCAGGATCCGGTGGAAGTCCGCGGGGTCGAACTCCTGGAGGGGGGCGACCTTCTGGATGCCGGCGTTGTTGACCAGCACGTCGACCTCGAGGCTCAGCTCGGCGAGCGCCGCGGTGTCGAGCAGGTCGACGGCCCACGCGCGGCCGCCGAGCTCGTCCGCGACGCGCTGCGCCCCGGCCTCGTCGACGTCGGCCACGACCACGTGCGCGCCGGAGCCGGCGAGGGCCCGGGCGGCGGCCAGGCCGATGCCGCTCGCGCCACCGGTGACGAGCGCCGTGCGGCCCTCGAGGTCCTGCTGCTGGGGCGTCTGGGACATGGGGGTCCTTCCTCTGGTCCGTCGTGCCCGCGGGGTGAGGGGCACGGATCACCGCCACGGTATGTGATCCAGGCCATGTTCGCGAAGGACAGCTCCTCCCGGGAGTGCGCGCCGGGTCGCGTCACACGGCGTCATGTCCGTCATCCGGGCGCCGAATGGCGCAGCGCGCACGGGTGCGCTTGGATGACAGGGTCACCATCCAGAGCGGCCGAGAGATCTGGCTCGACGACGCCGCAGCAACCCGGGCGACGGCATCCCCGTCCCGCCTCCGGTGCTACCGCCAGGACCGATGGAAAGGACGCACGACCCATGCTGCGAAGCGCCGACCGCATCCGCACGACCCACGCCGGGTCCCTCCCGCGCACCCCGGCGCTGCTCGAGGCCAACCGGGCGAAGGGGGCCGTCCCGGAGGCGGAGTACGACCGGCTCCTGCAGGACTCGGTGGTCGACGTGGTCCGCCGACAGCGCGAGCTCGGGATCGACGTGGTCAACGACGGCGAGTACGGCCACGTCATGGCCGCGGAGGTCGACTACGGCGCGTGGTGGCACTACGTCTTCGCCCGGATCTCGGGCCTCACCCCCGGCGACGTGGACCTGTGGGAGCAGGAGCCGCAGCGCTCCTCGCCCGGCAGGGTGGTCCTGACGAGCTTCGGGGACCGCCGGGACCGCCGGCTCTTCCACGAGGCGTACACGGACCCCTCCTCGGGCATCACCACGGGCAAGCAGGCGCCGTTCCCGAAGATCACCGGGAAGCTGGAGTACACGGGCCACGCGGCGCTGGAGGCGGACATCCGCAACCTCAAGGCCGGGCTGCAGGCCACGGGCGCGAGCGAGGGCTACCTCGCCGCGCTGTCCCCGGGCTCGTGCGCGCGGCTGGAGAACACCCACTACGCGGACGAGGACGAGGTGCTGACCGCCTGCGCCGAGGTGATGCGCGAGGAGTACCGGGCGATCACCGACGCCGGGCTGATCGTGCAGATCGACGACCCGTCCATCGCGGAGAACTGGGACCAGGTCAATCCCGAGCCCGGCGTGGAGGACTACCTCGCGTTCACCCGCAAGCGGGTCGAGGCCCTCAACTACGCCCTCGAGGGCATCCCGGAGGAGCAGGTGCGCTTCCACCTGTGCTGGGGCTCCTGGCACGGCCCGCACACCACGGACCTCGGGTTCGAGCTCCTGGTGGAGCTCATGCTCTCCATCAGGGCCGGCGGCTACAGCTTCGAGGCCGCCAACGCCCGGCACGAGCACGAGTGGAAGGTCTGGCAGGACCACGAGCTGCCCGAGGGCAAGATCATCATCCCGGGGATCGTCTCCCACGCCACCAACGTGGTGGAGCACCCGGAGCTGGTGGCCGACCGGATCGAGCGCTTCGCCCGCCAGGTGGGCCGCGAGAACGTGATCGCCTCGACCGACTGCGGCCTGGGCGGGCGGATCCATCCGCAGATCGCCGCGGCGAAGCTCGAGACCCTCGCCCGCGGGGCCGAGCTCGCCTCCCGCCGGCTCTGGTCCTGACCGGCCCCCGACCTTCCCGCAGACCCTCAGGAGGACACGCATGACCATGCAGAACACCGACCACGTGCAGACCACCCACGTGGGCTCCCTGCCGCGGACCCCGCGGCTGCTCGAGGCCAACCAGCGGCACGCCGAGGGCGCCATCACGTTCGAGCAGCTCACCGACGAGCTCGCCGTGGGCGTCGAGGACGTGGTGCGCCGGCAGCGCGAGATCGGCGTGGACGTGGTCAACGACGGCGAGTACGGGCACACGATGTCCAGCGCGGTCGACTACGGCGCGTGGTGGAACTACTCCTTCTCCCGCCTCGGCGGGCTCACCCCGACCGACGAGGACCGGTGGGCGTCCACGGAGAAGAGGCGCTCCTCGCCCGGCCACATCGTGCTCACGAGCTTCCCGGACCGCCGGGACCGCGAGCGCTTCCGGGAGGCGTACGAGGACCCGGCGTCGGGCATCCTCACCGGGCGCTCCTCGACCACGCAGCCCAAGATCACCGGGCCGCTGACCTACACGGGACAGGAGGCCGTGGCCTCGGACGTCCGCAACCTCCGGGCGGCCATGGCGGCCACCGGGGCGCAGACCGGGTTCGTGGCCGCCCTCTCCCCCGGCTCCGCCGCGCGCGTGACGAACGAGTACTACAGGACCGACGAGGAGCTCGTCTACGCGTGCGCCGACGCGATGCGCGAGGAGTACCTGGCGATCACGGACGCCGGGCTGACCGTGCAGATCGACGACCCGTCCATCGCGGAGTCCTGGGACCAGATCAACCCCGAGCCCACGGTCGAGGACTACCTGGCGTTCACGCGGCTGCGCGTCGAGGCGCTCAACCACGCGCTGCGGGGGATCCCCGAGGAGCAGGTCCGCTTCCACCTGTGCTGGGGCTCCTGGCACGGCCCGCACACCACGGACCTCGAGCTGAAGCACCTCGTGGACCTGATGCTGACCATCAGCGCCGGCGGCTACACCTTCGAGGGCGCCTCCGCCCGGCACGCCCACGAGTGGAAGGTCTGGAAGGACCACGCGCTGCCCGAGGGCCGCGTGATCATCCCGGGCGTGGTCTCCCACTCGACGAACGTGGTGGAGCACCCGGAGCTGGTGGCCGACCGGATCGAGCAGTTCGCCTCGGTCGTGGGCCGCGAGAACGTCGTCGCGTCGACCGACTGCGGTCTGGGCGGGCGCCTGCACCCGCAGATCGCCTGGGCCAAGCTCGAGTCCCTCGTCGAGGGAGCGCGCCTGGCCACGGAGCGGCTCTACCGCTGAGCCGCATCCCGGCGTCCCCGACGCCCCTGCCGCGCCGCCGGGCCCGGTCCTCCTGCGAGGGCCGGGCCCGGCGGTTTCCATCCCCGGTGGTCTGTGTCACATGTAGTGATACATGGTTTGATTATTCCGTCCGGAGGGTGACAGGCGTCACTTCCGCCCGTAGTATCGCAATGCAATACCGAACGTTCGGTCATGATGCGTTCGGTTCCGCCGCGGACGTCGCCGTCCCCGATTCCCTGGAGATCCCATGGCGCACCCATCCTCCGCCCCGGCCGGGCGGCACGAGATGTCGCGCGAGGAGCGCAAGGTCCTCGCCGGCACCCTCGTGGGCACCACCATCGAGTGGTACGACTTCTTCATCTACGCCCAGGCCGCGGCCTTCGTCCTGGCGCCGCTGTACTTCGCGCCGCTGTCCGAGGAGAACGCCGGCCTCGCCCAGGTGGTCGCGTGGGCCTCCCTGGGCATCAGCTTCCTCTTCCGCCCGCTGGGCGCGGTGGTCGCCGGCCACCTCGGCGACAAGTACGGCCGCAAGATCGTCCTGGTCCTCACCCTGGTGGGCATGGGTGCCGCGACGATGCTGATCGGCATGCTCCCCACCTACGCGACGATCGGCATCTGGGCCCCGATCTTCCTGGTGCTCCTGCGCATCATGCAGGGCTTCTCGGCCGGCGGCGAGTGGGGCGGCGCGGCCCTGATGTCCGTGGAGCACGCCCCGCGGAACAAGCGCGGGCTCTTCGGCGCCTACCCGCAGATCGGCGTGCCGCTGGGCATGCTGCTCGCCACGTCCTTCATGTTCGCCCTCACCTCGATGATGTCCCCCGAGGACTTCCAGGCCTGGGGCTGGCGCATCCCGTTCCTGTCCTCCGTGGTGCTGATCGTGGTCGGCTACCTGATCCGCAAGACCGTCGACGAGTCCCCTGTCTTCAAGGAGATGCAGCTGCGCAAGAAGGAGTCCTCCGCTCCCCTGGGCCAGCTGTTCAAGCACCACAAGAAGCCGGTCACCCTCGCGGCCCTGATCTTCGCCGCCAACAACGCCGCCGGCTACCTGGTGATCGCGTTCTTCGCCTCCTACGGCTCCAACGTGCTGGGCATGCCGCGCTCGCAGACCCTCATCGCCTCCCTGATCGGCGGCGTGGGCTGGCTCGTCTTCACGATGTTCGGCGGCTGGATCTCGGACCGGATCGGGCGCGTGCGCACCTTCCAGATCGGCTACGCCATCATCATCCTGTGGGCCGTGCCGATGTGGTTCCTGCTGGACACCGCGTCCCTGCCGCTGTTCGCCCTGGCGATCGTGATCCTCACCGTGGGACTCGGCCCGTCCTACGGCCCGCAGTCGGCGCTCTACGCCGAGATGTTCCCGGCCCGCGTGCGCTACTCGGGCGTCTCGATCGGCTACGCGTTCGGCTCCATCATCGGCGGCGCGTTCGCCCCGATGATCGCGCAGCTGCTGCTCAACAAGACCGGGATGTCCTGGACGATCGGCGTCTACATCGCCGGCATCGCGATCGTCTCCTTCATCGCCGTCTCGATGGTGCCGAAGGACATCCAGGAGATCGACCTGCACGTCGAGGAGGTGCACGAGGACTACGTCGCCGAGCACCCCGAGGCCGCCGAGATCCTCGCGGCCGCCCAGGCCGCCGAGAAGCAGCGCGACTGAGCGCCGCCCCGGCCGAGGACCGAGCCGCCCGCCGGCACCCACGGGTGCCGGCGGGCGGCTCCGCTCGTGCGGGCACCCCGAGCACACCCCGCTCCCACCCCGGGCTCCCACCGGAGCCCCGCCGAAAGGACTCCTCCATGACCACCGACCTCCTGCTCCCCACGGTCTCGACGGCCGTTGCCGACGTGCTCGCCGAGCGCACCGACCACCTGTTCGGCCTGATGGGCAACGGCAACGCGCACCTGATCAGCTCGCTGACCTCCCGCGGCTTCGGCTTCACCTCCGCCCGGCACGAGTCCGCCACCGTTGCCATGGCCGACGCCTACCACCGGGCCACCGGGCGGACCGGGGCCGCCACGACCACCTACGGTGCCGGGTTCACCAACACCTACACCGCCCTGGCCGAGGCGCGGCTGGCCCGGATCCCCCTGGTCCTGGTCGTCGGCGACGCCCCGACCACCGGGCGGCGGGCCTTCGACGTCGACCAGACCACCGCGGCCGCCGCCGCCGGGGTCACCACCCTGGTCGCGGCCCCGGACAACGCGACCGCGATCACCCACCGGGCCTTCGACCTCGCCGCCCAGACCGTCCAGCCGGTGGTGCTGGCCCTCCCCTACGACCACGCCACCGCCCCCCTCACCGAGCAGACCGTCCTGGAGCCGCTGCCGGTCAAGCCCGCCTTCACCGCCTCCACCGAGGACCTCGACCGCATCGCCGGGCTGCTGCGCGCGGCGACCAGGCCCCTGATCCTCGCCGGGCGCGGAGTGCTCCTGGCCGGGGCCACCACCCCGCTCACCGAGATCGGGGACCGGCTCGGGGCGCTGTTCATGACCTCCGCCATGGCCACCGGGGTCTTCGGCTCCCCGTGGGACCTGGGCATCGCCGGGGGCTTCACCCGCGCCCACCGTCTGGAGCTCGCCCGGCAGGCCGACGTCGTGCTGGTCGCCGGGGCATCGCTGAACGCCTTCCAGCTGCGCTACGGCACGCTCTTCGCCGAGGGCACCCGGGTGATCCGCATCGACAACGAGCCCGAGGACCGCACGCCCCCGGTCACCGACTACGTGCGCGCGGACCTGGGACCGTTCCTCCAGGGACTCACCGGCCGGATCTCCGCCGCCGCCCCGGAGAACACCTGGCGGGCGGCCGCCCCGGAGGTCGCCACCGACGCCTTCCGCGGCTCCGCCCCGGTCGAGGACCCGGCCGAGTTCGGCCCGGACGGCCGGCTCAACCCCCGCGCCGTCGTCGCCGCCCTCGAGCACGTCCTCCCCGCCGAGCGCTCCGTGGTGATGGACGGCGGCCACTTCATCGGCTGGGCCCCGATGTACCTGACCGTGCCGGACCCGCAGGCCATGGTCCTGGTCGGCACCGCCTTCCAGTCCATCGGCCTCGGCTTCGGCTCCGCCTCCGGGGTCTCGGTGGCCCGCCCCGACCGCACCACCGTGTTCGTCACCGGCGACGGCGGCGGGCTGATGGGCCTGGCCGACCTCGAGACGTTCCTGCGCGCCACGAAGCGCGGGGTGATCGTGGTGCTCAACGACTCCGCCTACGGCGCCGAGCTGCACCAGTACGCGTCCAAGGGCCTGGACCCCACCGCGATGCTCATCGACGAGGTCGACTTCGCCGCCGTGGGCCGGGCGATGGGCGCGGCCGGGGCCAAGGCGCACACCCTGGCCGACCTCACCGCGCTCACCGACTGGCTGGCCACCCACGACGAGGGCGTCTTCGTCCTCGACGTGGCCATCTCCCAGCAGGTCGTCGCCGAGTTCATGTCCGCCTCCCTCACCGCTGGCCGCCGGCTCTGACCCGCCGGCCCCGGCGAGGCCCCGGCGGACCCCTGCGGACCTTCGCGGATCAGCCGGGCGAACCGGCCCCCCGGTCCGCCTCCACCGCCCGGACGAAGTCCGCGCACCGGCGCGGCCACTCGGCCAGCTCGGCGGGCGTGCCGGCCACGTGCAGGGCGTCGCCGGGCAGGGCCGCGCGCAGCGCCTCGGCCGTGGACAGCGGGTGGGTGGCGTCCTCGGACCAGGCCAGCACCAGGCTCGGCACGCCGATCCGCGACAGCTCCTCGACCGGCGGGAGGTCGGTGCCGGCCGCGCCGCGCAGCACGGCGGGCAGCAGGCCGGGGTCGACGCGCGGCGGGTGCACCGGCCGGTCCGCCACGGCGGGCGGCCGGGTCGCGGCGCGGCCGGCCCGGAGGTAGGCCTCGAGGCCGTGGCGCTCCACCAGGTCCGCGCCCTGCCGGTACGTCCCCGCCTGGCCGCGGCGCGAGGCCCAGGCCGTGGAGGGCACGCAGAGCGTCAGCGAGCGGAACCGCCCGGGCTCGGCGAGGGCGGCGTGCAGCAGCGTGGCCGCCCCCATGGACGGGCCGATCCCGTGGACCGGCTCACCGGGCGCCACGGCGTCCAGCAGGCGCAGCAGGTCCTCGGCCAGCCGGGGCCAGGTCCAGTCCGCGGCCACGGGCTCCGCGGCGGAGCCGCCGTGGCCCCGGGCGTCGTAGCGCACCGTCCGGTGCCCGCTCAGCCCGGCCGCCAGGTCCAGACCGCCCGCGGTGTTGGTGGCCCGGTCGGACAGCAGCCCGTGCAGCTGGACGGCAGGCGGGCCGGAGCCGGTCACGTCGTAGGTCAGGCGGCAGCGGGGGAGCTCGAGCGTCGGCATGCCGCCACGGTACGCGTAGATTGTGACCACCCGTGGACCGGACGCGTCCTCGGCGGCCGGCCCCCCGGCCCGACCAGGAGGTGCGCATGCGGCTGACCAGCATCACGCACGCCCGGCTGCCCGAGGGCCGCCTGTCCAGCTGCACCGTCCCCGCCGAGGGCGCCGGCCGGCCGCTGCCGGTGTCCTTCGACCAGGGCATGCACGTCGGAGCCGGTCCCCGCCCGGGGTCCTGGATGGCCGTGGCCGTGGAGCTTCCCGCGCCGGTGGACGCCGCGCACCTGGGCGAGGCCTGGGCGGGTGTCGTGCGGCGGCACCACACGCTGCGCACCGTCTTCTCCGCCGACGACGACGGCCGCGTCCGGCTGCACGAGATCGCCGACGCCGTGCGGCCCGTGTGGACCCGGCACGAGGTCGGCGCCGCCGGGACGCGGGCGGCCCTGCAGGCGGTGGCCGACGCCGCCTGCTCCCCGCTGGCCCGGCCCTCGCACCGGCTGTGCCTGATCGAGCCCGCGGCCGGGCCCGCCGTCGTCGTGCTCGCCGCCGACCACGCGCACGTGGACGCCTGGTCCCTGCCCCTGCTCGCCCGGGACCTGCTCGACGGGCTGGACGATCTCCGCGCCGGCCGCCCGGCCGGCGCGGGCCGGGCGCCCGCGGCGTCCTTCGCCGAGCACACGCGGGAGCTCGCCGCCCGCCCCCCGGCACCGCCGCACGTGGTGCGGCGCTGGGCGCGGATCCTCGCGGACGGCGACGGCGCCCTGCCCGTCTTCCCCCTGCCGCTGGGGGAGCCCGGCGCCCCGGCACCCGAGACGGTGACCACGCACGACGTCCTCGACGCCGAGGGCCTGGCTCGCCTGGAGGCGCGCGCCGACGGGCTGCACGTCCGGCTGCTGGTCCTGGTGGTCTCGGTGCTGACCCGGGCGACCGCCGAGCTGGCCGGCCGGCCCCTGCGCGCGGTCCTGCCCGTGCACAGCCGCACCGAGCAGCACTGGCGCGACGCCGTGGGCTGGTTCATCACCAACTCGGTGCTCGAGTGCTCGGACCCCGATCCGCAGGCCTGCCGCACTGCCGTGCGCGAGACGCTGGAGCTGGGCTCGCACGCCCTGGAGCCGATCCTGCGGCCCCACGGCGGCATGCCCGTCCCGCCGGGGATGTTCATGCTGTCCTACCTCGACTACCGGCGGCTGCCCGCCACCCTGGCCCCGGAGCTGCGGGCGCAGCACATCTCCGCGTCGGCGCCGACCACCGGGGTGCAGGTGTGGTTCGTGGTGGGCGAGGGCGGCCTGCACCTGCGGGCGCGCTACCCGGGCACCGGGCAGGCCCGCTCGTCGGTGGAGGCGTGGCTGGGCGCCGTCGGCGCGGGGCTGCGCGCGCAGGCGCGCCCGGAACCGGACCGCGGATAGCCGCGGGCCCGGACGCCCCCGAGGGCCCGGTCCGGGTACCCGTGCGCCCTGCCCCCGCCCCGGTCCGCCGACTATCCTGGTGGCAGCGGGCAGAAGGGGTCAGATGGACGACCGGACGATCGCCAGGACGCAGGCCAGGTTGATCCGCACCGCGCTGACGAGCACCGGGCTGGGTGCGCGAGACCTGTGGCTGCGGTACGTCCACCTGGGCGGAGAGGTCGGGGAGCTGGAGCTCGACGCCTACCTGCACCACGCCCTGTACCTGCCGCCCCGGCACCGGGACAGCCTGGCGCGGGCCGCCAACCAGCTGGTGCCCGGCCACCGGGTCCCGTGCAGCCGGGACCTGCGCCCGGAGGAGTACCCGCCCGAGGCCTGAGCGCCCGGCCGGGGGCCGGCGGGCCTACGCGGCGCGCTCGGGCAGGGGCGCCGCCTCGTCCTGCTTCTTCTGCCACGGCCACCGCCCGCTGATCTCGAGCTCGAGGGACCAGCTGAGGAAGGTCCGCACGACCACGATGAGCGCCAGCACCCCCACCGACTCGAACGTGGGGGTGATGGCGACGGTCTTGATGATGTCCGCGGCCACGAGCAGCTCCAGGCCCAGCAGGATCGAACGGCCGAGCCGCTGCCGGTAGCTCTCGTAGGTGTCGCGCTCCCCGCTCCCCCGCCCCAGCAGGTCCCGCCCGGCCAGGAGGGTCGCCATCACCGTCCCGACGACGATGGCGACCACGCCGGCGACGTCGACGGCCTCCCCGACGAGCTCCATGGACTCCTGGAACGACATCCTGCACCTCCGGTGACCCCGGCGGGACGCGCCGGCTCGAGTCTGCGATGAGGACGCCAGGATCTCACGGGTCCGCCGTCAGCCGGCGGCGGCGACCTCCTGGGGCACGGTCTCCGGCGCGGAGCCCCGCCGCCTGGGGGGTCCCGGCGGCCGCTCGCGCTCGGCGAGGACCCGGGCCGCCTCCGAACCGGGGGCGGCGACGGTGTTCTGCAGGGCCCGGCTCAGCGCCCGGGGGTCCGTGCCGTCCACCACGGCCGCGATGTGCGAGTCGGGGCGGATCACCCACACGTCGGTCGGCTCCGGCTTCAGCGCCTCGGCGAGCTTGCCGGTGGTGTCGATGTCCGCGATGGCGTGCAGGCGCAGCGGGGACCGGATGGCGGCGAGCGCGGTCCCGCGCACGAGCTCCTGGTCGACCGCCGGGCCGGTGAGGAGCAGGATCCCGAAGCGGGCGAGCTCGCGGACGCGGTCGGCGGCGATGCCCGGGACGGCGACCGGGACGTCCGGCAGCAGCACCCCGGGGACGGGGTCGGGGACCTCCCCCTTGGGCGGGCGTCCGGCGAAGGTCCGGGTGGGGTGCGGGGTGGTGAGCGGGGAGTCGACGTACCAGAAGGGCTCGGCCAGGCGCCCGGAGTCCACATAGGTGGACGCGGCCGGGTCGCCGATCGCCCGCTCGAGCTTGGCGAGCCGCTCGGCCAGCTGCTCCTCGGTGCGGGGCACGAGGAAGTCCATGGTGGCCTCGGTGACCTCGAGGTTCTCGACGGCGGCGGCGCGGCGCTCGACGTCGTAGGACTCCAGCAGCGCCGGATCGGCGTTGCCGCGCAGCACCGAGGTCAGCTTCCAGGCGGCGTTCTCGGCGTCGCCCACGCCCGAGTTGAGCCCGCGGGCGCCGAACGGGGAGACGATGTGCGCGCAGTCCCCGGCCAGCAGCACCCGGCCCACCCGCATCCGGGAGGCCAGCCGGGCGTGGAAGCGGTAGACGGACTTCCAGACGATCTCGTAGTCCGTGTCCCCGATGATCTGGCGGATCCTCGCGTCGAGGGCCCCGGAGGCCTCCTCGGCGTCGAGGTCGTAGTCGCCGGGCACCTGCCAGTCGATCCGGAAGGTCGAGTCCGGGCACGGGTGGATGAGCACCTGCCGGCCGGGGTTCCACTCGGGGTCGAAGTAGAAGCGGCGCTCGGTGGCCCAGCCGGGGATGTCGGCCCGGATGTCGCAGATCAGGAACTTGTCCTCGAACGAGCGGCCGTCGAAGCTCACCCCGAGCTGGTCGCGCAGCGACCGCGCCTTCGAGCCGAGCGCGGCGATCGCGTAGTCGGCCACGATCTCGGCCCGGCCCCCGTCGCGGCAGGAGCACACCACGGCCACGGAGCGCTCGTCCTGGGTGATCGAGACGATCTCGTGGCCCCAGACCTCCTCGATCAGCGGCTCGGCGGCGATCTTCTGCGCGAGCAGCTCCTCGGTGCGGGTCTGCGAGATGTTCACGAACGGCGGGAACGGGGACTGCCCCCTGTCCCGGAAGGGCTGGGCGAACAGCTCCTTCTCCCGGTAGAAGGTGCGCGCGGTGTCCCACGTGACGCCCTCGGCGGCCACCTGCCGGCCCACGCCCACGGCCTCCCAGACCTCCAGGACGTCGCGCTGCTGGCAGATCGCCTTGGACCCGATGGGGTCCCGCTCGGCGCGGGCGTCCAGGACCGTGACGGGGATGCCCCACCGCGCCAGCAGCAGCGCCGCGGTCTGGCCCACGGGCCCGTTGCCGAGCACCAGCACCTTGCCGGAGTCGAATCGTCTCACTGTCGCCCTCCTCGTTCTCGTGTCGCTGCTCGTGGGGACCGGGTCAGCCGTTCTGGAGCTGGTCCCAGACCTCGCGGTCGCGCTCGGCGGTCCAGATGACGGGCCGCTCGATGCCCGAGAGCTCGTCCCACAGCCGGGAGACGTCGAAGGGCAGGCAGTGCTCGAAGATCGGCCAGTGTCCGAAGTCGTCGTAGAGGGCGGTGTGCACGGCCTCGAAGGCGTCCTTGAGCGTCCCGCCGTTCTTCTGGACGGTGCCGACCTCCTCGATCATGACGTCCAGGAAGCGGCGGGTCTGCTCGATCGCCGCGTCCACGGCCTCCCGGCCCCTCGAGACCGCCCCGCGCCCGCCCACGAGCTGCTCCGCACCCAGCGCCTTGACGGCGTCGAGGGTGTGGCTCGCCCAGTCGCGGTGGAAGGCGTCCCCGGTGTAGAGGGCGGCCTCGGCCTCGACCAGGTCCCCGGCGAAGAGGATCTTCTGCTGGGGCAGCCAGGCGACGATGTCGCCCTCGGTGTGGCCGCGGCCGAAGTGCTGGAGCACGAGGTCCCCGCGGTCCCCGCCGAGGTCGATGGTCAGCTTGTCCCGGAAGGTCACCGTGGGCCAGGTCAGGCCCGGGACGGTGTCCGCGCCCTTGGCCAGGCGCGGCATGCGGCCGAACTCGGAGGCCCAGTCCTCCTTGCCGCGCTCCACGATGAGGTCGTAGGTGTTCTCGTGGGCGACGATCGTCTCGGCGTGGAAGGCCGAGGCGCCGAGCACGCGCACCGCGTGGTAGTGGGAGAGCACCAGGTAGCGGATCGGCTTGTCGGTGTGCTTCCGCAGCTCCGTCAGCCACTCGGCGGCCACCACGGGGGTGGCCAGGGCCTCGAAGCAGACCAGGAAGTCCTCCCCCTCGATCGCCCCGATGTTCGGGTCCCCCTCGGCCGTGAGGGCGTAGACGCCCTCGGCCAGGATCTCGAGGGTCTTCTGCTTCTCGCCGAGGTCCGCCGAGGACGCGAAAGACTTGGTGGTGCCCATGTGCCGTCTCCTTCGTGGGGCCGCGCAGGACCCGGGATAGTCAAATGCTGTATTAGTTCCACGGTAGCCCCCGGACCTTGATTTGTGAAGCAGGCCACAGGCGATTGCTGTCGTAGCTCTGTTGACCCCGCGGGCGCACGCGTGGGAAGGTTTGATGAACGATCGGTCGGTAAATTCGGGCGACGATGCCCGGATGCCGGCCGCACCCCGTCGCGACAGGAGCCCACCCATGCCCGCAACCCCTCAGGCCCTCCTCGTCGGCGGGGCCCGCACCCCGGTGGGCCGCTACGGCGGCGCGCTGGCGAGCGTGCGCCCCGACGACCTCGCCGCCCTCGTGGTCAGGCACGCGGTGACCGACGCCGGGATCGACCCGCACGACGTCGACGAGGTGATCCTCGGCAACGCCAACGGCGCCGGCGAGGAGAACCGCAACGTCGCCCGCATGGCCTGGCTGCTCGCCGGCTTCCCCGACACCGTCCCCGGCATCACCGTCAACCGGCTCTGCGCCTCCGGGCTCTCGGCCATCATCATGGCCTCCCACATGATCAAGGCCGGCGCCGCCGACATCGTCGTCGCCGGCGGCGTGGAGTCCATGTCCCGCGCCCCCTGGGTGATGGAGAAGCCGGCCAAGGCGTTCGCGAAGCCCGGCGACGTCTTCGACACCTCCATCGGCTGGCGCTTCACCAACCCCGAGTTCAAGAAGCAGGACAAGATGACCTACTCGATGCCGGAGACGGCCGAGGAGGTCGCGATCGTCGACGGGATCTCGCGCGAGGACGCCGACGCCTTCGCCGTGGCCTCCCACGAGAAGGCGATCGCCGCGATCGACGCCGGGCGCTTCGCCCCCGAGATCGTCCCGGTGACCGTCACGGGCCGCAAGGGTGCGACGACCGTCGTCGACACGGACGAGGGCCCCCGCCCGGGCACCACGATGGACGCCCTCGCGAAGCTGCGCCCCGTGGTGGACCACGGGACGGTCGTCACCGCCGGCAACGCCTCCTCCCTCAACGACGGCGCCTCGGCGATCCTCGTGGTCTCCGAGCGCGCGGCCGAGAAGTACGGGCTGGCCGCCCGGGCCCGGATCGTCGACGGCGCCTCCGCCGGCGTGGCCCCGGAGATCATGGGCATCGGCCCCGTCCCCGCCACCCAGAAGGTGCTCCAGCGCACCGGATGGGGCATCGGCGACCTCGGGGCGGTCGAGCTCAACGAGGCCTTCGCATCCCAGTCCCTGGCCTGCATCCGCCGCCTCGGCCTCGACGCCGGCACCGTCAACAACGACGGCGGGGCGATCGCGCTCGGCCACCCGCTGGGCTCCTCCGGCTCCCGGCTCGTGGTGACGCTGCTGGGCCGGATGGAGCGCGAGGGCGCCGACCGCGGCCTGGCCACCATGTGCGTGGGCGTGGGCCAGGGCACCGCGATGCTCGTGGAGAAGCTCTGATGGTCGGGCCCAGCGAGATCCTCGGCGCGGAGTTCACCGCCCTGCGGCTCGAGGAGCGCGAGGACCGCCTGCACGTGGTCCTGGACCGCCCCGACGTGCGCAACGCCATCGACGCGACCATGGTCGAGGAGCTGCACACCGTGTGCGGCCACCTCGAGCGGCACCCGAAGATCCTGATCCTCTCCGGCACCGAGGTGAACGGCCGGGGGATCTTCGCCTCCGGCGCCGACATCGCCCAGCTGCGGGAACGCCGCCGCGACGACGCCCTGGCCGGGATCAACTCCCGGATCTTCGACCGCATCCACAGGCTGCCCATGCCGGTGATCGCCGCGATCGACGGCTACGCCCTGGGCGGCGGCGCGGAGCTGGCCTACGCCGCGGACTTCCGCATCGCCACCCCGCACCTCACGATCGGCCAGCCGGAGACGAATCTGGGCATCATCGCCGCCGCCGGCGGGCTGTGGCGGCTCAAGGAGCTGGTCGGCGAGGCGGTCGCCCTGGACATCCTGCTCGCCGGCCGGCTCCTCGGCGCGGACGAGGCCCTGGCCCTGCACCTCGTCACCGAGCTGCACGAGCCCGCGGAGCTCGTCGGCGCCGCGCACGCGCTCGCCGACCGGATCAGCGCCCAGGACCCCCTGGCCGTGCGGATCTCCAAGCGGGTCTTCGCGGCACCCCCGTCCGCCCACCCGCACATCGACGAGCTGGCCCAGGCCGTGCTCTTCGAGTCGGAGGCGAAGTTCGACCGCATGCAGACCTTCCTGGACCGCAAGAAGAACAAGAAGTAGGAGCACCCCGACCATGACCGAGAAGCACGCACTGGCCGTTCCCGCCGTCGTCGGCGTCCTGGGCGGAGGCCGCATGGGCGCGGGCATCGCCCACGCCTTCCTGCTCGCCGGGGCGAGGGTGACCGTGGTGGAGCGGGACGGGCAGGCAGCGGAGGCCGCCCGCGAGCGGATCGAGCGGGACCTCGCCAAGTCCCTGGAGCGCGGGGGCGTGGACGGCAACCTGGACGAGTGGGCCGAGAACCTGACCGTCTCCCTCGACCACGCCGACTTCGCGGACTGCGAGCTCGTCGTCGAGGCCGTCCCCGAGGCGTGGGACCTGAAGGTCGCGGCCCTGCAGGAGGTCGAGCGCCACCTCCCCGAGACCGCGTGGCTGGCCACCAACACCTCCTCGCTGTCCGTGGACGGGCTGGCCGAGCAGCTGGGACGCCCCGAGCGGTTCTGCGGGCTGCACTTCTTCAACCCCGTGCCGGCCTCGAAGCTCGTGGAGGTCGTGAACTCGAAGCACACCGGCGAGGAGCTCAGACGGCTCTCGGTGCAGTGGGTCGAGGGCCTCGGCAAGACCCCGGTGGTCGTCAACGACGCCCCCGGCTTCGCCTCGTCGCGGCTGGGCGTGGCGATCGCCCTCGAGGCCATCCGCATGGTCGAGGAGGGCGTGGCCTCTCCCGCCGACATCGACAACGCCATGGTCCTGGGCTACAGGTTCCCGGTCGGCCCCCTGGCCCTGACGGACATCGTGGGCCTGGACGTGCGCCTGGGCATCGCCGAGTACCTCGAGTCGCAGCTCGGCCCGCGCTTCGCCCCCCCGCAGCTGATGCGGGACATGGTGGCCCGCGGCGAGCTCGGCCGCAAGACCGGCAAGGGCTTCTTCGACTACGACCAGTAGCACCCGCCCCCTGCCGTCCCGCCCTCCCGGGCGCGGGCGGGCGGGACGCGCCGTCGGACTCGGGTCCTAGGGTGGGGGCATGCACGCACAGCCCGGGACCCCCGCCGCGTGGGACGGCGCGCTCAACGCCCGGCGCCTGGCCGGCGACGTGTGGCGGATGGGCCGCTCCGAGCGGCTGAGCCCCTCGGGGTGGCGCGCCGCCGCGGCGGACGGGGTGCGCACGGTCGTGGACCTGCGCAACGCGGACGAGCGGCGGCGCCGGCCCACGGACCCCGCGGACGACCCGGCCGCCCGCGCCGGCATCACGGTGCTGCACCGCCCCACCGAGGACCCCGCCCATCCGCAGTTCCCGCTGGTGGGCACGCCCTATCTGCACCACCCGCGCGGCTACCGCGACTACCTGCGGCTGTTCCCGGCCTTCCTGGCCGAGGCGGTGCGGGCGGTGGCGACCGCCGAGGGCGCCGTGGTGGTGCACTGCTCGGCCGGCCGCGACCGCACGGGGGTGCTCGCGCTACTGCTCCTGGGGCTGGCCGGAGCGCCCCCGGAGCGCCTCGTCGCGGAGGACGAGGCCGCCGCGCGCGGGATCAACGAGTGGCACCGCGTCTCGCCCGTCCCCCACCCGGTCGAGCGCCACCACCCCGAGCACGAGCTCGCCCCGCTGCTCGCGGGGCGCCGCGCGGCCCTCGAGGAGCTGCTGGACGGGTTCGACGCCGAGCGCTGGCTCGTCGACGCCGGGCTGTCGCCCGAGGAGCTGGCCGCCCTGCGCCGGCGGCTCCACAGCCCGTCCTGATCCGCCCCCGTCCGGCGTCCTGACCCGCCGGCGGGCGGACCCCGGGCCTGGTTCCCGGTCTAGCCCTCGGCGGGGTTCGTGGCCTGCTGCGGCTTGCCCTTGAGGAAGTTGGTGATCCGCACGGTGCACAGCCGGGCGCCGTCCTCGTGCTCGAGGACCACCTCGTGGCACGTGAGGGAGCGTCCGAGCTGCAGGGCGGTGGCCGTGGCGGTCACGGTGCCCGTGCGGGATGACCGGTGGTGGGTGGCGTTGACGTCCACGCCCACGGCGACCTTGCCCATCGTGGAGGCGTGGATCACCGCGGCCCAGGAACCGACGGCCTCGCCGAGGGCCACCATGGCGCCGCCGTGGAGCAGGCCCAGCGACTGGCGGTTGCCCTCGACGGGCATGGAGGCGACCACGCGCTCCGCCGACTCCTCGAGGACGGTGACGCCCATCTTCTCGTCGAGCTCGCCCAGGACGATGCGCCAGGGCTCGTGGGTCTCGGTCGTGGTCATGGCACTCCTCGGGCGCTCGGCGACGGGGCAGGACCACCGTGGGGCAGTGGTCCCGGGGTGTGACGTAGGTTATCGTGGTCATAATACCGAACGATCGGTCAGGATGCGGGCGACGGACCGGCCGCCCGCGCGCACCCGAGCGAAAGGACCACGCACCGTGGCAGCACAGACCCAGACCATCCTCCCCAGCTACCTGAGGGGCCGGTGGTGGTCGCCGGAGAACCCGCAGAAGGTGACGGAGGTGGCCGACGCCTCGACCGGCGAGGTCGTGGCGCGCGTGTCCACGGACGGCATCGACATCGCCTCCGCCGTGGACTACGGCCGGACCGTGGGGCAGCGCTCCCTCGGGGAGCTCACCATCCACGAGCGGGCGCTCAAGCTCAAGGAGCTCGCCCAGTACCTCACCGAGCACAAGCAGGAGCTCTACGACGTCTCCTACTCGACCGGGGCCACGCTGAAGGACCACTTCTTCGACGTGGACGGCGGCATCGGCACCCTCTTCACGTTCTCCTCCAAGGGCCGGCGCGAGCTGCCCAACGCCAACGTCGTCGTGGACGGGGCGGTGGAGCAGCTCTCCAAGGACGGGTCCTTCCTGGGCGAGCACATCTACACCCGCATGCCCGGCGTCGCCGTGCAGATCAACGCGTTCAATTTCCCGGTGTGGGGCATGCTCGAGAAGTTCGCCCCCGCCTTCATCGCCGGCATGCCGACCCTGGTGAAGCCGGCCACGCCGACCGGCTACGTCACGGCCGCCTGCGTGCGCCTGATGATCGACTCCGGCATCCTGCCGGAGGGCTCCCTGCAGCTGGTCTCCGGCTCCGCCCGGGACCTGCTCGACCACCTGGACTACCGCGACCACGTGGCCTTCACCGGCTCCGCCGGCACCGCGCAGTCGCTGCGCCACCACGAGAACGTCATCGACGGCGGAGTGCGCTTCACCGCCGAGACGGACTCCCTCAACGCCGCGATCCTCGGCCCCGACGCCACCCCGGAGACCCCGGAGTTCGACGCCTTCGTGAAGGCGGTGTTCGTCGAGATCACCTCCAAGGCCGGGCAGAAGTGCACGGCCATCCGGCGCGTCATCGTCCCGCAGGACCGCGTGGAGGACGTCGTGGCCGCCGTCGCCGAGCGCGTGCAGCAGCGCGTGGTCATCGGCGACCCGCGCACCGAGGGCGTCACCATGGGCGCCCTGGCCTCCAAGGAGCAGCAGGGCGAGGTCCGCAAGGCCGTGGAGCGCCTGGTCGCCGCCGGCGGCACCGTCCGCCTGGGCGGCCCGGATGCCTCCGTCGGCGACGCCGACACCGGGGCGGGCGCCTTCTTCCCCGTCACGGTGCTGTCCTTCGACGACCCGGACACCCCGGAGGTGCACTTCGTCGAGGCCTTCGGCCCCGTCACCTCCGTGCTCGGCTACACCGACGTCGACGACGCCGTGCGGCTCGCCGCGCTCGGCGGCGGCTCGCTCGTGGCGACCGTGTGCACGAACGACGGCGCGACCGCCGCCCGGTTCACCGCGGGCATCGGCTCGCACCACGGGCGCGTGCACTTCCTCAACCGCCAGGACGCGAAGACCTCCACCGGCCACGGCTCCCCCATGCCGCACCTCGTCCACGGCGGCCCCGGCCGCGCCGGCGGCGGCGAGGAGCTGGGCGGCGTGCGCGGCGTCAAGCACTACATGCAGCGCACCGCGATCCAGGGGCCCCCGGACATCCTCACGGCGGTGACCGGGGTCTGGCACCGGGGCGCCGCGGCGAACACCGTGACCCGCGAGGCGGTCGAGAACGGCACCGGCGAGCACCCGTTCCGCAAGTCCCTGGAGACGCTGCGGATCGGCGACCAGTTCGCCTCCGAGCTGCGCACCGTGACCCTCGAGGACATCACCGAGTTCGCCGAGAAGACCGGCGACACCTTCTACGCGCACACCGACGAGGAGGCCGCCACGGCCAACCCGTTCTTCCCGCGCCGGGTGGCCCACGGCTACCTGCTGGTCTCCTGGGCCGCCGGGCTGTTCGTGGAGCCCGCCCCCGGTCCCGTCCTGGCGAACTACGGCCTGGAGAACCTGCGCTTCATCACGCCGGTGACCTACGACGACCACATCCGGGTGACCCTCACCGCCAAGCAGATCACCCCGCGGGTCACCGACGAGTACGGCGAGGTCTGCTGGGACGCGATCCTGCACAACCAGCACGACGAGATCGTGGCGACCTACGACGTGCTGACCCTGGTCGCGAAGACCTGGCCCACCGCCTGACCCGGGCGAGACCCGCCCGGACTGTCGGGTCCCCCCGAAGCACGCGATCCCTCACGCACCGGGCGTGGGGGATCGCGTGCTTCGGGGGGACCCGGCGGCGAGCGGCCTCCGCGGTCGGGGCTCGGCGGAGCGACCGGGCGAGGGCTCAGGAGGCCCGCAGCCCCGAGAAGGCGAGCGCGACCACGGTGTCGGCCAGCCCGTCGTCGGCCCTGTCCGGGTCCGGCCGGTACCAGTCGACGATCGAGTTGATCATGCCCAGGAGCAGCCGCGAGGCGGACCGGCCGCTGAGGTCGCGGCGCAGGTCGCCCTCCGCCTGCGCCTGCTCGATGAGCGCGCCGACCCGGCGGGTGACCGTGCGGCGGCGCTCGAGCGCCCTCGTCTCGACCTCCGAGTTGCCCCGCAGCCGCAGCAGCAGGGTCACGTACGGCATCTGCTCCACGAGCACGTGCACGGTCCCGCGGATCACCTGCTCGAGCCGCTCGACCGCCGAGGCCTGCGTCCGCTCGGCGGCGGCCAGGACCTCCTCGAGCGCGTCGAGGGCCCGGCCCAGCGCCTGCTCGAGGATCTCCTCCTTGGACTCCACGTGGTGGTAGATCGCGGACTTGGAGATCCCCAGGTGCTTGGACAGCGTCCCCATCGACGTGGCGTCGTAGCCGTGCACGTTGAAGACCTCCACGCACACGGCGAGCAGCGTCTCGCGGTCGTAGCCGGGCCGGCCCCGGCGCGGGGCCGCGCCGTCCGGAGGGGCGGGCGCCGGTGCGTGCGTCATGGGGACCTCGATCTCGGTGGGGACGGGCAGGACAACGATCTTATGCCGCGGCGGGGCATCACGCGTCCTTGCGGTGGTCGTAGACGCGGCGCAGCTTGCCGGAGGACCGGGCGAGGGTCCCCGGCTCGGCGATCCGGATCGAGGCCGAGGAGCCGATCTTCGTCTTGATGGCGTGCAGGAGCTTCTGGCCGCCCGCCTCGGCGGCCTCGACGGTCACCTGCTCGCGCCGCTCGATGTTGATGGTCATCTGGTCCATCCGGTGCGGGCGGGTGATCTCGAGCGTGAAGTGCGGGCTCAGCTCCGGCACCTGCAGGGCGAGCTCCTCGATCTGGGAGGGGAACAGGTTGACCCCCCGCAGGATGATCATGTCGTCTGAGCGGCCCGTGATCCGGCCCATCCGCCGGTGCCCGGGCCGGTCCGTGCCGGGCAGCAGGCGGGTCAGGTCGTGGGTGCGGTAGCGGATGATCGGCAGGGCCTCCTTGGTGAGCGCCGTGAAGACGAGCTCGCCGGGCCGGCCGGTGTCCTGGACCTCGTCCGTGAACGGGTCGATGATCTCGGGGCGGAAGTGGTCCTCCCAGATGTGCGAGCCGTCCTTGGACGCGGCGGACTCGCCGGCCACGCCGGGGCCCATGACCTCGGAGAGGCCGTAGATGTCGCATGCGTCGACGTCGAAGGCCGTCTCGATCTCGCGGCGCATCTCCTCGGTCCAGGGCTCCGCCCCGAGCACCGCGGTGCGCAGCGACGTCTCCCGCGGGTCCAGGCCGAGCTTCCTGAAGCCGTCGGCGATGGTCAGCAGGTAGGTGGGGGTCGAGAGGATGGCCTCGGGCTCGAAGTCCCGGATCATCTGGACCTGCTTCTCGGTCTGCCCGCCGGACATCGGGATGACGGCGCAGCCCAGGCGCTCGGCGCCGTAGTGGGCACCGAGCCCGCCCGTGAACAGGCCGTAGCCGTAGGCGTTGTGCACCTTGTCCCCGGGGCGCACGCCCGAGAGCCGGAAGCAGCGGGCCACGAGGCCCGCCCAGGTGTCGATGTCGTTCTGCGTGTAGGCCACCACGGTGGGCTGCCCGGTGGTGCCGGAGGAGGCGTGGATCCGCCGGACCTCGGACATCGGCACCGCGAGGGACTTGAACGGATACGCCTTCCGCAGGAACTCCTTGTCCGTGTACGGGAAGAGCCGGAGGTCCTCGAGCTCCTTGAAGTCGCCGGGGTGCACGCCGTGCGCGTCGAAGAGCTCCGTGTAGGCGGCGACGTTCTCGTAGGCGTGGTGCAGGGTCCAGCGCAGCCGCTCGACCTGCAGGGACTCGATCTGGTCCCGGCTCATCGTCTCCTCGGGGTCCGGCTGCGACCGGTCCGCCGGGGCGGGGGCGGGGGTGTAGGGGTTCGGGACGGAGCACTCGGTCATGTCAGACTTCCTCGGGCTGCGGGGCGGACGGCTGGGCGGACTGCAGGACGGGCTGCGCGGCCGGGTCCCCGGCAGGGTCCTCGGCAGGGCGCTCCGCGGGCGTCGCCGCGCGGAGGGCGGGGTTGGGGATGGTGCGGCTGCGGCCCCGGAACTCGGCGATGAGCCGGCCGTCGGCCAGGACCTGGATGTCGTAGACGCCGCTGCGCCCCGCCTGGGCGCGCACGGTCCCCACGGCGGTGAGCTCCTGCCCGCGGTAGGCCGAGGCGAGGAAGTTGATGTCCACTCCCGCGGCCACCGTGATGGTGGTGCCGTCCCCGGCGGGGTCGTTGCAGGCGAGGGCGAAGCAGGTGTCCGCGAAGGCGAAGACCATGCCGCCGTGGGCGATGCCGAACCCGTTGAGCATCTCCTCCCGCAGGGTCATGCGGATCTGGGCGTGGCCGTACTCGGCACGGTCCACGGTGATGCCCATCCAGCGCGAGGTGCGGTCCCCCGCGAGGATCGGATGGCCCTGGGACATGTAACTCTCCTCACAGTTCACGACCGAATGTTCAGTAGACAATCCCACTCCGCCGCCCGTGTCAACCCGTGCCGCCCCGGAGGAGCGCGGGAGCACTCCATCGGCGCCACCTGTTGACGCCACCCCCGGGGGGCTTATATTCTGAACGAACGGTCAGTTAGTCGCGTGCGGCCCTCCCGCCCCGCGGCGCCATCTCGTCGGAAGAGGGACACCATGACTACGCAGAACACGGGGCTCCACGCCGTGCCCGCCGCGGACGCGGCCGAGCAGGCGGAGCTGGACCGCGCGGGCGAGGAGCACTTCGACCGCATCATCGCCGAGGACTCCCGGATCGAGCCGCGCGACTGGATGCCCGCCGCCTACCGCAAGACCCTGGTCCGCCAGGTCTCGCAGCACGCCCACTCCGAGATCATCGGCATGCAGCCGGAGGGCAACTGGATCTCCCGGGCGCCGTCCCTCAAGCGCAAGGCCATCCTCATGGCCAAGGTGCAGGACGAGGCCGGCCACGGGCTGTACCTCTACTCCGCCGCCGAGACCCTGGGCACCCCCCGCTCCGAGCTCAACCAGCAGCTGCTGGACGGCCGGGCCAAGTACTCCTCGATCTTCAACTACCCCGCGCGCACCTGGGCCGACATGGGCGCCATCGGCTGGCTCGTGGACGGCGCGGCGATCGCCAACCAGGTCCCGCTGTGCCGGGCCTCCTACGGCCCCTACGGCCGGGCCATGGTCCGCATCTGCAAGGAGGAGTCCTTCCACCAGCGCCAGGGCTGGGAGATCCTCTACGAGCTCTCCCACGGCACGCCCGCCCAGAAGCAGATGGCCCAGGACGCCGTGAACCGCTTCTACGGCCCGTCCCTGCAGATGTTCGGCCCCCCGGACGACGACTCGCCCAACTCGAAGCAGTCCATGGCGTGGAACATCAAGCGCTTCTCCAACGACGAGCTGCGCCAGCGCTTCGTGGACATGATCGTGGAGCAGGCCGCCGCACTGGACCTGACCCTGCCGGACCCGGACCTCAAGTGGAACGAGGAGCGCGGCCACTACGACTACGGACCGCTGGACTGGGACGAGTTCAAGGCCGTCGTCGGCGGCCGGGGCCCGTGCAACCTCCAGCGCATGCAGCGCCGCCGCACGGCGCACGAGGACGGCGCCTGGGTCCGCGAGGCCGCCGCCGCCTACGCCCGCAAGACCGCCGCGGAGCGCGCCTCCGCCGAACTCATCGGAGCCTGAGCATGAGCGAGAACACCGTGAGCCCGATCGGCGCGCCCTCGGACGAGTGGCCCCTGTGGGAGGTGTTCGTGCGGTCCTCGCGCGGGCTCTCCCACGTCCACGCCGGATCCCTGCACGCCCCGGACGCCACGATGGCCGTGCGCAACGCCCGGGACCTCTACACCCGCCGCAACGAGGGGACCTCCGTGTGGGTGGTGCCCTCCGCGGCCATCACCGCCTCGGACCCCGACTCCAAGGGCGGGTTCTTCGAGTCCGCCCAGGGCAAGAGCTACCGCCACGCCACGTACTACACCAAGAGCGAAGGGGTGAAGCACCTGTGAGCTTCGCATCCCACGAGTCCGCGACCCGGCAGAGCGCGGGCGACGCCATCACCGCGGAGGACATCCGGGCCGGCGGAGCCAAGGCCCCCGAGGACGTGGCCCGCTACGCCCTGTACCTGGGCGACGACGCCCTGATGCTCGCCCAGCGCCTCGGCTGGTGGATCGCCCGGGCCCCGGAGCTCGAGGAGGACATCGCGCTGGCCAACATCGCCCTGGACCTGCTCGGGCACGCCCGCTTCCTGCTCACCTACGCGGGCACCGCGTGGGGGAAGACCGAGGACGACCTCGCCTACTTCCGCGACGAGGAGGAGTTCCGCTCCTGCCGCCTCGTGGAGCAGGAGAACGGCGACTTCGGGCAGACCATCGCCCGGCAGCTGATCTTCTCCTACTACCAGTACGAGCTCTACCGCCGCCTCGTCCGCTCCACCGACCCGACGCTCGCGGCCATCGCGGACAAGGCGCTCAAGGAGGTCGAGTACCACCAGGACCACGCGAGCCAGTGGATCCTGCGCCTGGGCCTCGGCACGGAGGAGTCCAAGCGCCGCGTCCAGGCCGGCCTCACCTACATGTGGCCCTACGTGGACGAGCTGTTCCACGACGACGAGCTCGTCGAGTCCCTCGGGGCCGTCGCCGTGCTCCCGTCCTCCCTGCGCGCCGACTTCGACCGCCGGATCACCGCGATCCTCGACGAGGCAGGACTGTCCGTCCCCGAGGTCCTGGGTGCCTGGGGCGGCGACCGCTCGGGGCAGTTCAGCGAGCAGCGCGGCCACATCCTCGCCGAGATGCAGGTGCTGGCCCGCCAGCACCCCGGCGCCACCTGGTGAGGAGGCGATGACGATGACCGGCTCCGAGCAGACGGGCGCCACGCAGGTGACCGGCCGCGAGCTGCGCCCCCGGGACGAGGCCGCCGGCCGCGTCTGGGACATCGCCGCCACGGTGAACGACCCCGAGGTCCCCGTGCTCTCCATCGCCGACCTCGGCATCCTGCGGGACGCCCGGCTGGAGGGCGCGCGCGCCGTCGTCGTCATCACCCCGACCTACTCCGGGTGCCCCGCGATGGAGACCATCACCACGGACGTCACCCGGGCGCTCAACGCCGAGGGCTACGACGACGTGCGGGTCGACCTCGTGCTGCAGCCGGCGTGGACCACGGACTGGATGAGCGACGAGGGCAGGCGCAAGCTCGACGAGTACGGCATCGCCCCGCCCAGCGGCCGGGCCGCCGCCGGCCCCGTCCGGCTGGGGCTCACCGTCAAGTGCCCGCGCTGCCACTCCCTGAACACCCGCGAGCTGACCCGCTTCGGGTCCACCGCCTGCAAGGCGCTCCACGTCTGCAACGAGTGCCTGGAACCCTTCGACTACTTCAAGGTGCACTGATGACCGAGATCACCGCCCCCGCCCGGCGCCGGGCCACGTTCAACACCCTCGAGGTCTCCCAGGTCCGCAAGCTCACCGCGGACTCCGTCGAGGTGGCCTTCACGGTGCCCCCGGAGCTCGTGGACGACTACGACTACCTGCCCGGGCAGTACGTGGCGCTGCGCGCCCACATCGACGGGCAGGAGGTCCGCCGGTCCTACTCGATCTGCGCGGAGCCGCGGCCGGGCGAGATCCGGGTGGCGATCAAGCAGGACATCGGCGGGGTCTTCTCCACCTGGGCCAACAGCTCCCTGAAGGCCGGCGACACACTCGACGTCATGAACCCCCAGGGCGCGTTCATCTCCAAGCTCGGGCTCACCAGCATGAACGACCCCGAGCGGCTCGCCGCCGAGGAGGTCGCGAAGAACGCCTCGGTGCACCTCGTGGCCTTCGCCGCGGGCTCCGGGATCACCCCGATCATGGCGATCGCCAAGGCCGTGCTGCGCGCCTCGGAGTCCTCCACGTTCGACCTCGTCTACGCGAACCGCTCCGCGATGGAGGTCATGTTCGCCGAGGAGCTCGGGGACCTCAAGGACAAGTACCCGTCCCGCCTGGCGGTCCACCACGTGCTCTCCCGCGAGCAGCGGATCAGCCCGCTGATGTCCGGGCGGATCGACGCCGACAAGCTCCAGGACATCCTGGACGAGGTGCTCCAGGTGGACCGGACGGACGAGTGGTTCCTGTGCGGGCCGTTCGAGCTCGTCCAGCTGTGCCGGGACACCCTCGCGGAGCGCGGCGTGGCCGAGGAGAAGATCCGCTTCGAGCTGTTCAGCACCGGCCGTCCCGAGACCCCCCAGGGGCAGCAGGGACGCGTGGTCCCGGCGGACCCGTCGGGCGAGAAGTACGACATCACCTTCACCCTGGACGGGCTCTCCTCCTCGATCGAGTCCCCGAAGAACGCCCAGGAGACCGTCCTCAACGCCGCCCTGCGGGTCCGCCCCGACGTCCCGTTCGCGTGCGCCGGCGGGGTGTGCGGCACGTGCCGCGCGAAGGTCGTCTCCGGGGAGTTCGTGATGGAGGAGAACTACGCCCTCGAGAAGGACGAGATCGAGAAGGGCTACGTGCTCACCTGCCAGACCCGTCCCACCTCCAAGGAGCTCGTCGTCGACTTCGACGCCTGAGCCGCTCGCTCCGGGGGCCCGGCACCGTGCAGGTGCCGGGCCTCCGGGCCGTCCCGCCCCCAGTCCCGACCTCACCGAGGAGCAGCAGTGATCGACCTGACCATCGACGGATCCGTGGCCGAAGTGGTGCTGAACGCACCCGGCAGGATGAACGCCCTGGACGAGGCGGCACTCGCCGAGCTCGGCGACGCCTACGCCGAGGCGGCGAAGGCCGGCGTCCGGGCCCTCGTGCTGCGCGGCGAGGGCCGCGGCTTCTGCGCCGGCCGCGACATCTCCGCGGTGGACCCCGCGAGCGACGACGCCCACGGCTTCCTGGCCGGGAAGGTCACCCCGCTGCTGCGCGCCATGACCCGGTTCCCCGCCCCGACGTTCGCCGCCGTGCAGGGCGCGTGCCTGGGCGTGGGGCTCGGCCTGGCGATCGCCACGGACGTGGTCTACGTCGCGGACAGCGCCAAGATCGGCTCCCCCTTCGCGAACCTGGGCGCGACCCTCGACTCGGGCGGGCACGCCCTGTTCACCGAGCGGCTCGGCGCCCACCGGACCCTGGACCTCATCTACACGGCCGAGCTGATGAGCGGCCAGGAGGCCGTGCGCTCCGGGCTGTTCAGCCGTTCGGTACCCGCCGACGAGCTGCTCGAGCTCACCCGGGCCAAGGCGGCGGCCGTGGCCGAGGGCGCGACCGGCGCGTTCCTCGCCTCCCGCGAGCTCGTGGCCCAGATCCGCGACGAGCGCCTGGGGCTGTGGGAGTCCGTCGAGAACGAGAACCGGGTGCAGGGCGAGCTGTGCCGCAGCGCCGACTACGCCGAGGGCTTCGCCGCGTTCCAGCAGAAGCGCCCGCCGCGGTTCACCGGCGGCCGGTCCTGACCCGGGAGGACGGTCCCGCCGGGTCCGGGCCCCGGGGCGCACGCGGGCCGGACCCGGGACGAACCGGGTTAAGCGGTCGGGGAACAGCCCGCCCGCTCCGCCGGGAGCCGGTTAACGTGGTGGGCATGACATCCACGGTGACCTCTTCGGTGTTCGACCTCTCCGGCTTCGACCGCTCCGTCCGCCCCCAGGACGACCTCTACCGCCACGTCAACGGCACCTGGCAGCGCCGGACCGAGATCCCCGACGACAAGCCGTCCGTGGGCGCGTTCATCGAGCTGCGGGACCAGGCGGAGGCCGCCGTGCGCGAGCTCATCACCCGGGCCCGCGCCGGGGACCCGGAGGCCGTGGAGTCCAAGATCGCGAACCTCTACGCGTCCTTCATGGACGAGGAGCGGATCGAGGCGCTCGGCGCCTCCCCCCTCGCCCCGGACCTCGCGGAGGTCGACGCCGTGGCGGACGTCCCCGGCCTGGTGCGCCACCTGGGCCGGATGATCCGCCGCGGTGCGGGCGGCCTGGTCGGCGTGGACGTCGACGCCGACCCGGGCGACCCCGAGCGCCAGCTCGTGTTCGTGGGGCAGTCGGGGCTGGGCCTGCCCGACGAGGAGTACTACCGGGACGACCAGCACGCCGCGATCCGCGGGAAGTACCTGGAGCACGTGCGGACCATGCTGTCCCTGGCCGGGGTGGAGGACGCCGAGGAGCAGGCCCGCGCCGTGGTGGACCTCGAGACGCGGATCGCCGCCCACCACTGGGACAAGGTCACGGTCCGCGACCTCACCAAGATGTACAACCCCATGGGCTTCGAGGAGCTCGCGGCCTCCACCGCGGTCCTCGACTGGCGGCTCCTGGCCGAGGGCGCGGAGCTGCCCGGGACGGCGCTGCGCACCGTGGTCAACGCCCAGCCGAGCTTCTTCACCGGGGTCGAGGAGCTGCTCGTCGACGAGCTGCTGCCGTCCTGGCGGTCCTGGGCCCGCTGGCACCTGGTCTCCGCGCGCGCCTCCTACCTGTCGTCCGCGTTCGTCGAGGAGGACTTCGCCTTCTACGGCACCGTGCTCTCGGGGACCCCGCGGCTCAAGGACCGCTGGAAGCGCGGGGTCGAGCTCGTCAACGGGGTCCTCGGCGAGGCCGTGGGCGAGCTCTACGTCGCCGCGCACTTCTCCCCCACCGCCAAGGAGCGGATGGACGAGCTCGTGGCCAACCTCCTGGAGGCCTACCGCGTCTCGATCACGGGCCTGGACTGGATGACCGAGGAGACCCGCCAGGAGGCGCTGAAGAAGCTCTCCCAGTTCACCCCGAAGATCGGCTACCCCGAGAAGTGGAAGGACTACTCCTCCCTGCGGATCGACCCCGAGGACCTGGTGGGCAACCGGATCCGCACCACGGAGTTCCGGCTCGCCGAGCTCGTCCGCAAGGCGGGCCAGCCGGTGGAGAAGCACGAGTGGCTCATGACCCCGCAGACGGTCAACGCCTACTACCACCCGCTGCGCAACGAGATCGTCTTCCCGGCCGCGATCCTGCAGCCCCCGTTCTTCGACGAGGACGCCGACGACGCCGTGAACTACGGCGCGATCGGCTCCGTGATCGGCCACGAGATCGGCCACGGCTTCGACGACAAGGGCTCGACCTGCGACGGCGACGGCCGGCTGCGCAACTGGTGGACCGACGCCGACCGGCAGGCCTTCGAGGAGCGCACGGCGGAGCTGGTGCGCCAGTACGACCGCCTGGTCCCGGAGCAGCTCGCGGAGGAGGGCACGCACGTCAACGGCGAGCTCACCCTCGGGGAGAACATCGGGGACCTGGGCGGGCTCACGATCGCCCACCAGGCGTGGCGGATGTCCCGGGAGACCGGCAGCGCCTTCGGCCCCGGGGAGCTGATCGACGGCTACAGCCCCGAGCAGCGCCTCTTCCTGTCCTGGGCCTACGTGTGGCAGCAGAAGTCCCGCGACGAGGCGCTGCGCCACCGCATCGCCACCGACCCGCACTCCCCCAACGAGTTCCGGGCCAACCAGACGGTCCGCAACGTCCCCGCCTTCTACGAGGCGTTCGGGGTGCAGGAGACGGACGCGCTGTGGCTGCCCGAGGTGGAGCGCGTGCGCATCTGGTGACCGGGGGCCGGGATCCGTCCCGGCCTCCGGCTCAGCCGCCGGAGCTGACCAGGAACACGACGGCGACCAGCCACAGGACGAGGAACAGCACCAGGACGCCGAGCAGGACGGTGCCGACCCAGCCGAGCACCCGCCCGGGAACGGCGGGGGTGCCGAGCTTCTCGGCCTCCCGCGCCTGCCAGATCGCGAAGGGGCCCAGCAGGGGCAGCACCACCACGCTCAGGATGCCGAGGATCAGCGCGGTGTCGGCGTGGCTGCGGCCCACGGCGAAGCGCTCCGCCTGCCACGGCGGCGGTGGGCCCCACGGGGTCGTCGGGCCGCCGCCGGCGTGCCCGGACCCGCCGGGGCCGTCCGGGCGCGGCGGGGCATCGGAGCGGTCGTCGTCCACGGGGTCCTCCAGGGGTCGTCGGTGCAGTCGGTCAGACCGGTCGGTCGGTTCAGTCGGTCGGTCGGTTCAATCGGTCGGTCGGCGGTCGCCTCAGCCCTCGTCGGAGGGCAGCAGCTCCGCCGGGCCGAACCGGCGGTTCGCGAGCACGGGCACGGTCTCGCGCACCTCGGCGATGCGCTCGCGCATGACGTCGGCGGTCAGCACGGTCTCGTCCTCCCCCGCCTCGGCGACCACCACGCCGAGCGGGTCGAGCACCGCGGAGCGGCCCACCGTGTGCTCGGAGCAGGTGTCCGCGGCCGCGACCCAGACGGTGTTCTCGATCGCGCGGGCCTTGAGCAGTGCCTGCCAGTGGTCCACCTTGTGCTCGCCGGCGAACCAGGCCGCGGGCACGGTGAGCAGCTCCGCCCCGGCGTCGACCACGGCGCGGCAGATCTCGGGGAAGCGCAGGTCGTAGCAGGTGATCATGCCGACCGCGAGCTCCCCGATCCGCACCACCGTGACGCCCTTGTCCCCCGGGCGGATCCGGTCGGACTCCCGGTGGCTGAAGGCGTCGTAGAGGTGGAGCTTGCGGTACGTGCCGAGGATCGCGCCCTGCGCGTCCACGGCCACGAGCGTGTTGTAGGGGCGCCCGTCGGCGGAGCCCTCGTAGCCGCCCGCGATCACGGCGACGCCGGTCTGCGCGGCCAGGAAGGACAGCTGCTGGACGAACCCGGACCAGCCGCGCAGCACCAGCTCCTCGAAGTCCTCCCCGAGGAGCTGCTCGGAGAACATGGCCTCCTCCGGGAACACCACCAGCTGCGCCCCGCCGGCCGCGGCCTGCTCGGTGAGCCGGCGCATGGTCCCCAGGTTCTCGGCCGTGTCGGCGGTGGGTGCGAACTGTCCGACGGCGATCTTCACGGGTGTCCTCCTCGGCGGGTCGCGGCTGGAGCTCCCACTGTATCCGCGACCGGTGCATCCGCGACCGGCCCGTGCGCCTGTCTGTGCCCCCGCCCGTGGCACAGCTCGCGGCACGGCCCGTGGCAGGATGGGGCCGACACGACCGTGCGAGCGAAGGGCAGGCGATGGGCGAGCAGTCCGAGACCCCGGGGCGACGCCGGCTGTCCGAGCGCGTGCTCGGCGGCGGGACCGCCCCCGACCCCCGGTTCACGCTGGCCAACGAGCGCACGTTCCTCGCCTGGATCCGGACCGCGCTCGCGTTCCTGGCCGGCGGGATCGCCATCGAGGCGTTCACCGCGGACCTGTTCGACGACGGCGTGCGGAAGTTCCTCGCGATCGTGCTGCTGGTGCTGAGCATGCTCCTCAGCGCGGGCGCCACGTTCCGCTGGATCGGGGTGGAGCGGAGCATGCGGCGCCAGGCCCCGCTGCCCTTGCCTTTGATCGCACCGGTGCTCGCGGTGGGCGGGGCGATCGCGGCGGGAGTGCTCGTCGTCGTCGTCCTGCAGGGCTGAGATGCCCCGCCCGCAGCTCCGCCGCCCTCCGGGGCCCCCGGACCCCCCTCGGCCGCCGCACGGGGACCCCGGGCTGCAGCCGGAGCGCACCACGATGGCCTGGGGCCGGACCCTGATGTCCTTCGTGGTGGTCTCGGCGATCTTCCTGCGCTGGCTGCCGCACCACGGGCCGTTCGTGCTGGTGCTGTTCGGCCTGGCGGTCCTCACGGCGGCGGCGATCTACGTCACGCAGCGCCCCCGCTACGTCCGCAGCGCCCGCGGCATCGTCGAGGAGGGCACGGAGCCGGAGGTCGGCGCCGTGCTGGCGACCTCGGCCGCGATGCTCGCCCTCGGCGCCCTCGGCATCTGGGTGGTCCTGGTCCTCGTCTGAGCGTTTCCCTGCCCTGCCCGCGAGGTCGCACGTGCCGGCGACCGGGGCGCTCGAGGTCGCCGACGCGTGCAACCGCGCGGAGGAGAGGAGGGATCAGTTGATGAGGTCGCGCACCACGATGGTGTCGTCGCGGTCCGGGCCCACGCCGATCGCGGACATCCGGGTGCCGCTCATCGACTCGAGCGCCTCGACGTAGGCCCGGGCGTTCGCCGGCAGGTCCTCCAGGGTGCGGCAGCCGGTGATGTTCTCCTCCCACCCGGCGAAGTGCTCGAAGATCGGCTTCGCGTGGTGGAACTCGGTCTGGGTCATCGGCATCTCGTCGTGCCGGACGCCGTCGACGTCGTAGGCCACGCACACCGGGATCTGCTCGATGCCGGTGAGGACGTCGAGCTTGGTGAGGAAGTAGTCGGTGAAGCCGTTGATCCGGGAGGCGTGGCGGGCCATCACGGCGTCGTACCAGCCGGTGCGGCGGGGACGGCCCGTGTTGACGCCGAACTCGCCGCCGGTGGTGCGCAGCTGCTCGCCCATCTCGTCGAAGAGCTCGGTGGGGAACGGCCCGGCGCCCACGCGGGTGGTGTAGGCCTTGATGATGCCGATCGCCCGGGTGATGCGGGTCGGCCCGATGCCCGAGCCCACGGACGCGCCGCCCGCGGTGGGGTTGGAGGACGTCACGAACGGGTAGGTGCCGTGGTCGACGTCGAGGAAGGTCGCCTGGCCGCCCTCCATGAGCACCACCTTGTCCTCGTCGAGGGCCTGGTTGAGCAGGTAGGTCGAGTCCACGATCATCGGGGCGAGCCGGTCGGCGTAGCCCAGGAAGTACTGCACGACCTCCTCGACGTCGATGTCCCGGCGGTTGTAGAGCTTCACGAGCAGCTCGTTCTTCTGCCGCAGCGCGCCCTCGATCTTCTGCCGCAGGATCGACTCGTCGAGGACGTCCTGGACGCGGATGCCGAGCCGGCCGACCTTGTCCATGTAGGCGGGCCCGATGCCGCGGCCCGTGGTGCCGATCGCCCGCTTGCCGAGGAAGCGCTCCGAGACCTGGTCCATCGTCTGGTGGTACGGGGCCACCAGGTGGGCGTTCGCGGAGACGCGCAGCCGGGAGGTGTCCGCCCCGCGCGCCTCGAGGCCGTCGATCTCCTCGAAGAGGGCCTGGGGATTGACGACGACGCCGTTGCCGATCACGGGGACGGCGTTGGGGCTCAGGATGCCCGCCGGCAGGAGCTTGAGCTCGAACTTGTCGCCGCCCACCACCACGGTGTGCCCCGCGTTGTTGCCGCCGTTGGGCTTGACCACGTAGTCCACGCGGCCTCCCAGCAGGTCGGTGGCCTTGCCCTTGCCCTCGTCGCCCCACTGGGCGCCGACGATCACGATTGCTGGCATTGAACGACTCTCCTGCCTGGATGGAACGGGACTTCTCCCGCGGGCCCCGGCGGAGGCGCGCACCGGCCGGGCACGACAACGCCCCTGCGTCGGCCCGCTCCCACCCGCGCGACCGGGACGGCGCGACGCCGGCAGGAGGAGACCCAGGGGCTCGTACCGTGCAAGTCTAGCGGGCCGTGACCCGGGACCGGCATCCGCCGCCCCGTCCGGCGGCCACCGCGGTCCGATACCCTCGATGCTCATGAGTTCCCCTTCCACGTGGACCCCGGGCGGGTCCCCGTCCTCCGCGCCCGCGGCCGCCCCGGGCACCCACCTCAAGGCCCGGCACCTCGTGATGATGGCCCTGGGCAGCGCGATCGGCACCGGCCTGTTCATCGGCACGGGCGCCGCGATCCGCACCGCCGGGCCGGCGGTGCTACTGTCCTTCCTGGTGGCGTGCGTGCTGCTCGTGCTCGTGATGCGGGCGCTGGGCGAGATGGCCGCCGCGGATCCGTCCCCCGGCGCGTTCTCCACCTACGCCGAGAAGGCCATGGGCCGCACCGTGGGACGCACCCTCGGCTGGCTGTGGTGGGCGCAGATCGTGGTGGTGGTCGCGGCGGAGGCCACGGCCGCGGCCCAGCTGCTCGCGGAGCTGTGGCCGGTGGCCGAGCAGTGGGTGCTGGCGCTGCTGTTCATGGTGGTGTTCACGGCGATCAACCTGGTGCGGGTGCGCACGCTCGGGGAGACCGAGTTCTGGTTCGCGCTGATGAAGGTGCTCGCGGTGCTGGCCTTCCTCGCGGTCGGGATCGCCGTGCTCCTGGGCCTGACCGAGGAGCCCTCCCCGGGGCTCGCGAACCTCACCGCTCACGGCGGCTTCCTGCCCCACGGCCCGACCGGGGTGGCCGCCGCGCTGCTCGTGGTGGTCTTCGCGTTCGGCGGCACGGAGCTCGTGACCATCGCCGCCGCGGAGACCGAGGACCCGCAGCGCAACGTGGCCCGCGCCGTGCGCACCATCCTGGTCCGGATCCTCGTCTTCTACGTGGGCGCCGTGACCGTCATGGTCCTGGTGCTGCCGTGGAACGACGAGCAGCTCTCGGTCAGCCCGTTCGTGGCCGTGCTGGAGACCGCCGGGGTGCCCGGCGCGGACGTGCTGATGGCCGTGGTCATCATCCTGGCGCTGCTCTCGGCCCTCAACGCGAACATCTACGGCGCGTCCCGGATGCTCTGGTCGCTGGCCCGCCGCGGCTCGGCGCCGCGGGCCTTCGCCGACGTCTCCGACCGCGGGGTCCCCCGGAGCGCGGTGGTCGTCTCCGTGCTCTTCGGCTTCGCCGCCGTGGTGCTGAACTACCTGTGGCCCGAGACCGTGCTGCTGTGGATGCTCAACACCGTGGGCGCGACCTGCCTGGTCGTCTGGGGGCTCGCGCTGGTCTCGCAGATCGTCCTGCGCCGCCGCGCGGACCGGGACGGCACCGAGCTGCCCCTGCGGATGTGGGCCTTCCCGTGGCTGTCGTACCTGGCGCTGGCGCTCCTCGCCGGGATCGTCCTGCTCGGGCTGCTCGACGGCGCCGTGCGGGGCCAGCTCCTGCTCACGGCCGGGCTGGTGGCGCTCATCGCCCTGGCCTCGAAGGTGCTCGGCCGCCGGGCCGAGCACGCCCCGCAGGACTGATCCGGCGGAGCCGCGGCTCCGCCGGGGCCACGGGCACAGGACATGCCGCGGTGCGCGGCCGTCGCCGGCGCCGGTGACGGTGTCAGAGGCGGTGCTCCGGCGGGATCAGCGGGCGCTCGGCGCGGACCCGCAGCTCCTGGACCGCCCACGAGTTGCCGTCGGGGTCGCTGAAGCCGAAGACGGTGCCGCCGTCCCGCTCGTCGAGCACCGTGATCCCGCTCACCTCCACGCCCCGGGACAGCAGCTCCTCGCGGGCCGCCCGGGCGTCCGCGACCACCAGCTGGAGCCCGCGCAGGGATCCGGGGGCCATCTCCCGGTGGGCGGGGAGGTTGCCCACCACGATCGAGCAGCCGGACCCGGGCGGGGTCAGCTGGGCGATGTCCATCTGCTCGGTGGTGGTGTGGTGGTCGAGGTGGAAGCCGACCTGGTCCCGGTAGAACTCCACGGCCCGGTCGACGTCG
Organism: Kocuria sp. CPCC 205231; assembly: GCF_040980965.1. NCBI lineage: Bacteria > Bacillati > Actinomycetota > Actinomycetes > Micrococcales > Micrococcaceae > Kocuria > Kocuria sp. CPCC 205231. Next base: position 234,403 of record NZ_JAVKPP010000005.1, on the reverse strand, counting down.
CGCACCGGCACCAGCACCACCTCGAGCGTCCAGTCCACGGTCAGACCCCGCCCTGCGCGGTCCGCCCGCCCAGCAGCTCCTCGAGCCGCTCGTAGCCCTCGGCCACGCCCTTCTCCATGCCGGATCCGACCATCCCGTCGCGGGCCTCCTGGGACGCGTGGACGGTGTGCCCGCGCAGCCGGCACCGGCCGTCGCCCAGGTCCTCGAAATGCAGGTACTCCAGGTCCACGGCGTCGGGCCAGTCCTCGTACTCGAAGGTCTGGACCACGAGCTCGTTCTCGCGCACCGTGTGGAAGACGCCGCGGAAGGCGTACTCCTCGGTGCTGTCCTCGCCGCGCTGGACGAACCGGTAGGCGCCGCCGGGGCGGAACTCGAAGCCGTCGATCCGGGTCCGCAGCCCGCGCGGCCCGATCCACTGCCGGAACAGCTCGGGGTCGGCGTGGGCGCGGAAGACGTCGGCCACGGGGTGGTCGAACTCGCGCTCGAAGTCGATGAAGGGCAGGCCGTCGGGGACGGTCAGGTGCAGTGCGTGTCCCATGGTTCAGTCCTGGGTGTGCTGGCCGCGGTCCGCGGCTCGGGTGTCGAGCACGGCGTCGAGGCGGCGGAACTGCTCCTCCCGGACCAGCCGGTACCGGTCGATCCACGCGGTGAGCGCCTCGAGCCGTGCGGGGTCCAGGTGGACGGGCCGGCGCTGGGCGTCACGGGTGCGCGTGACGAGCTGCGCCTGCTCGAGGACCTGGATGTGCTTCGAGACCGCCTGGAGGGAGATCGCGAAGGGTTCCGCCAGTTCGGTGACCGTGGCCGGTCCGCGGCTGAGCCGGGCGACGATGCGGCGGCGGACCGGGTCGGCCAGGGCCAGGAAGGCCCTGTCGAGCTCGTCGTCGCCGGGATCCACGGTGTTTGTCAACTGATTCCTTGATCAACCTGTTGGTTGTCAAAGACTAGGCCGCCCGCCCCGGCCCGGCAAGACCCGAGACCGGATCGTGACGGCCCCGGACCTGCGCTCCTCATGGGCCTCGCCGCCGGTGCGTCGTCGCCGGTGCGTCGTCGCGCGTCGGTGTTGCGTCCTGTGACGCCGCGGTCGTCACAGTCGGCGCACCGGCGTCTTCTGGGCGCCCGCACTTGGCAGCGCGGCGGGGCAGCCGCTGGAATGGGTCCTGCATCTATCCAGAGCGGCCGAGAGACCTGGCTCGTCGACGCCGCAGCAACCATCCGCGCCCCCGCCACGGGGTGCGCGGAACGGTGCTCCCGCCAGGACCGATGGAGCTGTCGCAGCCTCCCGGGTCCACTCCGGGACGGCTGCTGCCCTCCCTCGGGGTGACCCTTGGAGGAAGAACGTGACACCACGCCCGACCGCCCGGCCGGCGCCGCCGTCCCTGTCCTACGAGCTCTATCCGCCGCGCAGCGCGGCGAGCGCCGACACGCTGCTGCGGACCATCGAGGAGCTCGAGCCCACCCGTCCCGACCACGTCTCGGTGACGTACAGCGGGGACGAGCAGCGCCGGGACAGCTCGCTCGCCCTGCTCGACCACCTCCTGGCGCGCACGAGCCTGCGGCCCCTGGCCCACCTGACGTGCGTCGGCAGCACTCGGGCCGAGCTGGAGCAGACCGTGGCCGCACTGGTCCGCCGCGGCGTCCGGGGCGTCCTGGCCCTGCGCGGCGACCTCGACCCGGGGGCCGAGCCGGGCGAGCTGCGGCACGCCGGCGAGCTCGTGGAGCTCGTGCGCGAGGTCGAGCAGCGCCACACCGCGGCCCTGGCGGCCGGCCGGCTCGCCGTGGGCGTGGCCGCCTACCCGACCCGGCACCCGGAGTCGCCGTCCTTCCGGCACGACGTCGAGGTGCTGCTGGCCAAGCAGCGCTCCGGGGCGGACTTCGCGATCACGCAGGTCTACTTCCGCCCGCAGCGCTACGAGCGCCTGGTCGCGGCGGCGCGGGCGGCCGGGGTGACGATCCCGATCGTCCCGGGGATCATGCCGGTCACCGACCCGCGGCGGCTCCGGACGCTGTGCCGGCTGGCGGGCCTGGCGCCCCACCCGGGCCTGGCCGCCGCGCTGGAGGACGCGCCCGGTCCTGCCGAGCGGCACCGCGCCGGCGTGGCCTTCGCGGCGCGGCTGGCCCGCGCCGCCCTGGACGCCGGCGCCCCCGGGCTGCACCTCTACACCTTCAACGAGCACGGGGCCGCGCTCGACCTGCTGGAGCACGTGGACCTCCCGCGCGTCCCGCACGTGCCCGTCGCGCTCGAGGACCTTCTGCTCCCCGCCTGAGCACGCGCCCACCCACCGTTCCGCACGACCCCTCGACACCCCTTCAGGAGACCACCATGACCACTGTCCCGTTCCCCGCCGCCACCATCACCGGCTACCCCCGGATCGGCCGCCGCCGCGAGCTGAAGAAGGCCCTGGAGGCCTACTGGGCCGGGCGCTCGACCCGCGAGGAGCTCGAGTCTGCGGCCGCCGACCTGCAGCTGGCGACCCACCGCCGGCTCGTGGAGCTGGGCCTCGGCGCCCGGGACTCGTCCCTGCCCGCGGCGTTCCCCCTCTACGACCAGGTCCTGGACACCACCGTGGCCCTCGGGGCGGTGCCGGCCCGCTTCGCCGATCTCGCCGACGCCGAGGGCCGGCTCGGCCTCGACGCGAGCTTCGTGCTGGCCCGCGGCGACGCCGGGCGCGCTCCCCTCGAGCTGACCAAGTGGTTCGACACCAACTACCACTACCTCGTGCCCGAGATCGGCCCGGAGACCCCGCTCCGCGCCACCGCCGACCGGCTCGTGGCCGACGTCCGCCGCGCCGCCGCACACGGCTTCACCGTCCGCCCGGTCCTCGTGGGCCCGGTGTCCTTCCTCCTCCTCGCCAAGGCCGACGACGACGCCCCCGCGGGCTTCGACCCGCTGCAGCGGCTCCCCGAGCTGCTGCCCGTGTACGCGCGGCTGCTCCAGGAGCTCGCCGCCGCCGGCGCGGACTGGGTGCAGCTGGAGGAGCCGGCCCTCGTGGCGGACCAGGACGTCCCCGGCGAGCAGCTCGCCTCGTCCGTGTGGGACGCCTACACGGGCCTGACCGCCGTGACCGGGCGCCCGCAGCTGTTCGTCACCACGTCCTACGGCTCCCCCGGGCCGCTGCTGCACCCGCTGGCCTGCTCCGGGGTGGAGGCCCTGCACCTCGACCTCGTCAAGGGCGCCGCCCCCACCGCCGAGGAGCTGGAGCTCTTCCGGGGCGAGGACTCCGCCGTGCTCGTGGCCGGCGCCGTGGACGGGCACAACGTGTGGCGGGCCGACCTGGCCGGCCGGCTCGACCAGCTCGCGGAGCTGGCCCGCGGGGGCGCCCAGGTGTCCGTGGCCTCCTCCACGTCCCTGTTCCACGTCCCGCACGACGTGGCCGAGGAGACCCGGCTGGACCCGCAGCTGCGGAGCTGGCTCGCCTTCGCCGACCAGAAGGTCGGCGAGATCGTCACCCTGGCCCGCGGTCTCGCCGCCGGGACGGAGGCGGTCGCGCCGGAGCTGGCCGAGGCCGCCGAGGCCCGCCGCACCCGGCAGGACGCCGCAGGGGTCCGGGACGCGGCCGTGCGCGAGCGCGCCGGGTCGCTGACCGCCGCGGACATCGGACGGTCTGCCGCGGAGGTCCGCCGGAGCGCCCAGGACGGCCGGGCCTTCACGGCCTCCGGCCCCCTGCCCCCGCTGCCCACCACCACGATCGGATCCTTCCCCCAGACCGCCGAGGTCCGTGCCGCCCGCGCCCGGCACCGCGCCGGCGCCCTGACGGACGCGCAGTACGACGCCTTCCTGCGGGAGGAGATCGAGCGGGTCGTGCGGCTGCAGGAGGAGCTGGGCCTGGACGTGCTGGTGCACGGCGAGCCGGAGCGCAACGACATGGTCCAGTACTTCGCCGAGCACCTCGACGGCTTCGCGACCACCGTCCACGGCTGGGTCCAGTCCTACGGCTCCCGCTGCACCCGCCCGTCGATCCTGTGGGGCGACGTCAGCCGGGAGGGTCCGGGCCTGCGCGGCGAGGCGTTCACGGTGCCGTGGATCGGCCACGCCCAGTCCCTCACCGACAAGCCGGTCAAGGGCATGCTGACTGGCCCGGTGACGATCCTCGCGTGGTCCTTCGTGCGCGACGACCAGCCGCTCGGCGAGACGGCGAACCAGGTGGCGCTCGCGCTGCGGGACGAGGTCGCGGACCTCGAGGCCGCCGGGATCGGGATCATCCAGGTGGACGAGCCGGCGCTGCGGGAGCTGCTGCCGCTGCGCCGCGCGGACCAGCCCGCCTACCTCGGCTGGTCGGTGGACGCGTTCCGCCTGGCCACCTCGGGGGTGCGGGACGAGACCCAGATCCACACCCACCTGTGCTACTCGGAGTTCGGCGAGGTGGTGGGGGCGATCGACGGCCTGGACGCCGACGTCACGAGCATCGAGGCGGCCCGGTCCCGGATGGAGGTGCTGACCGACCTCGAGGCCGCCGGCTTCTCCCGGGGCATCGGGCCGGGCGTGTGGGACATCCACTCCCCGCGCGTGCCCTCCCAGGAGGAGATCGAGCAGCTGCTCGAGCGGGCCCTCGAGCACGTCCCGGCGCGGACCCTGTGGGTCAACCCGGACTGCGGCCTGAAGACCCGCGGCTACGAGGAGACGAGGGCGTCGCTGGAGCACCTCGTGGCGGCGGCCCGGACGGCGCGCGAGCGGGTGGCGCAGCCCGCCGGCCGGCCGCTGATCGTCCAGCACGGCACCCGCGGCTGACCCCGGGCGCACCGGCCGGCCCGCGGGAGCCCGCGTGACCACGGACGTCCGTGGTCACGCGGGCTCCCGCGGGTCAGGAGGCGGCGCCGGGGCGCGGGCCGGCGCCGCCGGCCGGGCCGGTCCGGGCGGCCAGCCGGGCGAACGGGCCGCCGGCCGCGCGCAGCTCCCGCGGCGCGCCCCGCTCGACGATGCGTCCGCCCTCGAGCACCACGACCTGGTCGGCGTTCTCGACCGTGGAGAGCCGGTGCGCGATGGTCAGGGTCGTGCGGCCGGCGGCCAGCCGGTCGAGGGCCTCCTGGACCTGCGCCTCGGTGGTGTTGTCCAGCGCGCTGGTGGCCTCGTCGAGGACCAGCACGGGCGGGTTGCGCAGCACGGTCCGGGCGATGGCCAGGCGCTGCTGCTCCCCGCCGGAGAAGCGGTGGCCGCGCGCGCCGACCACGGTGTCCAGCCCATCCGGCAGCCCGGCGACGGTGTCGGCGACGCGCGCGGCGCCCAGGGCGGCCCACAGCTCGGCGTCGGAGGCGTCCGGATCGGCCAGCAGCAGGTTCGCGCGCACCGTGGCGTGCACCAGGTAGGTCTCCTGGGAGACGACGCCCACGATCCGGGCGAGGTCCGCCGGATCGATCTCCCGCACGTCGACGCCGTCGATCGTCACCCTGCCGCGGGCGACGTCGTTGAGCCGCGGCAGCAGGGAGCCGAGGGTGCTCTTGCCCGAGCCGGTGGGTCCGACCACCGCCGTGGTGGTGCCCGCCGGCAGCACCAGGTCGAGCTCGTGCAGGACGTCGGCCCCGTCGTCGTAGGCGTGGCGCACGCCCTCGAACCGGACCTCGCCGCGCACGGCGGCCGGATCCAGCCGGACGGGCGCGGCGGGCGGGACGATCTGCGGCTCGAGGTCGAGGTACTCGAAGATCCTGCTGAAGAAGGCCAGCGCGGACACCCACTGCACGCCGATGTTCAGCAGACCCATGACGGGCCGGAAGATGGTCCCCTGCAGGGCGGTGAATGCCACGAGGGTGCCGATGGTCATGCCGCCGCTGGTGGCCGGGAAGCCGGCGGCCAGGTAGATCACGGCGGGGATGGCGGCGAAGACGATCTGCATGGTGGCCATCCGCCAGCGCCCGGCCAGCTGGCTGCGCAGCTCCAGGCCCACGAGCCGGTCGGAGCGCTCGGTGAAGCGCTCCGCGTCCCGCGCGGTGGTGCCCAGGGTCTTGGCCAGGCGGACCCCCGAGACGGACAGCCCCTCCTCCACCTGGGTGTGGAGCGCGGCGAGCTCCCGCTGGCGCTCGTCCGTGACGTCCCGGCGGATCAGGGCCACGCGGCGGGAGAGCCAGATCGCCGGCGGCAGCACCACCAGGGAGACGAGGCTCATCGCCGGGGACAGCGCCACCATGGCCACGGCCGTCGCCACGGCGGTGGTGAGGTTGGACGCCACGCCCGTGGCGGAGCTGGTGACCACGGACTGCATCCCCGCGATGTCGTGCGTGAGCCGCGACTGCACCTCCCCGCCCCGGGTCCGGGTGAAGAACCCCAGCGACTGGGCCTGCAGGTGGGTGAAGAGCTGCACGCGCAGCGCGTGCATCACCTGCTGGCCCATGGCGGTGGCCATCCAGGTCTGGACCACGCCGATCACGGAGGTGAGCGCCGCGACCCCGACCATCGAGGCGGTGAGCAGCACCAGCAGGCGGGTGTCGCCGCCCGGCAGGGCGTCGTCGATCACGCCGCGGACCAGGAACGGCTGGGCGAGGTTGACGACCGAGGACGCGGTGATGAGCACGACGACGAGCGCGATCGTGCCCCGGTGCGGGGCGAACAGCGCCGCGATCCGGCGCGGGCTGACGGGGTGCCGGGCGAGCTGCGTCCGGTCCGCGGGGTTCCGGCGCGCAGGCCGACCTCCGCCCCCGCCCCCGCCGCCTCCGGGGCCGGCGCCGGGCAGGACGCCCGGGCTGTCGGCCGGGGTGCCTCCGCCGTCGTGCGCCGGGGTGCGGACGCGCGCGGGGTGCTGGGTCGTCGCCATGGGATCCTCCTCGGGAACTATCAAGGAGGTTACCTCTCTATGAGGTAACCCGCAATGGGGATAGGATGACGCCATGCCCAACGACGCTCCGGATCCGGCCCGCCTGGGGGACCTGCTGCACGCCGTCTTCCGCCGGCTGCGCCGCCGGTGGGCCGAGCAGCTGGCCCCCTTCGGACTGACCCCGCACCAGTTCCGGGCGCTCGACGCCCTCGCCGGATGTGCCGGTGAGCCGGGGCACCGGCACGGCCCGGCCGGGACCTGCCGCCACGGCGGCGGGTCCGCCAGCCTGCGGGTGAAGGACCTCGCCGAGGCCCTGCGCATCGCCCCGCGGTCCGCCACGGAGGTGGTGGACCTGCTCGAGCAGAAGGGGCTCGTGGAACGGGTCCCGGACCCGTCCGACCGGCGGGCCACACTGGTGGCGCTGACGCCCCGGGGCACCGGTCTGCGCGAGCGGGTCCGGGAGGACCGGCGCCGGGAGTCCGAGGAGTACTTCTCGCGGCTGGCCCCGGAGGACCGGGTCGAGCTGGAGCGGCTGCTCCGCCTGCTCACCGCGGACGGCCCGGCGCCGGACTGAGCCCCGGCGGGACGTCCGCCGGGACTCAGTCCAGCTGCGCGGGCAGGTCCGCGAAGGCCTCCGCCACCCCGGCGTGCCGGATCCGCCCGGCGGCCGTGTTGAGCCCGGCCGCGAACTCCGGATCGGCGGCCAGGGCCTGCTCCGGGCCGCGGGCCAGGCGCCGCAGATAGGGCGTGGTGGCGTTGCCGAGGGCCCGGGTCGCGGTGCGCGGCACCGCGCCGGGCATGTTCGCCACGCAGTAGTGGGTGATGCCGTCCACCTCGAACGTCGGGTCGTCGTAGGTGGTCGGGTGGGAGGTCTCGAAGCACCCGCCCTGGTCGATGGCGACGTCCACGAGCAGGGCGTGGTCGTGCAGCACCGCGAGGTGCTCGCGGCGCACGAGCTTGGGCGCCGCCGCCCCCGGGACGAGCACCGCCCCGATCACCACGTCCGCCCCGGAGATCTCCTCCTCGAGCACGTGCTCGTCGCTCATCAGCACGCGGGCCCGGTGCCCGAGCAGGTCGGTGAGCTCGCGGATCCGCACGCCGTTGGCGTCGAGGACCGTGACGTCGGCCATCAGCCCCGAGGCCATCAGGGCGGCCTGCGTGCCCACGACCCCGCCGCCGACCACCACGACCCTGGCCGCGGCGACGCCGGGGACCCCGCCCATCAGGAGCCCGGGGCCGCCGGCGTTGGACTGCAGGTGGTGGGCGGCGGACTGCGCGGCGAGCCGGCCCGCGATCTCGGACATCGGCTGGAGCAGGGGCAGGGTCCGGCCGGCGCGGACGGTCTCGAAGGCCACGGCGGTGGTGCCCGCCTCCAGCAGCGCCTCGGTGAGCGGGCGGTCGGCGGCCAGGTGCAGGTACGCGAAGAGCGTGAGGTCGGGGCGCAGGAAGCCGTACTCCTCGGCCACCGGCTCCTTCACCTTGACCAGCAGCTCCGCCCGCTCCCACACGGCGGACCGGTCGACCACCTCGGCCCCCGCGGCGGTGTAGGCGTCGTCGTCGAACCCGGAGCCCTCCCCCGCGCCGGTCTCCACGAGCACCTCGTGGCCGTCCCGCACGAGCTGGGTCACCCCGGCGGGCACGAGGCCCACCCGCCGCTCGGCCGGCTTGATCTCTCTGGGAACTGCTACGCGCATGGTCCGTGCTCTCCTCTCGTCGTGGCCCGCCGGCACGGGACCCGCGGCGCCGTCGCCGGCGGTCCCGCCGCCCCCTCACCGGGAGCGGACGTAGCCGGCGTTCTTGTCCACCTGGTCGACCAGCCGCTCCCCGGCCGTCCAGCGCCGGAGGTTGTCCTCGAACTGGGCGGCGAGCTCGTCCCGCCACCCCTCCACGTCCCCGCACATGTGCGCGGACACGTGCACATTGTCCATCGCCCAGAAGGGGTGGTCCCGCGGAAGGGGCTCCGTGTCGAAGACGTCCAGGGTCGCGGCGGCCGGACGCCCCGCCCGAAGGGCCTCCAGCAGCGCGTCCTCGTCCACCAGCGCGCCCCGGCCCACGTTCACGAGGTGGGCGTGCGGGGACATCGCCGCGAGCACCCGGGGGCCCACGATCCCGTGCGTCCGCCCGGTCAGCGGGGCGGCCAGCACCACGTGGTCCGCCCACCCGGCGTGCTCGGCCAGCTCGGCGGCGGGGACGACGGTCCCGAAGTCCGGGTCCTCCGCCCGCGCCGTGCGCCCGGCGCCGCGGACCTCCACCCCCACCGCCCGCAGCAGGCGGGCGGTGGCGCGGCCGATCCCCCCGGTGCCCACGACGAGGGCCGTGGAGCCCTGGGTGCGCCGCAGCTCGCGGTGCACCCACCGGTGCTCGCGCTGCAGCCGCGCGCTCCGGTGCAGCTGCTTGTCCTGGGCCAGGACCGCGGCGAGGACGAACTCGGCGATGGGCCGGTCGAAGACGCCGTGCGCGTTGGTCACCAGCACCGCCGAGGAGCGCAGCGCCGGGAACAGCACGGCGTCCACCCCGGCGGCCGCGACGTGCACCCAGCGCAGCCCCGTCGCGGCGTCCCACGCGCCGGCGAGCGCGTCCGAGAAGAAGTCCCACAGCAGCAGCACCTCCGCCGGGCGCCGCCCGCCGGTCCCCGCGAGGGCGTCGGCGAGGCTCTCGCGCGTCACCACCGTGACGTCGGCGAGGGCCCGGAGGGCCTCCTCGTTGCCGGGCGGTGGCGTGCCCTCGGCGGTCAGCACGACGACACGGGGCGGCTCGCGCACGGTGCTCATGGGGCCACCCTACGGGGGCGGTCCGATTGTTGACAATCTGCACGGGCTGTTCCCATGATGGGCCATGACCTCACTGAGTCCGCTCCTGAAGCAGGCGACCCCGGTCGTCGTCGACTCCGCCCGGGGCTGCTGGATCTCCGGCACGGACGGGCGCGAGTACCTGGACTTCACCACCGGGATCGGGGTGACCAGCACGGGCCACTGCCACCCCCGGGTGGTCGAGGCGGCCCGCGAGCAGGTCGGCCGGGTCATCCACGCCCAGTACACGACCGTGCTGCACCCCCCGCTGCTCGAGCTCACCGAGAAGCTGGGCGAGGTCCTGCCGCCGGGCCTGGACTCCGTGTTCTACGCCAACTCCGGCTCCGAGGCGGTCGAGGCCGCGGTGCGGCTGGCCCGGATGGCCACGGGCCGGCCCAACGTGGTGGTCTTCCAGGGCGGCTTCCACGGCCGCACGGTGGCCGCGGCGACCCTCACCACCGCCGGCACCCGGTTCTCCGCCGGCTTCTCCCCGCTCATGGGCGGGGTGCACATGGCCCCGTTCCCCTACGCCCACCGCTACGGGTGGGACGAGCGGACGGCGGTCGACTTCGCCCTGCGGGAGCTGGACTACCTCCTGGTGACCAGGACGGCGCCCGAGGACACCGCGGCCCTCCTCATCGAGCCCGTGCTCGGCGACGGCGGCTACCTGCCCACCCCGCCGGCCTTCCTCGAGGGGCTGCGGGAGCGGGCGGACCGGCACGGGATCCTGCTGGTGCTGGACGAGGTGCAGGCCGGGGTGGGGCGGACCGGGCGGTTCTGGGGCCACCAGTTCGCGGACGTGGTCCCGGACGTGCTGATCACCGCGAAGGGCCTCGCCTCGGGCTTCCCGATCTCCGCGATCGCGGCGCCGACCGCGCTGATGGAGCGGGGCTGGCCCGGCTCGCAGGGCGGGACCTACGGCGGCAACGCCGTGGCCGCCGCGGCGGCCTGCGCCACCCTGGACGTGGTCCGCGACGAGCACCTGGTGGAGAACGCGCGGGTCCGCGGGGACCAGCTGCAGGCGGGGCTGCAGCCCCTGCAGCAGCGCTACCCCGGGATCAGCGACGTCCGCGGCCGCGGGCTGATGCAGGGCGTCGAGTTCGCACAGGAGGACGGCTCCCCGGACGCCGCCGCCGCGCTCGCCGTGCAGCAGGCCACCACCGGCCACGGGCTGCTCACCCTGACCTGCGGGCCGGCCGGCAACGTGGTCCGGCTGATCCCCGCACTGGTGGTCTCCGAGGAGGAGGTCCGCACGGGCCTCGAGCGCTTCGAGGCCGCCCTGGCCGAGGTCCTCGCCGGGGCGGCGGCGACCGCATGAGCCCCGTCCCGTCCCGCACCGCGCCCGGACGCACCGGATCCCGCCTCGGACCCCGCGCCGCACCCCGCGCCGATCCCGACCGGAAGGACACCCCGTGACCGACTCCGCCGCCCCCACCACCGCCCCCATCACCGCCTCCGAGGACGTCCTGCGCCGGTCCCGGGAGGCCGTCGCCGGGGTCAGCACCGGGGTCTTCGTCGACGGCGAGTGGACCGAGGCCGCCTCCGGGCGCCGCTTCGACGTGGTGGACCCGGCCACCGAGGAGGTCGTCGCCACGGTGGCGGACGGCGGCCCGGAGGACGCCGTCCGGGCGATCGAGGCCGCGGGGCGGGCCCAGAAGGACTGGGCCCGGACCGCGCCCCGCGAGCGCGGCGAGATCCTGCGCCGCTCCCACGACCTCATCATGGCCCGCCGGGACGAGCTCGCGCTGGTGATGTCCACGGAGATGGGCAAGCCCCTCGCCGAGGCCCGCGGGGAGGTCGCCTACGCCGCCGAGTTCTTCCGCTGGTTCTCCGAGGAGGCCGTGCGGATCGGCGGGGACATGACCCTCTCGGGGGACGGGAGGACCCGGATCCTGGTCTCCAAGGAGCCGGTGGGACCCTGCGTGCTGGTCACCCCGTGGAACTTCCCGCTGGCCATGGGCACCCGCAAGATCGGCCCGGCCGTCGCGGCCGGCTGCACGATGGTCTTCAAACCCGCGAACCTCACGCCGCTGTCCTCCCTGGCCCTCGTGGACGTCCTGGTGGAGGCCGGACTGCCGGCGGGGGTGCTCAACGTCGTGTGCACCTCGAGGGCCTCCTCGGTGGTCGGGCCCTGGATGTCCTCGGGGATCGCCCGCAAGATCTCCTTCACCGGCTCCACCGAGGTGGGGGTGCGGCTGCTCGAGCAGGCGGCCCAGCACGTCATGCGCTCGTCCATGGAGCTGGGCGGCAACGCCCCCTTCATCGTGTTCGAGGACGCCGACCTCGACGTGGCGGTCGAGGCCGCGATGACCGCGAAGATGCGCAACATGGGCGAGGCCTGCACGGCGGCCAACCGCCTGTTCGTCCACCGCTCCGTGGCCGGGGAGTTCTCCGCACGCCTCGCGGAGCGCATGGGCTCCCTCACCGTGGGCCACGGCGTGGCCGAGGGCACCCAGGTGGGCCCCCTCGTCGAGGAGAAGGCCCTGGCCAAGGTGGAGGAGCTCGTGGACGACGCCCTGGCCCGGGGGGCGTCCGTGCTGTGCGGGGGACGCCGGGCCGGGGGCCGGGGCTGGTTCTACGCCCCCACCGTGCTGTCCGAGGTCAGCCCCGAGGCCGCGCTCATGTCCCAGGAGATCTTCGGGCCGGTGGCGCCCGTGGTGGCGTTCGACTCCGAGGAGCAGGTGCTCGGGTGGGCCAACGACACCCCGTGGGGGCTCGTGGGCTACCTCTTCACCCGCGACGTGGACCGCAGCTTCCGCGTCAGCGAGGCCCTCGAGGTCGGCATGGTCGGGATCAACACGGGGCTGGTCTCCAACCCGGCGGCGCCCTTCGGCGGGGTCAAGGCCTCGGGCCTCGGGCGCGAGGGCGGCCGCACGGGGATCGAGGAGTTCCTCGAGACGAAGTACACGGCGGTGCCCCGTGGCCGATGACACCGTGGCCGATCCGGACGTCCGCCCCGCACTGTTCCCCGACGCGGAGTACGCCGCCCGGCTGCGCGCGGTGCGGGGGCGGATGACGGAGCAGGGCCTGGATGCGCTGCTGGTGACCGACCCCGCGAACCTGTTCTACCTGACGGGCTACGACGCCTGGTCCTTCTACACCCCGCAGCTGCTGTTCGTGCCGGCGGAGGGCGAGCTGCTGCTGTTCCTGCGGGAGATGGACGCCAACGGCGCGTTCCGCACGGCCCGGCTGGACCCCGGGCAGATCGTCGGCTACCCCGAGCGCTACGTGCACCGCCCGCACCTGCACCCCTTCGACTGGGTGGCCTTCGCCCTGCGCCGCCGCGGCCGGGTCGCCCCCGCCGCCCGGGGGTGCGTGGGCCTGGAGATGGACTCCCACTTCTTCTCCCCCAAGGGCTACCGCTCGCTCGTCAACGCCCTCCCGGAGTGGACCCTCGTGGACGCCTTCGACCTCGTGAACTGGGTGCGCGCCGTGAAGTCCCCGGCGGAGATCCAGTACCTGCGCACGGCCGCCCGCGTCACGACGGCCGCGATGCAGGCCGCGATCGACACGATCGAGCCCGGGGTCCCGCAGCACCTCGTCGCGGCGCAGATCGCCCGGGCCCAGGTCGAGGGGGTCGACGACGCGTGGGGGGACTTCCCGGCCATGGTCCCGATGCTCCCCACCGGGGCCTCCGCCGACACCCCGCACCTCACGTGGTCGGACCGGGTGCTGCGGGAGGGCGACGCCGTGGTGGTGGAGCTCGCCGGGGTGCACCGGCGCTACCACGTGCCGCTGGCCCGCACGGTGATGCTCGGCCCGCCCACGGCCGAGCTGGGCCTGCTCGAGGAGGCCGTGGCCTCGGGGCTCGAGGCCGTGCTCGACGTCACCGCCGCGGGCGTCCCGGTGCGCGAGCTCGCGAGCACCTGGAACTGGGCGCTCGCGGAGTTCGGGCTCGAGAAGCCCAGCCGGCTCGGCTACTCCGTGGGCATCGGCTATCCCCCCGACTGGGGCGAGCGCACCATCAGCATCCGCTCGGAGGACGAGAGCGTGCTCGCCGAGAACATGACGTTCCACCTCATCTGCGGCATGTGGATGACCGGGTACGGCTACGAGGTCTCCGAGTCGATCCGCATCACCGCCACCGGGACGGAGGCCCTGACCTCCTTCCCCCGAGCCCTCATCAGGAAGTGATCCCATGACCACCACCGCCGCATCCCTCACCACCGTGGCCGGCCTGCGCACCACCCCCACCGCGGGGGTGGGCGGCGACCCCGCCCGGGGCCTGCTGCCCCTGGCCCGCCGGGCGGACGGGCTCGTGGGGTCGGTCATCGACTCCTCGACGTCCCTGCTCGCCGCCCAGACCCACGACATCGTCCGCTTCGCGATGGGCGCCCCGGCCGCCGAGGTGATCCCCACGGAGCAGTTCCGGCGGATCGCCGCCGAGGTCCTCGGCGCCGGCTCGTTCACGTACGGGGCCACGGAGGGCGAGCCCGGTCTGCTCGAGACCGTCGTGGCCCACCACTCCACGACCCCGGAGCCGACCCGGCCCGAACGGCTCGTCATCACCTCCGGCGGCATGCAGGGCCTCGACCTCGCGTTCAAGCTCTTCGTGGACCCTGGCGACCTCGTGGTGGTCGAGTCCCCCACCTACACGAACGGCTCCGGCACCGCCCTCAGCTACGGCGCGGACCTGCTCGAGGTCCCCGTCGACGAGGACGGCATGGACGTGGACGCGCTGGAGACGCTGGTCGCCGAGACCGGGCGCACCCCGCGGGCGGTCTACACGATCCCGAACTTCCAGAATCCCTCCGGCACCACGCTGAGCGAGCCGCGCCGGCGGCGCCTCCTGGACCTCGCGCACCGGTGGGGCTCCGTGATCATCGACGACGACCCGTACGGGGGCCTGCGCTTCGCCGGCGAGGACGTCCCCGGGTTCCGGGAGATCAGCCCGGACGACCCGCTCGTGTTCTCGGTGCGGACCTTCTCCAAGGTCCTCGCCCCGGGGCTGCGCGTGGGGTGGGTGGACGCCGACCCTCGGCTGCGGAGGCTGCTGATCGCCGGCAAGCAGGCCATGGACACCTGCACGAACGTCCCCGGTCAGCACATCGTGGAGCGGTTCGTGCGCCAGGGCGGCTACGACGACCACCTGGCCGGCCTGCGCACGGAGTACCGGCGGCGCAAACAGGCCATGGACGCCTCGATCGCCCGTCACCTGGGCTCCCGGGTGGTCACGACCGACCCCGAGGGCGGCTTCTTCCTGTGGGTGACCCTGCAGGGCGACGACGCGGCCGTGGCCACGCCCCGGCTGTTCGAGATCGCCCTCGCCGAGGGGGTCGCCTTCATCCCCGGTCCCGCGCTGTCCCCCTCGGGCCGGTTCCAGGACGCCTTCCGGCTGTGCTTCGCCTCCACGAGCCCGGAGCGCACGGAGGTGGGCGTGCAGCGCCTGGCCCGGGCCCTGGACCTCGCCCGGGCGGAGCTGACGGGGCGGTAGCACCGGGCCGGCCCGGGACCCGGCGGCAGGGACGACCGCGCCCCGCCCGGCCGCCGGCCTCAGTCCGCCCCGGCGTCCTCGTAGGGGTAGGCGGCGATGACCTCCCGGACGCGGTCCAGGGCCGGCCCGTCCAGGCCGTGGTCCGGCAGGACGGCGGCCCACGCGTCCACGGCGACGTCCCCGTAGTTGTGCCCGTGGCCGGCCGGGACGGCCTCGCCCAGGACCATGTCCACGGCCAGCTGGAGGTAGGTCAGGAGCGGGATCCACACCATCGCGTCGCTCACGTCCGCGGCGCGCCCGCCCTCGGCCTGCGGTCCCGCCAGCCACTCCGGCCGCTGCCAGATCACGGCGGGGTCCAGCCAGGTGATGGGGTCCGTGGCGTGCTGGAGGTAGGCGATCCGCGGGCGCTCCCACGGCCCGGGCACGGCGTCGAAGTCCCCCGGGACGGAGAGCCAGCGCACGGTCCGGCCCTGGTCCAGGACCGGCTGCCACACGGGGCTGCCGGGGTCGCGGCCCTCCTGCAGGCTCCGCCAGGGCTGGGCGTTGTTCGGCGGGCCGGTGAACACGGCGCCGTCCGTGCGGCGGGTCATCTCCGGGACGTCGGCGAACACGGACTGCATCCCGGAGGCGCCGAGGCTCAGCCCGTACACCACCAGCCGGGGACGGTCCCCCGCCGGCATCCGCGCCCACTCGGCGTGCACGGCGTCGAACAGCGCCCGGCTCGAGGCGCGGGGCAGCTCCGGGGCGAAGAGGAAGGAGACCCAGCTGGGCTGGTAGGAGTACTGCGTGGCCACGATCGCCGTGCGCCCCGCGTTGAGGTACTCCACGGTGTCCACGGACTGGCGCTCGAGCCAGCCCGACCCGGTGGGCGCGGCCACCACCAGCACCTCCCGCTCGAAGCCGCCGGTGCGGCGCAGCTCGTCCACGGCCAGGGCGGCGCGCTCCTCGGCCGTCTCGGCCTGGTCCAGCCCCACGTAGACCCGCACCGGCTCCGCCGCGGGACGGCCCGTGACCTCCTCGATCTGCGCCGGGGTGGGCCCGCCGCCGACGAAGGCGCGGCCCTGCATGCCGAGCGCCTCCCAGCGCACCGGCGAGTCCCCGCCCGCCGAGCGCCACCGGGAGCCGGGCTCGGCCACGCCCTCGGGGGTCGTCGCGTCCCGTGCCGCGTAGACCCGGTCCGCCGCGGCCAGCACGCCGAGCACCACGAGCAGGACGGCCAGGAGGACGGCCGTGCCCGCGGCGGCCACGGAGACGGCCGAGGCCGCGCCCGCGCCGGCGCCGCGACGGCGGGCGAGGTCGCGGGCGCGCCGCCGCACGGCGCCCAGCGCGCCCAGGAGCCCCAGTCCCGCCGCGGAGGTCAGCGCCCAGGACAGCAGGAACGGGCCCAGCCCGGCGGCGGCCCGAGGGGGCATGTCCACGTTCGCGCGGACGTCGTTCTGCCACTCGACCACCAGGGCGGACAGGGCCAGCGAGCCCAGGACCACGAGGACGGCGGTCGCCGCCCACTCCCGCACGGCGGTCCGGCGGGAGCCGCGCCCGGAGCCCCGGGCCGGTGGGAGTCCGCCGGTGCGGCGGGCGGCAGCGGCCCGGAGCACGAGCCCCACGAGCAGGACCCCCAGGCCGTGGCCGAGCGTGAAACCGACCCCGGCGAGAAAGCCCTGGAAGACGGGCGGCCGCGGCAGCAGGGAGGGCGTCACCGCCGCCACGGAGAGGCCGAGCCCGAGCACGAGGCCGATCGAGCGCGCCACGGCGGGGGCGCTGGAACCGGGGTCCATGGCACGAGCGTAGTCGCCGCCCCTCCCGGCGCCTGCGGGGCGCCTCACCCGCGAGTGGCGGGGGCCGGACCGGTGCGCTGGGCGCGCGCGGCCAGGAGCCGATCGGCCACCAGGGACAGCACGGCGGCGAAGACCGAGATGAGCAGCGCCGCCAGCGCGGCGACGAGCAGCCCGGAGACGGCCAGCAGGCCCGTCAGGGCGGAGAAGACCCAGATGAGCACCGCGTTCACCGCCAGGGTGAGCAGCGCCAGCAGCACCACCGACCCCGGCTGGGGCAGCCGGGCGGTGACGAGCGGCACGAGCACGTTGCAGAGGCCGATGCACAGCGCCACCACCAGGTGGGAGAGCAGACCGCCCTGGATGGAGAACCCCGGGAGCAACCACGCGGTGAGCTCGACCGCCCCCGCCAGCACCGCCCACCGCACGAGAAGCGACACGACCATGGCTGTCTCCTGTCCTGCTGCGCCCCGCTGCCTGCCGGACGGTGCTCCCACTGTCGCGCCCACGGCCGGGCCCCGCATCACCCGCGACGGGTGATGCGGCGGGCCGGCCGGACACAATTCCGGCATCCGGGCTCCTGGAGTAGCCTCCAAGCATGACGGGCGAACGGAGCGGGGCTCGTCCACCGCCGCCGGAACCGCTGTCCGCCACGCGCTCCTCGATCCCCCGGGTGCCCGCCAGGACGGTGCGCCGCCCGCGTCTCGAGCGGATGCTCGACGCCGGGGTGGCCGCCGGCACCGTGGTCGTCTCCGCCCCGGCGGGGGCGGGCAAGACGCTGCTCCTGTCGGGGTGGGCCGCACCGCGCCGCCCGCCCGTGGCCTGGCTGTCGGTGGAGCCCGAGGACCGGGACCCCCAGCAGCTCTGGGCCCGCGTCCTGGCGTCCCTGCAGGCCGCGCCCGACGTCGGCCCCGGGAGCGCCCTGGCCGGTCTGCGCGCCCCGCCGACCCACGATCCCCGCTTCG
Source organism: Kocuria sp. CPCC 205231 (assembly GCF_040980965.1). Classification (NCBI taxonomy): domain Bacteria; kingdom Bacillati; phylum Actinomycetota; class Actinomycetes; order Micrococcales; family Micrococcaceae; genus Kocuria; species Kocuria sp. CPCC 205231. Next base: position 216,703 of record NZ_JAVKPP010000005.1, on the reverse strand, counting down.
TCGACCTCCTGGTGGAGGCCTGCGGGCTGCTCCCGGCGCCGCGGGTGCTCGTGCTCGACGACCTGCACCGCATCGCGGGCTCGCCCGCCGAGGAGACCCTGGCCGCGGCGGCCCGGAAGGACCTCGGCGCCCTCCGCCCGGTGATCGCCACCCGCAGCGACCCGGACCTGCCGCTGCAGCGGCTGCGGCTGAGCGGCCGGCTGACGGAGCTCCGCGCCGACGACCTCCGCTTCGACCCCGCGGAGGCCCTGGAGCTCCTCGCCGCCCAAGAGGTCGCCCCCACACCGCCGCAGCTGGCCGTGCTGCTGACGAGGACGGAGGGCTGGGCGGCAGGGCTCCGTCTCGCCGCGCTGGCCCTCGAGGGCGCCGAGGACGTGGACGCGGCCGTCCGCGGACTGGCCGGGGACCAGCGCGGTCCCGCCGACTACTTCACCGAGGAGGTCCTCGCGCAGCAGGAGCCCGCGCTGACCCGGTTCCTGCTCGACACCTGCGTGGTCCGGCGCGTCTCGGGCGAGCTCGCCGACACCCTGACGGGCCGCAGCGACGGCCAGCGGCTGCTGGCCAGGCTCGAGCACGAGAACCTCTTCGTGGTCGCCCTCGACGACCGGCGGGAGTGGTACCGCTACCACCACCTCTTCGCCGACCTGCTGCGCCACCGGCTCAGGGCGGAGGACCCCGCGCGGCAGGCCGTCCTGCACCGGCGCGCCGCGGGCTGGTTCGCGGCCCACGGGGAGCTGCTCGAAGCGGCCCGGCACCTGCGCGCGGCGCAGGACTGGCCGGCGCTGGCCCGGTTCGTCCTGCGCAGCGCCGGCGCGGAGGTCCTGGGCACGGACCGCGCGGCCGTCGTCGCGCTGCTCAGCGGCGTGCCGGACGAGCTGGTCGCCCGGGACTGCGAGGTGGCCGCCGCGGTCGCCGCCGTGCGCTACGCCGCCTACGACCCGGTGGGGGTCGCCTCCCACGCCGCGCGCGCCCGCGAGCTGCTGCTCCGGCTGTCCGCGCAGGACGCCCGGCTGACCACGGTGGTGCTCTCCACGCTCGACGCCGTTCTGGCGTGGATGCACGCGGACGCCACCGAGCAGGTCCGCCGTTCCAGGACCGCGATCCGGCAGCTGGACGAGGTGCTCCCCGAGGAGCTCCCGGCCGCCCCCGTGTACCGCATCGCCACCGCCACGGTGCTGGCCATGGGCCTCCTGTGGACCGGTGAGCTCGGCGCCGCCGAGACCACCCTCACCCGGACGGTGGCAGCTCTCGCGGACCGCTCCGCCATGACCCCGGTGCTCGCGCTGCACCTGCACGGGAACCTCGCCGCCCTGAAGGCGATGCGCGGCCGGCTGCGGGAGGCTCGCCGCGAGGTGGACGTCGCACTGGCCGTCGCGGAGGAGTCCGGCTGGACCTTCCTCCCGCTGACGGCCACGGCGTTCCTGGCGGAGGCGGTGATCCGGCTCCTGGAGCACGACGTCGGGGCCTGCGCCGCCGCCCTCGACCGCGGGAGGGCGTGCGTGGGCCGGGTGCCGGACCGCTACGCGGAGACCGGCCTGGCCCTGGTGGGCGTGCGGCTCGAGCTCTCGAAGGGGGACGTGACCGCGGCCCGGCACCTCCTGGGGCGACTGCGCGGGAGCACGCAGGACTGGGCGATGCCGGACTTCCTCGCCCAGTGGTGCGAGCTGATCCGGGCCGAGATCCTCCTGGCGGAGGGACGGCCCGCCGCCGTCCCGGCGCTGCTCGGCGACCCGCCCGTCACCGCCCCGTCCCGGCGGCGGCCCCACGGGCACCGGATCGTCCTGCGGGCCCGGGCCCTGCTGGAGACCAACGACCCCGCGCAGTGCCTGCGGCAGCTGCAGCACCTGTTCCGGGAGACCGAGGTGGACGGAGGACCCGCCGTCGAGGCCTGGCTGCTGGCGGCCCTCGCCCACGACCGGCTCCGCGACGAGGTGCAGGCCCACGCCTGCCTCGGGCGTTGTCTGGCCGTGGCGGCCCCCGAGCACATCGTGCGCCCCTTCCTGCTCGTGGACGGGCAGCGGGTCAGGAGACTGCTGGAGCTGCACCGGCGGGCCGTGGGCACGCACCGGGAGTTCGTCGGGACCGTCCTGGACCTCCTCGGCGGCAGCACCCCCACCCGCGCACCGGCCGTGCTGGAGTCGCTGACCAGCCGCGAGCGCAGCGTGCTCCTGCTGCTGCCGACGATGATGAGCAACACGGAGGTCGGCGCCGAGCTGTACCTGTCGGTGAACACCGTCAAGGCGCACCTGAAGTCCCTGTACCGCAAGCTCGGCGTCAGCACCCGGCGGGAGGCCGTGCTCCGCGCCCGGACGCTCGGCCTCCTGGAGCACACGACCCTCGACGGGTCCCCCGGATCACCCGCGCCGGGTGAGGCCCGGCCCGCGGCGGAGCGGGACCCTGGAGGTGAACCCGGGGACGCCGAGAGCCCCGCCGGACCGGGGAGGACCTCATGAACTTCTGGGAGTTTCTGTGGCTGCTGGTGATCTGGACGCCGCTGGCCCTGCTCTGGGGCGTGGCGCTGGTCGACATCACCCGCCGTGAGGACATCAGGGGCGGGACGAAGGTGCTGTGGGCGCTCGTGATCGTCCTGCTGCCGTTCGTGGGACCGCTGGTCTATCTCCTCACCCGGTCCGTCGGCGCCGCCGAGGAGCAGCGCCTCGCGGCGGCCCGGTCGCGTCCGGGGCCGGGTGACGGGGGCCGTGCCCACCAGCTGACGCTCCTGGCGGACCTCCGGGACCGCGGCGCGCTGACCGCCGGGGAGTTCGAGGCCGAGAAGGCCCGGCTCCTGGGCGACGGCTCCCCGGGCGCGGACGGGCCGACCGCCGGCGGCACGACCGCAGCACCGTCGTCGTCGACGGGTGGCGGCGCGGAGGACGGTGCGGAGGACGACGCCGCGGGCCGGGCGGCGGCGCGGACGGTCTGAGGCCGCCCCGCACCGCCGGCGGCGCCCGGGTAGGCTTCGCGGATGAGAATTCCTCGTTCCTCCGGGCCCCGCCTGCTCCGTTCGTTCGCCGTCCGCTCCGCCCTGGGCATGGTGGCCGTGCAGGCGGCGGTGGTGGCCACCCTGGTGGCCACCGACGCGATCAAGCGCCGGAGCCGCTCGAGGCGCTCCGGGTTCCCCCGCCCGGGCACGTTCGAGCACACGGTCGCGGAGACCGGCACCACGATCTACACCTACGGCGAGGACCTCTACCGGGACATGCTCGCCGCGATCCGCGGCGCCCGGCACCGGGTGCTGCTGGAGACCTTCATCTGGAAGGACGACGAGGTCGGGCGCGAGTTCCTGGACGCCGTCAACGACGCCGCCGCCCGCGGTGTCGAGGTGCACGTCATGTACGACGGCTTCGGCAACCTCGTGGTGCCCCGCGGCTTCTACCGCTTCCACCCGGACGTGCACGTCTTCCGGTTCCCCGTCCTGCGCCCGCGCCTGCTGCTGAGCCCCCTGCAGGCGACCGGGCTGACCCACCGCAAGCTGCTGGTGGTCGACGACGAGGTCGGGTTCGTGGGCGGCTACAACCTCGGCTCGCTCTACGCCACGCAGTGGCGGGACACCCACGTGCGGCTCACCGGCCCCGCCGCCTTCGAGCTGGGCCACTCCTTCGCCGCGGTGTGGAACCACCCCTCGGCGCGGCGGCCGAAGCTCCCGCACGTGAACCCCGGCTCCTGGGACTCGCGGGTGCGCGCGATCAACAACATCCCGGCCAGCCTCGTGTACCCGATCCGCAGCGTCTACCTCGACGCGATCCACCGGGCCACGGACCACATCTACCTGACCACCGCCTACTTCATCCCCGACCAGCAGATCCTCTCCGCCCTGATCGAGGCGTCCCGGCGGGGCGTGGACGTGCGCGTCATCCTGCCCGAGGACTCCAACCACGTGCTCGCCGACTGGCTCTCCCGCGGCTTCTACTCGACCCTGCTGGCCGCGGACATCACCGTGCTGCTCTACCGCCACGCCATGATCCACGCCAAGACCGCGACGATCGACGGGCAGTGGTCGATCGTCGGCACCGCCAACATCGACCGGCTGAGCCTGGGCTTCAACTACGAGACGAACCTCGAGATCCACGACCGGGACGTGGCCGCGGACATGGAGGCGGTCTTCGCCGCCGACAGCGAGAACTGCCGGGAGCTGACCGCGGGCCGGTGGGACGAGCGGTCCCCCGCGGCCTGGTTCGCCGAGACCGTCCTGGTGCCGCTGCGCCCCTTCCTGTGACGCCGTGGCCCTCCGGGGCCGCTCAGGCCTGCGCTTCCGGCTCGTCCCCGGCCGGGGCGGGCCGTCGTGCGGCCGCCCGCGGGCGTCGTGCTCCGTGGCCCCGAGCCGGCCGCCGGGGCGGTGCTGGTAGCGCATCCGCTGGTACTTCCACCGCTCGGCCATGCTCGCCTAGGACCGGGCGGTGTCCTGGGGGTCGAGCGGGTCCGGTCCCAGCACCGGGTCCTCCCCCGCCTGGTACCGGCCGCTCCACACCTGGATCACGGCCCAGGCCACCGCGGTGATCGGCACGGCGAGGATGGCCCCGAAGATCCCGCCGACGATGGTGCCCACCGTGAGGGCCAGCAGCACGACGATCGCGTGCAGGCTCAGGGTCCGGCCCATCACCACGGGCTGGAGGAGGTCGCCCTCGATCTGGTTGACGACGACGACGACGCCGGCCACGATCAGGGCGGTCCACGGGCCGTTGGTCACGAGCGCGACCAGGGCGGCCAGGATCCCCGCGGCCGTGGCGCCGACGATCGGGACGAACCCGCCGATGAACACGATGACGGCCAGCGGCAGCGCCAAGGGCACCCCGAGCAGGGCCAGGGGCACCCCGATGAACACCGCGTCGACGGCGGCGACGACCGCGGTGCCGCGCACGTAGCCGCCGAGCACCTGGACCGCCCGGTCCCCGGACTCGGCGAGCCGCGCCCGGGTCCCGCCGTGGAACCAGCGCAGCGTGAAGTTCCACATCTTCGCGCCGTCCTTCAGGAAGAAGAACAGGACGACGGTCATGAGCACCACGCCGGCGAGGAACTCGGTGGCGGCCGTGAGCCCGCTGATGGCTCCCCCGGCGAACGCGCTGGACGTGAGGAAGTCGGTGGCCCGCTGGAGCAGCGCGTCCAGGGAGGCGGTGTCCACGGGCAGGGGCCCGGACATGATCACGCGCTGCGGCTCCTCCCACCCCTCCACGGCCGAGGCCGAGAGGTTGTCCCACTCGCTGCGGACCGCGAGGACGATGCCCGTCACCACCCCGCCCACCAGAGCGAGGATGCCCAGGAACGCCGCCGCGGTGGCCAGCAGGGGCGCGGGAGACGGTGCTACCCTCGGGCGTCGGCGTGACGCGGGAGAGGCGGTGGTGGTCGTGGTGGCCGTGGAGGATCTCGACCCGAGCGCGGCCTTCGACGCCGTCGACCTGCTCGGCGTGCTGACCAACGGCGTCCTGGGCGGGGTGGTGGCGCGCCAGCTGAAGATGGACCCCGTCGGCTTCGCGTTCCTGGCCGTCGTCTCCGCGCTCGGCGGGGGACTGCTGCGCGACACCCTCCTGCAGGTCGGCTTCCCCGTGGCCCTGACGAACCCCGCGTACCTGATCACGGCGATCGCCGGCGCCACCATCGCGTTCTTCCTGCAGTTCCGGGGGAAGTGGACCAACCGCGTCCTGGTGGTGGCCGACGCCCTGGCCCTGGGCTGCTGGGCGGCGACGGGCACGGGCAAGGCCCTCGACGTGGGACTGACCTGGCTGCCGGCCGTCATGATCGGGGTGATCACCGCCGTGGGCGGCGGGATGATCCGCGACATCGCGGTGGGGCGGGTGCCGATGATCTTCGGCGGCAACACCCTCTACGCGACCGGGGCGGTGATCGGCAGCGCCGAGATGGCGGTGCTGCACGGTCTGGGCTACCCCAACTGGGGCATGGCCGCGGCGATCCTCACCGCCGCCACGGTCACCGTGGTGGCCCGGCGCCGGGGGTGGCGGCTGCCCGGGGCGGGCGAGTGGAACGTGCGCCTGCCCCGCAGGGACTGGCCCCGCCCGATGTGGCGTCCGCGCCGGCCCGGCGGTCCCGGCCGCGGCGAGGAGCCCGGCGCGTCCTGACGCCCCGCCGGCCCGCGCGCGGGCAGGGGCGCAGCCCGGTCAGGCGCCCAGGACCCGCTCGAGTCCGTCCTGCATGTGGGCCCGCAGCAGCGTGTCCGCACGGTCCGCGTCCTGCGCGTCGAGCGCCTCGGCGATCTCGGTGTGCTCCCGGAGGCGGGCGTCGGCGGACCCGTAGGTCCCCTGCATGCCGGTCAGGGACATCCGGATCTGGGTGAGCAGCGTCCGGTGCATGCCGAGCAGCCGGGGGCTGCCGGCGAGCTCCACGAGCAGCTCGTGGAAGTGCAGGTCCGCCTCCGACATCGCGCGCCCGTTCGGCTCCGGGGCGGCGGCCCGCATCTCGGCCAGCGGCACGGCCAGCGCCTCGGCGGCCCGGGGCCCGGTGCCCGTGGCCACGATCCGGCGCACGGCCGCGCACTCCACGGCCTCCCGGGCGAGGTACATGTCCCGGACCGCGTCCTCGGTCAGCTCCATCACGAACAGCCCGCGGTTGCGGTGGCCCACGAGCAGGCCCTCCTGCGTGAGCCGCTGCATGGCCTCGCGCAGGGGTCCCCGGCTCACGTTGAGCTCCCTGGCCAGCTCCTGCTCCACGAGCTGGCTCCCGGGCGGGAAGCGGCCGTCGGCGATGGCCTCCCGCAGGATCCTGGCGATGAGCGCAGGGGTCGACTCCTGGACCACGGGGGGAAGGGCCGACCGGGCTGCCATGCTGCTCTCCATCTCTCGTCCGGCCCGGGGCGGGGCGCCCGGGCCGAGGATCCATCCTAGTTCGCGCCGTGCCGGCCGGCTCAGGGCTCCTCCGCGCGGGCGAACCGCAGGGTCTCGCCCCGGGCCCCGCCCATCCACACGTCCTGGCACGCGGCGGCCAGCTCGTCGAGGCCGTCCTCGATCGTGGCGAAGACGTTGCCCGGCACCCACCCAACGTCTCCATTGAGCAGCAGGTTGTTCCGGCCGTAGAAGACGGCGAGGTCGATGAGCAGGCGGTGCTCGGAGGTCCCGGAGGAGGCGTCGTAGCCGTAGGCGGGGTTCTCGAGCACCCCGTCGAAGCTGAAGTAGCAGAGGTCCCCCGGGATGGGCGTCACGGTCTGGTTCTCGGGCCCCGGCTCCTCGGGCGCGAACGCCGGGACCAGGGCGTAGATCTCGTTGCGGGCGAACTTCCCGTGGAAGACCTGGCCGGCGAGGGGCAGCGCCCGCCAGACGGCCTCGGCGGTCCGGGGCGCCTCGCGGTCCAGGAGCCGGGCGCGGGCGGTGACGGCGCGCCGCTCCAGGCCGACGGTGAGGTAGCGGGTCACGGGGTGCTCCGCACCGGCACCGCGGCGGAGGACCGGGCCGCGGCCGGTGGGCGGAGGGCGCCGTGGCCGGCCGCGGCCTCGTAGGCGGCCGCGGCGTCGAGCACCCGCTGGTCGCCGTGGCGCGGGCCCACGATCTGCAGGCCGACGGGCAGCCCCTCCGCGGAGAGCCCGCACGGGACGGTGACCGCGGGCTGCTGGGTGAGGTTGAAGGGGTAGGAGTAGGGCGTCCAGCTGGTCCAGTCCTGGCTCGGGGACCCGGCCGGGACGTCCGTGCCGGCCTCGAAGGCCGTCCGGGGCAGGGTGGGCGTCACGAGGACGTCGTAGCGCTCGTGCAGCAGGCCCATCCGGCGGCCCCAGGCCATGCGGCAGGCCGTGGCGTCGAGGTAGTCCTGGGCGGTGAAGCCGTGGTGCCGCTCGAGCGCGGCGCGCAGGGAGGGGTCGATCCGTTCGAGCGCGCCCGCCCCGCAGCCGGCCACCACGGCCGCCGCGCCGCTGAACCAGAGCACGTGGTAGGCCCACACGGGGTCCTCCTGGCCCAGCTCCACCTCCTCGACCACCGCGCCGAGCTCGGCCAGCACCCCGACGGCCGCCCGCACGGAGCGCTCCACCCCGGGGTCGTTGGCGCCGTAGCCGAGGTCCGGGCTGAAGGCCACCCGCAGGCCGGCCGCCCGCTCCGGGCCGGCCAGCCGGCCGAGGAAGCTCCCGGTGGGGGTGGGCAGCGCGGACCAGTCCCGGGGGTCGTACCCGGACAGGGCGTCGAGCATCGCGGCGGCGTCGGCCACGGTGCGGGTCAGCGGCCCGGCGTGGGCCAGCGTGCCGAAGGGGCTCGCCGGGTACAGGGGCACCAGCCCGTAGGTGGGCTTGAGCCCCACAATCCCGCAGAAGGAGGCCGGGATGCGGACGGACCCCCCGCCGTCGGTGCCCACCGACAGGGCGCCGAGCCGGGCCGCCACGGCGGCGGCCGAGCCGCCCGAGGAGCCGCCGGGGGTCCGGGCGGTGTCCCAGGGGTTGACCGTGACACCGGTGCGGGGGCTGTCCGTGACGCCCTTCCAGCCGAACTCCGGGGTGGTCGTCCTGCCGACGAGCACCGCGCCGGCCTCCTTGAGCCGGGCCACCGACGGGGCGTCCTCGTCCCACGGCCCGGCGTCGTCGACGAGCAGGGAGCCCCGCAGGGTGGGCCGGCCGCGGGCCAGGAGCAGGTCCTTGACCGTGGTGGGCACCCCGTCCAGCGGTCCGCGCCCCTCCCCGCGGGCCCAGCGCTCCTGCGAGTCCCGGGCGCCGCGCAGCGCCTCGTCGCCCTCCACGAGGCAGAAGGCGTTGAGGACCGGGTCCACGGTCTCGATCGCGCGCAGCGTCGCCTCGACGACCTCGACCGGCGACAGCTCGCCCGCGGCGTAGGCCGCCGACAGCTGCAGCGCGGACAGCTCCAGCACGTCCTGCACGGGACCCCCTCCGGCGGCTACGATTGTCGACAATCAAACTGTAAGCTCTTCGCCGATCTCGTCCAACCCTCCCGGGAGGGGGCGCCCCGACGTGCACACCGTGGTCATGCTCTATCCCGGGCACAGCGCGGAGGACGACTACGCGGTGCTGGAGCGCCTCGTGCCGGACGCCGCCTTCCCCGTGGTGCACACCTGGGAGGGCGGCACCGCGCACGACGTCGGGGCGCTGCTCGACCTCGGCGCCCGCCGGCACCTGGAGCCCGCCGCCCGCCGGGCGCGCGCCCACGCCCCGGACGCCGTGCTGTGGGCCTGCACGTCGGGCAGCTTCGTGCACGGCCGGGAGGGCGCGCTCGTCCAGGCCCGCTGGGTGGCCGAGGCCGGCGGCGCTCCCGCCTCCTCGACGTCCTGGGCGTTCTCGGCGGCGGTCCGGCACCTGGGGGCCCGCCGGGTCGCGGTGGCGGCGACCTACCCGGCGGACGTCGCGGTCCGCTTCACGGCCTTCCTGGCCGGGGACGGCATCACGGTCACGGCGCTGTCCGCCCACGGCGTCCCCAGCGGCGAGGACGCCGGGCGCCTCGACGCCGAGTGGCTGCTCGGGGCCACGCGCGCCGCGGACGTCCGGGGCGCCGAGTGCCTGCTCGTCCCGGACACGGCCCTGCACACGGTGGCCGCCCTGCCGGAGCTCGAGCGGGCGCTCGGGCTGCCCGTGCTGACCGCGAACCAGGTGACGGCGTGGCACGGGCTGCGGCTGGCCGGGCACCCCGCCCGCGCCGACCGGCTCGGCGCCCTCTTCCGGGCCTGACCCGGGCCCGCTCAGCGCAGCTCGGCCTCGCGGGACGGCAGGGCGCACAGGCGCTGCCCCGGGCCCTCCGGGGTCAGGCCCAGCCGGCGCAGGCCCGCCCACAGCGTGACCTGGTTGGCGGTCAGCACCGGCTTGCCCAGCTCCTGCTCGAGGGGCGCGATGAGGTCGTAGGTGGGCAGGTTGGTGCAGGCGACGAAAACGGCCCGGGCCTCCTGCCGGTCCGCCCGGCGGACGAGGTCCGCCGTCACGGCGTAGGGGACGTGCCAGATGAGCCGGTCCAGCCCCAGGCCCGCGCAGGCGACGACGTCCCTGCCGTCCTCCGCGAGGAAGTCCTCCAGCCGCTGCGTGAGCCGCTCGACGTAGGGGGTGGCGATCGCGAGGGCGGTCGTGCCCAGGGCGTCGAGCGCCTCGAGCAGCGCCTCGGAGGTGGTGAGGGCCGGGACACCGGTCTCCTCGGCGATCGTCCGGGAGATCCGCCGGGCCCCCCGCCGGCCGTGCACGAAGCTGCCGGACGTGCAGGCGTAGACCACGGCCTCCGGGCCCACGGCCGCCAGGGAGCGGGCCGCCGCCCTGATCTCGGCGTCGTCGCCGATCCGCGCGGCCATGAGCTCGTCCACGACCAGGGGGTGGTACGGCGTGCGCGCCACCGCCAGGGACGTCGTCGCGGGCATCCACCGCCACATCTCGCGGTCGAGGGCCATGTCGTAGGGGTTCACCACGCCGAGCACGCGCTGGACGCCGGGGCCCTCCGGGAGGGGCGTCTGCGGGGCGGCCATGCCTCCATGCTGGCACCGCTCCGGCCGGTCGACAACGGTCGTGACCGGACACGACGAGGGCCCGGGAGCCGTCCTCCGACGTCCCCCGGGCCCTGGCGACCGCCGGGTCAGCGCTGCAGCTGCTCCGCGGCGGTGGGGTCCGAGTCGTTGAGGAACTTCTGGATCCGCTCGGCCTCGTCGAACTCGCCGATGGCCGCGGCGGCCCGGCCCAGGGCCGCGAGCGCCCGCAGGAAGCCGCGGTTGGGCTCGTGGGAGAACGGGACGGGCCCGTGGCCCTTCCACCCGTGGCCGCGCAGGGCGTCGAGGCCGCGGTGGTAGCCCACGCGGGCGAAGGCGTAGCCCTCGAGGACGCGGCCCTCGGCGAGGGCGTCCTCGGCGCACATGGCCCACGCGAGGGAGGCCTTCGGGAAGCGCGCGGCGAGGTCCTCCGCCTCGTCGCCCGCCTCGATGCGCTCGACCAGGCCCGGGTCCTCGGTGAGGTAGGTGGGCTCGGGGCCGCCGAGCAGGTTCTTGCCGGTGAGGCTCATGAGGGACGGGGTCCTTTCGATGCGCGGGACTGCGGGGCGTGCAGGACGGGCGCGGGAACGACGGCGGCGCCCCGCTCGGGCAGGACGCCGCCGTCGTGCTCCGCGGCCGCGGAGGGGCGGCTACTTGACGGAGGTCCCGGCGGAGCCGAGGTTCTGGCAGGCCTCGACCACGCGGGCGGCCATGGACTCCTCGGCCAGGGCCCCCCACACGCGCGGGTCGTACTTCTTCTTGTTGCCGACCTCGCCGTCGATCTTCAGGACGCCGTCGTAGTTGGCGAACATGAACCCGGCGATGGGGCGGGTGAAGGCGTACTGGGTGTCGGTGTCCACGTTCATCTTGACCACGCCGTAGGAGACGGCGTCGGCGATCTCCTGCGCGGAGGAGCCGGAGCCGCCGTGGAAGACGAGGTCGAACGGGCGGTCCTGGCCGAGCTTCTTGCCGACCTCCGCCTGGATCTGCTGCAGCAGCTCGGGGCGCAGCTTGACCCCGCCGGGCTTGTACACGCCGTGCACGTTGCCGAAGGTCAGGGCGGTGAGGTAGCGGCCGTTCTCGCCGGCGCCGAGGGCCTCGACCGTGGCGAGACCGTCCTCGACGGTGGAGTACAGCTTCTCGTTGATCTCGTTCTCGACGCCGTCCTCCTCGCCGCCGACCGCGCCGATCTCGACCTCCAGGATGATCTTGGCCTTGTTCGTGCGGGCCAGCAGGTCCTGGGCGATCTTCAGGTTCTCGTCGAGCTCGATGGCGGAGCCGTCCCACATGTGGGACTGGAAGATCGGGTCCTCGCCGCGGGCCACGGCCTTCTCCGACTCCTCCAGCAGCGGCAGCACGAAGCCCTCGAGCTTGTCCTGCGGGCAGTGGTCGGTGTGCAGGGCGATGTTGACGTCGTAGTTCTTGGCGACCTCGCGCGCGAAGGCCGCCATGGCGAGCGAGCCGGTGACCATGTCCTTGACGGAGGCCCCGGACCAGTAGGCGGCGCCGCCGGTGGAGGCCTGGATGATGCCGTCCGAGCCGGCCTCGGCGAAGCCGCGGATGGCGGCGTTGAGGGTCTGGGAGGAGGTGACGTTGATCGCCGGGTAGGCGAAACCCTTCTCCTTGGCCCGGTCGATCATCTCGGCGTAGACATCAGGGGTTGCGATGGGCATGCTGGCTCCTTCGGTTCGGGTGTGGCCTGGCTCCCACTCTAGCCAAAGCCGCGCCGCGGGACGACGGGGGACGGCGGGTGGACGCGGCGGGTCGCCCGTCAGGCGACCGGCTGGCCGAAGACGTGGCGCCGGACCCAGGCGTGCATCGCCACCGCGGCCGCCGCGGAGGCGTTGATGGAGCGGGTCGAGCCGAACTGGGCGATCGACAGGGTGGCCCCGGCAGCGGCGTGCATCTCGGGGCTCAGCCCCGGCCCCTCCTGGCCGAGCACCAGCACGCAGCGCTCGGGCAGGTCGTAGGTCTCGAGCCGCTGCGAGTCGGGGAAGTTGTCGATCCCGATCACGGGCAGGCCCTCGGCGTCCGCCCAGGCGGCGAACTCCTCGACGCTCGCGTGGTGGCGCAGGTGCTGGTACCGGTCGGTGACCATCGCGCCCCTGCGGTTCCAGCGCCGTCTGCCGATGATGTGCACCTCCCGGGCGAGGAACGCGTTGGCGGTGCGCACCACCGAGCCGATGTTCAGGTCGTGCTGCCAGTTCTCGACCGCCACGTGGAACCCGTGCCGGCGGTTGTCCAGATCGGCCACGATCGCGTCCATCGTCCAGTACCGGTAGGCGTCCACGACGTTGCGCCGGTCCCCGTGCTCGAGCAGCTCCGGGTCCCACTGCTCCCCCTCGGGCCACGGGCCCGCCCAGGGGCCGACGCCCACAGCGGGGGCCGGTCCCGCGGCGCCGGTCCCGTCGACGGGGTCAGTCAAGCCCGAGCTCGTCCTTCGTGAAGGCGTAGAGGCACGGCACGCCCGCCGTCTCCTCGATGCGCTCCTTGGCGCCGGTCCGCCGGTCCACGATGATCGCCACGGCCACCACGTTGGCGCCGGCCCGCTGCAGGGCCTCCACCGCGGTGAGCGCGGACCCGCCGGTCGTGGAGGTGTCCTCCACGACGACGACGTCGCGGCCCTGCACCGGGGGGCCCTCGACCTGGCGGCCCATCCCGTAGCTCTTCTGGGCCTTGCGGACCACGAACGTGTCGACGGCCCGGCCCTGGTCCCCCGCCGTGCGCATGATCGCGTGGCCCACGGGGTCCGCCCCCATGGTCAGCCCGCCCACGGCGGCGCAGGAGATCCCGGCCTCGTCGAGCAGCGCCAGCATCACCTGACCCACGTAGCGCGACGCCTCGTGGTGGAGGGTCACGCGGCGCAGGTCCACGTAGTAGTCGGCCTCGATGCCGCTGGCGAGCGTGACCCGGCCCCGCACCACGGCGAGGTCGATGATCAGCTGGCGGAGGCGGTCGCGGGCCGTCGCGAGGTCGACGGGCGAGAAGTCGGTGGTCATGGGCCCCAGTCTATGGGGCGGTCTCTCAGCGGGGCGCCATGCGCAGCGCCCCGTCCATCCGGACGGTGGTGCCGTTGAGGTAGTCGTTGTCGAGGAACGCCGCCACGAGCTGGGCGAACTCCCCGGGCCGGCCGAGCCGGCGCGGGAACGGCACGCCCGCCGCGAGCGCGGCCCGGAACTCCTCGCCCACCGCCGCGAGCATGGGCGTCTCGATCACGCCGGGGGCGATGGTGTTCACCCGGATGCCGGCGCTCGCGAGGTCCCGGGCCGCGGTGAGCCCTAAGCTGTGCACCCCGCCCTTCGACGCCGCGTAGGCGGCCTGCCCCACCTGCCCCTCGAACGCGGCGACGGAGGCCGTGTTGACGACCAGCCCGCGCTGGCCGTCGTCGTCGACGGGGTCGGTGGCGGCGATCCGCTCCGCGGCCAGGGCGAGGACCGTGAAGGTGCCGAGGAGGTTCACGCGCAGCACGGTCTCGAACAGGTCGAGGTCGTGCACCCCCTTCTTCCCCAGCACCCGGGCCGAGGGGCCGATGCCGGCACAGTTGACCACGGTGCGCAGGGGCCCGGCGCCGGCCGCGGCCGCCACGGCCCCGCGCACCTGCTCCCGGTCGGTGACGTCGGCGGGCACGCGGGTGACGCCGGGGACGTCGGGGGCGTTCTCGAGCGCTGCCGGGAGGTCCACGCCGAAGACCCGCACGCCGCGCCCGGCGAGCATCGCGGCGGTGGCCGCGCCGAGGCCCGAGGCGGCGCCGGTGACGAGGGCGGAGGTGTCGGTGACGTCCATGCGGGGTCCTTTCGGAAGGAGCTGCTCGGGGCGGTGGGGGCCGGACGGTGGTGCGGGGACCCGGCTCAGACGAACGCGGAGACGCCGGTGACGGCGCGGCCCACGATCAGGGCGTTGATCTCGTAGGTGCCCTCGTAGGTGTAGAGGATCTCGACGTCGTTGAAGAGCTTGGCCATCTCGTGGTCGGTGACCACGCCGTTGCCGCCGAGCAGGTTCCGGCCCAGGGCCGCGGACTCGCGGGCCAGGGACGTGGTGGTGGCCTTGGCCAGCGCGGCGTGGGGCATGTCGAAGCCCCCGTCCTCCTGGAGCCGGGCGATCTGGGCCATGAGGCCCAGGGCGGCCGTGGCGTTGCCGAGGATCCGGGCGAGGGGCTCCTGGACGAGCTGGAACTTCGCGAGCGGGCGGCCGAACTGCCGCCGGGTCAGGGCGTAGTCGCGGGCGACGTCGAAGATCGCGAGCTGGACCCCGGCGCTCTGCCAGCCCACCCAGGCGCGGGAGTTGCGCAGCATCACGTTGGCCGCGGCGAAGTCCTGCGCCCCGGGCAGGGCGTTGTCCGCCGGGATGCGGACCTCGTCCAGGACGATGTCGGCGTTCTGCATGATCCGCAGCCCGATCTTGTGCTCGATCTTCGTGGCGGACCAGCCCGGCCGGTCGGTCTCCACGAGGAAGCCCTTGACCTTCCCGTCGGCGGTGTCGCGGGCCCAGACGATCGCGACGTCGGCGATCGTGCCGGCGCCGATCCAGCGCTTGGTCCCGGTGAGCACCCACTCGTCCCCGTCCCGGGTCGCGGTGGTGGCCAGGCCGCCGGCGATGTCGGAGCCGTGCTCGGGCTCGGTGAGGGCGAAGGCGCCGAGGGCCCGGAAGCGGCGCAGGTCGGGCAGCCAGCGGTTCTTCTGCTCCTCCGAGCCCAGGGCGGCGATCAGGTCGACGATGAGCTCGTTGTGGATCCCGACGAGGGCGCTCAGCGACACGTCGGCCCGGGCGACCTCGGCGTAGGCCAGGCCCCGGTAGAGCCGGCTCGCCCCGGAGAGCTCGAGCTCGCCGAGCCCGTGGGCGGCCAGCGCCGGGAGCAGGTGGGACGGGAACTCCTCGCGGTTCCAGTAGGGCGTGACCACGGGGCGGACCTGCTCCTGGAGGAAGGTGTGCAGGTCGGCCAGCCGGGCGCGCTCCTCCGGGGGGAGCAGGGCGGCGAAGCAGAAGAGGTCGGCGTCCGGGAAGGGGATGCCGGGGTGCTGCTCCACGGACGGGGATTCGCCGCGCAGGACGGGAGTCATGGGTGGTCCTCTCGTCGGCCCGTCACGACGGGGTGGGTCGTGTGAGCCGGGTCATACGAAAACGGTGGTGGTCCCGATCGTACTGCGCGGACCGGGGAGGCGCCGGAGCGCTCCGGCGCGGTGCTCAGCCCGCCGCGACCCGGCCGTGCTCGAGCACCACGACGTGCTCGGCGAGGGCGGCGGCGTCCCCGGGGTCGTGGCTGATGACCAGGGCCGTGCGCCCCGCCAGCACCCGGACGAGGAGTTCGCGGACGAGGGGCCGGGCGGCCGCGTCCAGGGCGGAGAACGGCTCGTCCAGCAGCAGCAGCCGCGGCTCGGCCGCCAGGGCCCGGGCGATCGCCACGCGCTGCGCCTGGCCGCCGGAGAGCTGGGCCGGGCGGCGGTCGGCGAACTGCTCGGCGCCCACCTCGGCGAGCCAGTGCCGGGCGGCGGTCCGCGACCGGGCCCGGCCCGCCCCGCGGCTGCGCGGGCCGAAGGCCACGTTCTCGAGCACGCTCAGGTGCGGGAACAGCAGCGGCTCCTGCGCCATGAGCGCGATGCCGCGCTCGTGCGGGGGCACCCAGCGCCCGCGCCCCGTGGCGTCGAGGTCGAAGAGCACGGTCCCGTCGAGGGTGCACCGGCCGGTGTCCGGCACGAGCAGCCCGGCGAGGACGGCGAAGAGGGTGGACTTCCCCGCGCCGTTGTGGCCGGTCACCGCCACGGTGGCCCCCGGCGGGACGCTCAGCGAGAGGTCCACGTCCCGGGCGGCCAGCCGGGCGGTCACGGACAGCCCCTCCGTCGCCGCCGGCCCGGTCACCGCCGGCCCGCCGTCCGGCGCACGGGGGCGGAGAGCCCCACGACGAGGACCGCCACGACCACGAGCACGAGCGAGAGGGCGACGGCGGCGTCCGGGTCCGTCTCCCGCAGCAGGTAGATCTCCAGGGGCAGGGTCCGGGTGGTCCCCTGCAGGCTGCCGGCGAAGGTCAGGGTGGCGCCGAACTCGCCCAGGCAGCGGGCGAAGGAGAGCACCGCGCCGGAGGCCAGCCCCGGCAGCACCAGCGGGAGGGTGACCCGGCGCAGCACGGTGGTGGGCCGGGCGCCGAGCGTGGCCGCGACCTCCTCGTAGCTCGCCGCCGCGCTGCGCAGCGCGCCCTCGAGGCTGACCACGAGGAACGGCAGCGCCACGAACGTCTGGGCGAGCACCACGGCCACGGTGGTGAAGGCGATGCTGATCCCCGCCAGCTCGAGGTGGCGCCCCACGAGCCCGTGGCGCCCGAAGGTGTGGAGCAGGGCGATCCCGCCGACCACGGGCGGCAGCACGAGCGGCAGCAGCACCAGTGCCCGCAGCAGCCGCGCCCCGGGCAGCCGGGCGCGGGCCAGCACCAGGGCCAGCGGGGTGCCCAGCAGCACGCACAGCGCGGTGGAGACGGTCGCGGTGCGCAGGCTCAGCCACAGCGCGGTGCGGGAGGACTCGGAGGTGATCAGCCCGAGGAAGCCACCCCCGTCCACCCGGGCGAGCATCCCGAGGACCGGCAGGACCACCACCAGGGCGCCCAGGGCCGCCGGGATCCACACCCAGCCGGGGACGGTGCTGAACCCGCGGGGACGGCGCCGGGTCACGGCGCCCCGAACCCCGCCCCGGCCAGGACCTCCCGGCCGCGGTCGCCGGCGACGAGCTCGGTGAACTGCCGGGCGAGCTCCGGCTCGTCGGAGTCCGCGAGCGCGGCGACGGGGGAACGGGTGACGGCCTGCGCCGCCTGCGGGACCTCGACGACCTCGACCGCGTCCCCGGCCGAGCGTGCGTCCGTGGCGTAGACCAGGCCGGCGTCCGCCTGGCCCGAGACGACCTTGCCGAGCACGTCCGTCACGGAGCCCTCCTCGCTCACCGGGCTCAGCCGCACGCCCGAGGCATCCTGGGCCCGCTCGCCGGCGGCGCCGCACGGCACCTGCGGGGCGCACACCACGACCTGCACGCCCGGCTCCGCCAGGTCCCGGAAGGACGCGACGCCGGCGGGGTTGCCGGCGGGCACGACCACGGTCAGGACGTTGGTCGCGAAGACCTCGGGCTCGCCGTCGACGAGGCCGGCCGCCGCGGCCCCGGCCATGCTCCGCTCGTCCGCGGTGGCGAGGACGTCGGCGGGCGCCCCCTCCGTGAGCTGCTGGACCAGGGTGGAGGACCCGGCGAAGCTCAGGGACACCTCGACCCCCGGGTGCTGCGCCTCGAACTGCTCGGCGAGCTCGGTGAAGGTGCCGGTGAGGGAGGCGGCGGCGTGGACGTCGAGAACGGTCGCGGGGTCCCCGCCGGCCCCGCACCCGGTGGCGCCGAGGCCGAGGGCGGCGAGGAGGACGGCCGCGGCGGGGGCCCTGGTGCGCACCGCCGCCTCACGCCCCGGGGGTCTCGACGACGACACTGGTCGACTTGACGACGGCCGTGGCCACGCGGCCGGGCTCCAGGCCCAGGTCCCGGACGGCCTCGGTGCTCATGAGCGAGACCACCCGGTGCGGGCCGCACTGCAGCTCCACCTGGGACATCACGGTGTCCGAGACGACCTCGGTGACCAGTCCCACGAACCGGTTGCGCGCCGAGCTGGCGACGTGCGCGGGGTCCTCGGGCCGGACGGCGCGCTCCTTGAGCAGGCGGGCCAGCTCCAGTCCGTCCACCACGGTCTGGCCGGTCGCGCTCCGGGTGCTGTGCAGCGCGCCCTGGTCGATCCAGCGCCGGACGGTGTCGTCGCTGACGCCGAGGAAGCGGGCGGCCTCGGCGATCCTGAGCTCGGTCATGGCGCCATGCTATCCGCATCTGCGGTCATTCGTCCGGCACGGCATCCGCAGGTGCGGATCATCAGGCGTCGGCGACGACCTGGCGGACGGCCTCGCCGTAGCGCTCGAGCTTGGCGTCGCCGACACCGGAGATGCCGCGCAGCTCCCCCAGCGAGCTCGGCCGGGCCTGGGCGATCGCGGCGAGGGTCGCGTCGTTGAAGACGACGTACGCGGGCACGCCCTGCTCCTTGGCCACGGCGGAGCGCCAGGCCCGCAGCTGCTGGAAGAGCTCCTGCTGGGGCTGGTCGAGGACCGGCGGCGCGGCGGCGGTCCTCGGCGTGCGGACGGTCCTGGCCCGCTCCGGCTCGCGCCGCAGGCGCACCTCCCGCTGCCCGCGCAGCACCTCCCCGGCGGCCTCGGTGAGCGCCAGGACGCCGTACTCGCCCTGCACCTGGAGCAGGCCCTGGGCGAGCAGCTGGCGCACCACCCCGCGCCACTCCTGGTCGCTCAGCTCGGTGCCGATGCCGAACGTGGTGAGCTCGGTGTGGCGCATCCGCACCACCCGCTCGGTCTCCCGGCCGAGCAGGATGTCCACCAGGTGCCCGGCGCCGAACTGCTGGCCCCGCTCCCGCTGCAGCCGCACGATCGTGGACATGAGCTTCTGCGCCGGGACCGTGCCGTCGAAGGCCTCGGGCGGGTCCAGGCACGTGTCGCAGTTGCCGCACGGCTCGCTCGCCTCGCCGAAGTAGCGCAGCAGCTGCCGGCGGCGGCACTGCACCGTCTCGCACAGCGCGAGCATCGCGTCCAGGTGCAGCGTCTGGGCGCGCTTGCGCTGCCGGTCCCCCTCGCCGTCCTCGATCATCCGGCGCTGCTGGACGACGTCCTGCAGCCCGTAGGCCAGCCACGCCGTCGACGGCAGCCCGTCGCGCCCGGCGCGCCCGGTCTCCTGGTAGTAGCCCTCGACGCTCTTGGGCAGGTCGAGGTGGGCGACGAAGCGCACGTCGGGCTTGTCGATCCCCATGCCGAAGGCGATGGTCGCGACCATGACCACGCCGTCCTCGCGCAGGAAGCGGGTCTGGTGCTGCGAGCGCACCTCGGCGGGCAGGCCGGCGTGGTACGGCAGCGCGGTGACGCCCTGGCCGGCCAGCCACTCCGCGGTGCGCTCGACCGAGGCGCGGCTGAGGCAGTAGACGATGCCGGCCTCGCCGTCGTGCTCGGTCCGGATGAGCTGGAGCAGCTGCCGGCGGGCGTCCTTCTTGGGCCCGACCCGGTACTGGATGTTGGGCCGGTCGAAGCTGGAGACGAAGACCCGGGCGTCGTCCAGGCGGAGGTTGCGGACGATCTCCTCGCGCGTCTCCGCGGTCGCGGTGGCGGTGAGGGCGATGCGCGGGACCCCGGGCCAGCGGTCGTGGAGGATCGTCAGCCCGAGGTAGTCGGGGCGGAAGTCGTGGCCCCACTGGGCCACGCAGTGCGCCTCGTCGACGGCGAAGAGCGCGATGCGGGCGCGGTCGAGCAGATCGGCCGCGACCGGGAGGCGCTCGGGAGCGAGGTAGAGCAGGTCGAGCTCGCCGGCCAGGAGTCGACGCTCCACGTCGCGGCGCTCCTCGAGGGTCTGGGTGGAGTTGAGGTACGCGGCGCGCACGCCGACCTGCTCGAGGGCGTCGACCTGGTCGTGCATGAGCGCGATGAGCGGGCTGATGACCACCCCGGTGCCCTCCCGGACGAGCGCCGGGATCTGGTAGCACAGGCTCTTGCCGCCGCCGGTGGGCATGAGCACGAGGGCGTCCTCGCCGCCGGTGACCGCGTCGATGATCTCGGCCTGCTGCCCGCGGAAGGCGTCGTAGCCCCAGACGCGGGTGAGCACCTCGAGGGGCACGGGGCGCGTCACGGCGTGCGGGGGGCGCGCGGGGCGCGTCCCGGGGGCTGGTGCGGGGCGGGGGTGGGCGGGTGCGGCGTGTGCAGCGGCGCGGTCGCGGGGCGCGCGGCCGTGACGGCCAGGGCCTCGCCGTCGATCCGCAGCGCCACCTCGCCGGCGTCCCCGTCCAGGACCCGCACGGTCGTGCCCGAGCGGGTGATCTCCACGCCGAGCCGGCGGCCGTGCCACCGGAGGCGGAAGGCGATCCGGTGCAGGCGCTCCGGGAGCCGGGGGGCCAGGCGCAGCTCGCCCCCGTCCGTGTCCAGTCCCCCGAACCCGCAGACCACGGCCAGCCACGACCCGGCGGCGGAGGCCAGGTGCAGGCCCTGCTCGGCGTCCTGCTGGATGTCCCGCAGGTCCACGAGGGCGGACTCGCGCAGGTGCTCGAGGGCGAGGTCCAGGTGGCCCACACGGGCGCAGACCACGGCCTGCACGCAGGCCGAGAGGGACGAGTCGCGGACGGTGCGCTGCTCGTAGTAGTCCAGGTCCCGGGCGGTCTGCTCCGGGGTGAACGCCTCGGCGCACCACCACAGGGCGAGGACCAGGTCCGCCTGCTTGACGATCTGGCGGCGGTAGATCTTGGCGTAGTGGAAGTGCTCCTCCACGGGGTAGCCGTCGCGCTTGGCCTCGAAGTCCCACTCGCGGTAGGTCGTGAACCCCTCGTTGGAGGGGTGCACGCCGCGCACGGCGTCGTAGGGGATGTGGATCGCGTCCGCCAGGGCCCGCCACCGCTGGAGCTCGTCCGCCGTCACGGAGAGCCGCCCCACGTGCTCGGGGTGCTCCTCGCACGCGTCGGCGGCCGCCCGGAGGTTGCGCCGGGCCATGAGGTTGGTGAAGACGTTGTCGTCCACCACGCCGGTGTACTCGTCCGGCCCGGTCATGCCGAGGAGGTGGATGCCGCCCTCGTGGTCCTCGTGCACCATGGCCGCCCACACGCGCGCCGTCTCCACCAGGACGTCGACCCCGCCGACCTCGGTGAGGTCCTCGCCGGTGGCGTCGGCCCACCAGCGGAAGGCCCGCGCGATGTCGGCGTTGACGTGCATGGCCGCGGTGCTGGCCGGCCAGTACGCCGACGTCTCGTGCCCGTCGATGGTGCGCCACGGGAAGGAGGCGCCGCCCAGGTCCAGGACCTGCGCCCGCTCCCGGGCCCGGTCCAGGGTCGAGGAGCGCCACTGCAGGAGCCGGGCGGCGTCCCGGGGGCGCAGCAGCGCCAGGGCCGGCAGCACGAAGCCCTCGATGTCCCAGAAGGTGTGCCCGCTGTACCCGCCGCCGGTCAGCCCCTTCGCCCCGACCGGGGCGCGGCTGACGCAGGCCGCCGCCTGCAGGAGCTGGAACAGGTCGAAGCGGATCGCCAGCTGCAGCTCGGGGTCGCTGTCGATCTCCACCTCGGCGCTGTCCCAGTACTCGTCCAGCTCCGCCCGCTGGTCGGCGAGCAGCCCGTCCCAGCCGCGCCGCCGCGCCCCGGTCATCGCGGCGAGCACCTGCTCCCGCAGGTCGGCCGAGGGGTCCGCGTCCGAGGACGCGTGGCAGAGGTACTTGACGAACCCCACCCGCTGCCCGGGCCGGAGGTCGGTCACGAGGGTGGTGACCACCTGGTCGTCGTCGCACTGCGTGCTCACGGCGCCGCCGGCCGGCATGTCGACCTCGTGCTCGACCGCCGCGGCCACCCCGATCTCGCTCCCGTGGGTGCGGTGGACCAGGACGCCGCCGGTCTCGTGGCAGCGGCTGAGGCGGGCGTGGAACGGCTGCTCCAGGACCGCGGCCACGCGCGGGTCCTCGTTCTCCACCTTGGGCGGGGTGCCGTTGACGACCAGGTCGGAGCGCAGCACCGCCTGGACCGTGCGGTCCAGCGCCTCGACCTCGTAGCGGATCGCCGTGACGGAGCGCTGGGTCAGCGAGACCAGGCGGGTGGACGTCAGGCGCATCCGGGCGCCGCGCGGGGTGACCCACTCCGTCTCGCGGCGCAGCGTGCCCGCGCGCAGGTCGAGCACGCGGTCGTGCTGCTCCGGCGGGGACTCCCGGACGTCCAGCGGCACCCCGTCCACCTGCAGGCGCACGGTGCTCCCGTCGGCCACGCCGATGATGGCCTGCCCGTGCTCCGGGTGCCCGTAGCCGCCCTCGGGGTAGGACAGCGGGTGGTACTCGTAGACCCCGGCCAGGAAGGTCCCGCGGGAGGCGCTGGGCTGCGCCTCGTCCAGCGTGCCCCGGATCCCGACGTACCCGTTGGACAGGGCGAAGACGGACTCCAGGGCGCCGTGCGCGCCGGGGTCGAGGGCGGACTCGCGGACCTGCCAGGAGGAGGCATCGTTCGACGGTTGAGGCATGGCACCACGTTAGCTCCCGCGGCCGGGCGGCACCCGGCCGCGGCGGGGGTTCAGCGGTGCGTGAACCGCGGCTCGCGCTTCTCCGCGAACGCGGCCATGCCCTCCTTCTGGTCCTCGGTGGCGAACAGCGCGTGGAAGAGCCGCCGCTCGAGGTGCACGCCCTGCGCGAGGGTGGTCTCGAACGCGGTGTCCACGGCTTCCTTGGCCGCGAGGACCGAGGGCAGGGACTTCGCCGCGATGGTCCCGGCGACGTCCAGGGCCTCCGCCAGCAGGTCCGCCGCGGGCACCACGCGGGAGACGAGACCCGCCCGCTCCGCCTCCGCGGCGTCGAGGTGCCGGCCGGTGAGGACCATGTCCATGGCCTTGGCCTTGCCCACCGCACGGGCCAGGCGCTGGGAGCCGCCCATCCCGGGGATCACCCCGAGGTTGATCTCGGGCTGCCCGAAGCGGGCCGTGTCCGCGGCGATCAGCAGGTCGCACATCATCGCGAGCTCGCACCCCCCGCCCAGGGCGTAGCCCGAGACCGCGGCGACCACGGGGGTGCGCACCCGGGTGAAGGCGTCCCAGCCCGCGAACCAGTCCGCGAGGTACATCTCCGGGGCGCTGCGCCCCGCCATCTCCTTGATGTCGGCGCCGGCGGCGAAGGCCTTCTCCGAGCCGGTGAGGACGATCGCCCCGATCCCCGGGTCGGTGTCCAGGGCGGTGGACGCGGCGACGACCTCCCGCAGGGTCGCGGCGTCGAGGGCGTTGAGCGCCCGCGGCCGGTTCAGGGTGATGATCCCGACCCTCCCGCGGGTCTCGACCAGGATGTTCTCGTACGTGCTCCCCGAGACGTTCCGTGAGGTGTTCCCGGAGGTGTTCCCAGGGGTGTCCTCGGCGGTGTTCCGGCGGTCGGTCCCGTGCTGCTCGCTCATGCTGCGCTCCTGGTTCGCTCGGTCGGTCGGATCCGGTGCTCCCGGGGGCGGCTCCGGTGCGGGGGCATGGCCCGCATCCTACGCAAGGGCCCCGCCGTTCCGGGACCGTGTTCCCCTTGCCCGCCCGGGCGCGGCCCGCACTAGCATGGGCCCATGCGGACACTGCAGGCAGCAATCATCGAAGAGATGGGCGTGAAGCCCGAGATCGACCCCGAGCAGGAGATCGAGGCGCGCGTCGGCTTCCTCTGCGACTACCTGCGGGCCAGCGGCACGAAGGGCTTCGTGCTCGGCATCAGCGGGGGCCTCGACTCCACGCTGGCCGGCCGGCTCGCCCAGCTGGCGGTCGAGCGGGTGCGCGCCGAGGGCGGCGAGGCGGAGTTCGTGGGCGTGCGCCTGCCCCACCGGAAGCAGCACGACGAGGAGGACGCCCAGGCGGCCCTGCGCTTCGTCGCCGCCGACCGCACCATCACCTACGACATCGCCCCGGCGGTGGACGGCTTCGAGCACGGCTTCGAGGGCGCCACGGACCGGGAGATCTCCGACTTCAACAAGGGCAACATCAAGGCCCGGATGCGGATGATCGCGCAGTACGCGATCGCCGGGGAGCACAACTACCTGGTGATCGGCACCGACCACGGCGCCGAGTCCGTGACCGGGTTCTTCACCAAGTACGGCGACGGCGGGGCGGACGTGCTGCCGCTGTTCGGGCTCGACAAGCGGCAGAACCGGCTCCTCGCGAAGACCCTCGGCGCCGAGGAGCGGCTGTGGGCGAAGGCCCCCACCGCCGACCTGCTCGACGACGCCCCGGGCCAGACCGACGAGGCCGAGCTCGGGCTGTCCTACGACGACATCGACGACTACCTCGAGGGCCGCGAGGTCGCCGACGCCGTGGCCGAGCAGATCGAGCACCGCTGGCGCATCACCCGGCACAAGCGCACGACCCCCGCCACGATCCTCGACGACTGGTGGCGCTCCTGACGCCCGAAGCACCCGCACCACCACGGAGCCGCGCACCCCGATCGGGGTGCGCGGCTCCGTCGTCGTCGGGGCCCGTCGGCTTAGCGAGTCTGAGGTGCTGGGGAGAATGGTTCCATGACGGCGACGGCGCAGCGGCGGACCCGGACCCCGGTGGCCGGGGAGGAGTCTCCGGCGCGGCCGGTGCTCGCCGAGGTGCACGACACCGCGGTGCAGGGCGCTCCCGGGCCTGCCGCCGAGGTGCGGGCTGCCGCGGCGGGTCTGGTGGAGGCCGCGGCGGCGGAGGCGCGGGCGGTGGGCGCGCAAGTGCGCTGCATCCACCGGTTGTGGCTGGCCGGGCAGGCGGCGCGCACGGCGGCCCGGTTCCAGGCGATGGCGCAGGCCGAGGCCGAGATCGCCGCCGGCGGGTTCCTCCGCCCGGACCCGCTGAGCCCGCTGGCCGAGGCGGAGCACCAGCTGCTCGTGGACGTCGCGGCCGAGGTCGGTCCGGCCCTGCGGCTGCCGGCGGGCACGGCCCGGCGGCGGGTGGAGGACGCCGTGCTGCTGGCCGAGATGCTCCCGGAGGTCCTCACCGCCCTGGAGGAGGGCCGGATCGGCTCGCCCCAGGCCGCGGTGCTGGTCGATCAGTGGCGTGAGCTGATCACCCAGGCCCCGACCTGGGCCCCCGGCCGGTGCGACCCGCCGCCGGTGGCGGCCGTCGGCCGGCTGATCGCCGAGCTGCTGGACCGGGCCCCGCACGCCACCGCCGCGCAGCTGCGCGCGACCGCCCGCACCCGGCGGGCCGTGCTCGTGGCCGGCGCCGAGGAACGCGCCCGCCGCGCCGCGCGCAGGGCCCGGGCGGTGTGGGTGGAGCCGGCCGCCGACGGCACGGCCTGGCTGCACGCCCTGCTGGAGGCCCCGGTGGCCCTGGCCGTGCACGACCGGCTCGAGGACCTGGCCCGGCTGCTGGGCCAGGACGTCCCGGACCCCGCACGATCGGGGCGGCCGGGACCGCAGGATCAGGAAGAGTCCGTGCCGCGCTCGGTGTCGGAGCTGCGGGCCGACGTGCTGGCGGACCTGCTGCTGGACGGGGTCCTGCCGGAGAAGCCGGGCTTTCCGCGCGGAGTGCGGGCCCGGGTGAGCGTGCTGGTCCCGGTCTCGGTGCTGACGTGCGCCGGCACGGCCGGGGGCGAGTCGGCCGGGGACGGGGTTCCGGTGCTGTCGGGCTACGGGCCCATCAGCGCGGAGGTGGCCCGTCAGCTGGCCGCCGGGGCCGGGGCGTGGCACCGGGTGCTGACCCACCCCGTGACCGGAGTGGTCCTCGACCACGACCGGACCGTCTACGCCGTGCCCCGGGACCTGCGCCGGCTGGTCGAGCTGCGCGACGGGACCTGTCGCTTCCCCGGGTGCCGGCGCCGGTCCGAGGCCTGCGATCTCGACCACACGGTGGCCTGGGCCCGGGGCGGGCCCACGGCCGAGCACAACCTGGCCGCCCTGTGCCGCCACCACCACCGGGTCAAGCACCGCCACGGCCACCTCGGGGCCTGGTCGGTGCGGCGGATCACCCCCGGCCCGCACGACGGCACCGCCCCGGGCACGGACGGCAGCCCGCCCGGAGGAACGGCCGGGGGCGCGGCCGGGCACGCCGCGGTCCTGGAGTGGACCTCACCGGGCGGGCTCGTGCACCGCACCGCACCCGAGCACACGGCTGCCCGCCCCGAACCCGAGCACACCGCTGCCGGCACCGCACCCGACTGCCGGAGCGCCCCGGCCACCGGCCGGCCGCCCGGCAACCCTCCGCCCGTGGGTCCGGCCGCTGATCCTCCGCCCGGCGGCCTCCGGCTCGACGACCTCCCGCCCGATGACCCCCCGCCATTCTGAGACCGGCGAGCCCGCGGCCTCCTGGGCCCGGCTCCCCGAGGCCGGTGTCGTGGTGAGGTGGTCCGGACCGGCCGCGCGAGCGCGCCTGTTGCCCACGGCCGGGAACGACCCGCAGCCGTTTCCCCTGAGCATCCCCTCAGGTCACCAGGGCCGGAACCGCGGTGGAACCGCCGGACGATCCGACGAACCGTGCGCGCCACGTCGGAACACCCCCGGCTCGGCCGATCCCACCGCACGGAGAGACCGACTTCAACCGCTTCGGGCTCAGCGGGTGGCCCAGGTGCGCCCCGCGGCGTAGTGGACGGTGACGCCCTTCGAGAAGCGCTGGCGCACCTCGGCGCCGTAGCGGTACTCGTCGGTGACGGGGAAGCCCCAGCCGCGCTCGGAGCCGGCGGCCTTCCAGGCCCGCCCGATGGCCCCGTACTGCTTGACCGCGCGGGAGCCCGTCCCGGGACTCCACAGGAGCATGGTGGAGCGACCGTCGCGGCGGAAGACCTGGTACGCCCCACTGGTGGCCGGGCGCTCGTCCGTGACGGGCAGGCCGAAGTGGTGCTCCCGGCCGGCCGCGACCCACCGGCCGCCGATGGATCCGTAGTTCTTCACGGCCATCGCGCCGTAGCCGGGGGCCCAGTAGACGGTGGTGGTGCGGGTGCCCTTCCGGAACTGCTGGTAGACGCCGCCCTCGATCAGGCCGCCGCGCTCGTTCATGGTGGGCTCCCCGAGCACGGCCGCCCCGCCCAGACGGTGGTACTTGGTGCCGATCGCCCCCCGGACTGCGTAGGACGGCGCCGTCACTGGGGGTGCCGTCACCGGCGGCACGAACCCCTGCGCCGGGCTCGCGACCGTCCCGGGCACGGCCTGCCCGGCCGGATAGGCGTAGTAGTAGATCGTCAGGTAGGTCTCCCACCCGGGACCACCCGAGCCCGACGTGGCGACGTGACTGACCCCGATCCCGAGGTGGGTCAGGTCCCGGGCGAACTGGTCGGTCCCGTTGCGGGGGAAGAAGTCCAGCAGGTAGTGCGCGAGCGCCTCGACCGCCTCGACGCCCTCGAAGGGGCCGGTGAAGACGCCCTTCCCGTAGTACTGGTCCATCCGGATCCCGCCGGCAGGGGCGCCCGCCCAGGGGTCCGGGTTGCGGGACTCCTTGCGGGCCCCGGCCATGGTCTCCGCCCACTGCTGGGCGTTGCGGGACAGCGCGGTGTTGTAGACCAGCGGGGCGCGCCTCGCCTGGCCGCGGTGGTCGTTGACGATCTTGAAGGCCTCGGTGATGTCCTCGACCGTGGTCGGGTGGGCGCCGGCCGACGCCGCCCCGGCCAGGCCGCCGGCGGCCGGGTCCTCCGCGGCCGCCGGCGCCGGAACCCCGGCCGGGGCGGCGTCGGTGCCCGAGCCGCCGTGCAGGCTCAGGGCGGGCGCGCCCGCGGTGGCGGCCGGCTCGGCCGGACCGGACAGCTCGGGCAGATCGACCGGAGGAGTCGGGGCTGCGAGCGCCGCCGGAACTCCGCCGAGGAGGAGGGCGAAGGTGGTGGACACGACGAGCGCGGTCCGTGCGAGGTTCATGGGGGTCTCTCCCTGCTGGGGGCGGCGCCGCCGGGGGCACGGGCCAGCAGGAAATTAGCATGTGCAACCACCCGGTGGAAGGGCGCGCGGGGAAACCCCTGGTCCCCCGGCGCGGCGGCGCTGGCCGCGCCGGGGTGCTCAGCGGACGGAGACCCGGCGGTACAGGCCCCAGCCCAGCAGCGCGAGCAGCACGGGCGCCGCCGCGGCCAGGAGCACGAGTCCCGCCGGGACCCCCGCGGAACCCGCGCCGACGGCCGCGGCGGAGCCCGCTCCGGTCGCGGCGGCCCACACCAGCACGGCCAGGGTCGTCACGACGGTCCCGATGATGGACAGCGTCAGCGCCACGGGGCCGCCCCGGACGTACACCGTGGCGAAGACCGCCCCGACCAGCTGCGCCCCGAGGTAGACCAGGAACGCCACGAGGAGGGCCCACGCCGGGGACCCTCCGGCGAAGACGCGGACGTCGAAAGCGGGCAGGCCCAGGAACCAGCCGCCGGTGGCGCGCTCCAGGAGCAGGAACGCGGTGAGGACGGCCGCGGCCAGCAGGGCGTGGAGCACGAACGTCAGCACCGAGCCCCACCACATCGACCGGCGGGTGGCCCCCAGCGCCAGGGCGAGGGGCGTGCTCGTGCCGATCACCTGGGCGGCGTGGACGAGCAGGGCGATCCCGGGCCACCAGAGCAGGACCTGGTTGTAGCGCAGGCCCTCGGCCACGGCGCCCAGCGGGGCGCCCAGGACCACGTGCAGCACGACCCCGGCGAGCAGACTGAGCAGCCCGGACACCGTGATCACGCCCACGACCATCCAGACCCCGGCGGACCGGTTGACGGTGTTGAGCTTGAGGACAGGGGTGAGTCGTGACATGGCGGAGGTCCTCTCAGGCGTTCTGGAGCTGGTCGGCGGGCACCGGGACGAGCCCGTGGGCGGCCACGGCCGACTGCAGGGAGACGGCGTCGATCTCGATCCCGTGGCGCGCGGCGGCCGCCCGGGCGTCGTCGTCGTGGGGCGCCGCCACGGTCACGGTGCGCAGCGCCCCGATCCGCTGCTCGCGGGAGACCTGCTGCTCGAGGCGCCGCTCGGCCAGGTAGCCGGCGACGTCGGCGGCGGGCCCCGCGACCGTGTGGGCGCTGGCGCGGGCGGTCTCGAGACCGGCGTCCAGCACGAGCCGCCCGCGGTCGAGGAGCAGGACGTGGTCGAGGAGGTTGGCGACCTCGTCGACCAGGTGCGTGGAGATCACCACGGTGCGCGGGTGCCGCGCGAAGTCCTCGAGGAGCCGGTCGTAGAACAGCTCCCGGGCCACCGGGTCCAGCCCGCCGTAGGGCTCGTCCAGCATCGTGAGCTCCGCGCGGGACGCGAGGCCCAGGACGATGCCGAGGGCCGTGTGCTGACCCGTGGAGAGCTTCTTGATCCTGGTCCGCGACGGGAGCCGGAGGTCCTCGGCGAGACCGCGGGCGAGCTCCTCGTCCCAGCCGGGGTAGAACGCCGGCGCGGCGTCGAGGACGTGGCGAACCCGGAACTCCTCGGGGTAGCGCTGCCGGTCCCGCAGCAGCACCGTGCGGGAGAGCGCCTCGGGGTTCTCCCACCCGGGACGGCCGAACAGCTCGACCCGCCCGCCCCGGTCGGGGCGGACCTGCTGGCCGATCACGGACAGCAGGGTGGTCTTGCCGGAGCCGTTGCGCCCCACGAGTCCGTAGATCCGGTCCGGGGCGAGGTCGAGGTCGACGCCGTCGAGGGCCCGGGTCTCCCGGTAGGTGCGGGAGACGCCGCGCAGGGCGACGATGGGGGCTGGCGTGCCGTTCATGGGGTGGACTCCTGACGGGTCGGTGCGGCGGCCTCGGACCGGCCGAGGGCGGAGCGGACGAGGTCGAGGACGTCCCCCGGCGGGAGCCGGAGGGAGTGCGCCTCGGTGACGAGCGGTGCCACGTAGCGGTCGGCGAACTCCTGCCGCCGCTGCTCGAGGAGCCGTTCCCGGGCGCCGGCGGCGACGAACATGCCGATGCCGCGGCGCTTGTAGAGGATCCCCCGGTCCACGAGCCGGTTGACGCCCTTGCCGGCGGTGGCCGGGTTGATCCGGTAGAAGGCGGCGAACTCGTTGGTGGACGGGACCTGGGTCTCCTCCGGATAGGCGCCCGCGAGGATGTCGGCGCAGATCCGTTCGGCGATCTGCTGGAAGATCGGGCGGTCGTCGGCGATCACGGCCCTCCCCCTCACTGGTTCATTAGTTATGTAACTAACCATGGCACCTGAACCGGTGCTGCGCAAGGGGTGCTGAAAATTCCCGTCCGGGGCAGCCGGTAACGTGGGGCCCATGAGGATCGCCACCTGGAACGTGAACTCCGTCCGCGCCCGCGCCGATCGTGTGGAGGCGTGGCTGCAGCGCTCGGACGTGGACGTCCTGGCCATGCAGGAGACCAAGGCGAAGGACGACAACTTCCCCTGGGAGCTCTTCGAGTACATGGGCTACGACGTCGCCCACTTCGGCCTCAGCCAGTGGAACGGCGTGGCGATCGCCTCCCGGGTGGGCCTCGAGGACGTCGAGCGCACCTTCCCGGACCAGCCGGCCTTCGGCAAGCCCGGCGAGGAGCCCGTGCAGGAGGCCCGGGCGATCGGCGCCACGTGCGCCGGCGTGCGCGTCTGGTCCCTCTACGTCCCCAACGGCCGCGGCCTGGAGGACCCGCACATGCCCTACAAGCTGGAGTGGCTGCGCGTGCTCAAGGACCACGCCAAGCAGTGGGTCGACGAGGACTCCACGGCGCAGGTCGCCCTGGTGGGCGACTGGAACGTGGCCCCGCAGGACGAGGACGTGTGGGACATGCAGTTCTTCCTCGACAACGGCCTGACCCATGTCAGCGCGCCCGAGCGCGCAGCCTTCCGCGCCTTCCTCGAGGAGGCCGGCTACCTGGACGTGGTCCGCCCCCGGCACCCCGGCCCGGGCGTCTACACGTACTGGGACTACAAGGGCCTGCGCTTCCCGAAGAAGGAGGGCATGCGCATCGACTTCCAGCTCTACTCCCCCGCCCTGGCCGGCCGCGTCACCGACGCGTCGATCGACCGCGAGGAGCGCAAGGGCAAGGGCGCCTCGGACCACGCCCCCGTCGTCGTCGAGATCGCCTGAGCCGCCGTGGCCCAGCTGCTGCAGGTCGGCCGGACGTTCCGCTCGGCCACCGGGATCCCCCACCAGTTCGCCCTGCGGGTGTACGTGCCCGCCGAGGAGCTCGACGCCGTGTACGCCCCGCTGGTGCCCCGGGCCCTGTCCCCCGAGGAGGCCGGGGTCAACGAGCTGACCGAGCAGCTCGCCCGCCTGGCCGAGCCGGGCCAGGAGCCCCTGCCCCCGGCCGTGGAGCCGCTGTGGACCCTGCCGTTCTCCGCGGCGCCCCGGGGCCGGGACATGCTCGCGGCCGGGGTCGGGGACTTCCCCGTCTACCACCCCCCGCAGCGGCTGCGGCGCTCGCTGCGGCTCGTGGCGCTCGCCGAGGAGGAGGGCGGCCAGCCCCTGCCCAACCTGCTCATCCCCGAGGACGCCGTCCGGGCCGCGGGCGATCGCGTGAGCCGGGAGCACTTCGTGCCCGTGCACGCGCGCCAGTCGGCGTTCACCGTCCCCATGGCGTGGTTCTCCCTCTTCACCGCTCAGGACCACACCGAGAGCTTCCACCACGGCAACCGTGTGCACCGGTGCGCGGTGCCGGTGGACCTCGCGACCCGTCGCGTGGTGCGCGCCGCGCAGGTGGTGGAGGACGCGGGCGGCGAGGACCTCGAGGACCTCGCCGAGGACCTCACGCACCTGGGCCGGTGGCTCGGGGCGTTCTCCGCCAACTCCCTCGTGGTCCTGCACTACGGCTCGCTCGCTGACCCGTTCCAGCCGGACGAGAGTCCGCAGGACTTCTCGGACGCCGTGGAGCTGCTGGCCGCGCGGGACGCCCACGGCGCCGCCGTGGCGTTCCGCCGGCTCATGCACCGCTGGCTGCGCCTCGCGCACCTGGAGAGCGCCAGCTGACACCGGACCAGGGCCGGGCGGCGTCCTGCGCGGCGCGCCAGGGACCGATCCGGGCCCCTCCGGGGTGCGACGAGGATCACGCCCGAGACGCCGGACTTCGCCGGGACGCGCGGGGACTCGACAGTTGCCCATGTCGTAGGGGTACACTCTGGTCCTTCCGTGCAGGGCACCCTCTGCACAGCACCACCCCGTTCCAGGAGGACGCACCACATCATGGCCACCGATTACGACGCCCCGCGCACCCGGCCCGAGGACGAGCCGGCCAACGAGTCCCTGGAGGCGATCCAGGTCCAGCGCAGCGCCACCACCCAGACCGCGGTCATCGACGCCGAGGACTTCGACACCGCCGAGGGCATCGACCTGCCCGGCGCCGACCTCTCCCACGAAGAGCTCACCGTGGCCGTCATCCCGGAACAGGTCGACGAGTTCACCTGCGCCTCCTGCTTCCTGGTCCGGCACCGCTCCCAGCTGGCCCGCCAGTCCGGCGAGACGCGGTACTGCACCGACTGCGAGGGCTGAGCGGACCGCTCCGTCCGGCCCGCGCCCCGGTGCCGCCGCACCCCGTGATAGAACAGGCCGGTGCGCCCGTCCACCCCGCCCCCTGACCGTTCCGCCGTCCCGCCCCGCGTGCCGGGGTGGCTGGTGGTGCTCGCGGTGGCGGTCGTGGCGGTCAATCTCCGCCCCGGGGCCACCTCCGTGGGGCCCGTGCTCGCGGAGGTGCAGCAGGGACTGGGGCTGAGCCCCACGATGGCCGGGGTGCTGACCGCCCTGCCCGGGCTCACGTTCGCCGCGGCGGGGGCGTGCGCGGCCGCGCTCTCGCGCAGGACCGGCATCAGCGGTGCCGTCACCGCCGGTCTGGTCCTGGTCGCCGCCGGGCTGCTGGCCCGGCCGGTCACGGGATCGGTGCCGGTGTTCCTGCTCCTGTCCGTGCTGGGCTTCGCCGGCATGGCCGTCGGCAACATCCTGGTGCCGGCGTTCATCAAGCGCCACGGGGGCCGGCGCACGGCGGCGCTGAACTCCCTCTACACGACCGGCCTGGCCGTCGGCGCCACGCTGCCCCTGCTGGCGGCCGGGCCGCTGGCCGCGAGCGGGCCCGACGGGTGGCGTGCCGCACTGGGCCTCTGGGGCCTCGTGGCCCTGGCCGCCGTGGTCCCCTGGGTCCTGGTCACCGTCCGCGACCGGCGCGAGCCCGCCACGACCCCCGGCCGCGCCCTGCGTCCCGGCCGCGGCACCTCGATCCTCCGCTCCCGCACCGCCGTGGCGCTGTGCGTCTACTTCGGCATCCAGTCGATGCACGCCTACGTCCAGTTCGGCTGGGTGGCCCAGATCTACCGCGACGGCGGCCTGGGCCAGGCCCAGGCCGGGCTGATGGCCGCCCTCATCGCCGCCATGGGCATCCCGGGAGGGCTCCTCATGCCCGTCCTGGTGGCCCGCTCACCGCGCCTGCGGCGGTGGATCGTGGGCCTGGGCGTCTGCATGGTCGCCGGCTACTCCGGCCTGCTGCTGGCGCCCGCCACCACACCCTGGGCCTGGGCCCTGCTCCTGGGGGTGGGCGGCTTCGCGTTCCCCACCGCCCTGGCGCTGCTCACGGCCCGCTCCCGGGACCCCCGGGTGACCGCGCAGCTGTCCGGGTTCACCCAGCCGGTGGGCTACCTGCTCGCGGCGGCCGGGCCCTTCGCCGTCGGCGCCCTGCACGAGGCCACCGGCAGCTGGACCGCTCCCCTGCTGCTGCTGATGGGCACCGCGGTGCTCCTCGTCGTCGCCGGCGGCGTCGCGGCCGCGCCCCGCTTCGTCGACGACGAGATCGCGGGCCCGGACGGGCCGTAGCGGCCCGGTGCGGCCCGGTGCCAGGGGCTATCGTGACCGCATGACTGATCAGGGTGCAGGACGAGTGCTCACCGCCGGACTCGTCGGGTACGGCATGGCCGGGCGGGACTTCCACGGGGACCTGCTGCGGCGGGCCGGCGGGCGGGTCACCGACGTCGTCACCGGCGACCCGGAGCGGGCCGCCCGCGCGGGCGCCGACTGGCCCGGGGTGCAGGTGCACCGGGACCTGCCCGGGCTGCTGGAGCGCTCGCGGCCCGACGTGCTGGTCGTCGCCTCGCCCACGGGGCTGCACGTGGAGCACGCGCTGGCCGGCCTGGAGGCCGGGATCCCCGTGGTGGTCGACAAGCCGCTGGCCATGGACCACGAGGGCGCGGTGGCCGTGGTCCGCCGCGCCGAGGAGACCGGGACCCCGCTGACGGTCTTCCACAACCGGCGCTGGGACAGCGAGCAGCTGACCCTGGCCCGGGTGCTCGCCGAGGGGCACCTCGGGGACGTGCACCGGTTCGAGCGCCGCTGGGAGCGGTGGCGCCCGGTGCCCAAGGACCGGTGGCGGGAGAACGCGGTCGGCCGGGGCGGCGGGCTGCTGCTCGACCTCGGTCCGCACCTCGTGGACGCGGCGATCCAGCTGTTCGGGCCGGTGGCCGCGGTGCGGGCCGAGCTACGCGCGCTGACGACCCCGGCCGAGGACGACGTCTTCCTGGCCCTGGACCACGCCTCGGGCACGATCAGCCACCTGTGGGCCGGGAGCCTCGTGGGGGCGCCGGGGCCCCGGACCCGGGTGCTCGGCTCGGCCGGCGCCTACCTCGTGGCCGGGCACGCCGACAGCCCCGGCCCTTTCGACCCGCTGGACCCCGGGGAGGGCATGACGGGTCTGCTCGTCCGGGGCACCGGGACCGACCCCGTGCCCACCGCCCCCGGCGAGCCCGCCGACTTCTACCGGGCCGTGGCCCGGTGGCTCCTCGGCGACGGCGAGGCCCCCGTGGACCCGTGGGACGCCGTGGCCGTCGCCGCGGTGCTGGACGCGGCCCGGCGCAGCGCCCGCACCGGGGCGCGGGAGGTGCCCGCAGCGCCCTGAGCGCGGCGCACCGCGCCGAGGACACAGCCGAGGACGCGCTCGAGGGGTCGTGCACCCGTGGCCGCGCGGTAGCGCAGGACGCCGGGGACCGCCCCGGCGTCCGCCAGCGGCTCCCCGCGGGCGAAGCCGGCCCACAGCCGCCGGAGGCGCCGGCCATGGGCCTGGACGTCCTCCCACGGGGCCCCGGCGAGCAGCCCGGTGCCGGCCCATGCGGCCTCGTCGCCGAACAGGAGCGGGAGGTCGACCGTGTGGGCGGATCCGTACGGGCTGCCCGGCGCGCTCCAGGTGAGCAGGTAGGTGTGGGCGCGGCCTCCGGCCCGGGCGTGCCGGGCGGCGAACCGGCGGACGGCCCGGCCGTGGACGGCCGCGGTCACCTGCCCCACGACGGCGCGGCGGAGCACGGGGCCGAGCAGCGGGACGCGGGTGACCCGGTGGAGGAGGGGCAGCGTGGGCAGGTAGAGCCGGGCCTCCTCGGCGGTGTGGCCGATGAGCACGTCGATGTGCGGGGCCACGCGGTCCCAGGCTGCCTCGACGCCCTCCTCGGCGGGCAGGGGGTGGTGGCCGTACTGGGTGCCGAACGGCATCCGGCCCCGGAGCCCGAAGGAGGACGCGCCGGCCTCGACCTCGGCCTGCAGCGCCACCACCTCCGCGGCCGGCGTCCCCGCGGTGACGGCACCGGCCGCGCCCGCCATCGCCGCGGTCATCGCCGCCCGGCCGCGGGCGATGCCCAGCGGAGGGCTCTGCAGGATGGCCCGGCGGAACAGCAGCTCCGCGCCCGGGACGGCCATGAGATGGGCCACGGCGTCGCCCCCGGCGGACTGGCCGAACACGGTCACCCGGTCCGGGTCGCCGCCGAAGGCCGCGATGTTGCGCCGCACCCAGCGCAGGGCCTCTAGCTGGTCGAGCAGACCGAGGTTGGCGGGGCGGCCCCGGCCCGCGCCGAGGTAGCCGAACAGTCCCAGCCGGTAGGTGACGCTCACGACCACGACCCGCTGCTCGGCGACCAGGGGGCGGGGATCCATGATCGGGGCGTCCCCGGCCCCGGTGGTGTAGGAGCCGCCGTGGATCCAGACCATCACCGGCAGCCGTTCCGCCGGCCCCCGCTCGAGGGGCAGGGTCACCGACAGCCGCTGGCAGTGCTCGTCCCGCGGGAGCCCGGCGAGGGTGTCGCCGAGGACCCCGGTGAGGAAGGGTGAGTGCGCCTGGGGGCAGGCCGGGGCCGGGCGGGTGGCGTCGAACGGTTCCTCCCGGTCCGCGACCGGGACGGGCGCGGCGAACCGGTCCGCCGTGGCGTACGGGATCCCGGTCGCCCGGACGACGTCGCCGTCGACCCGGCCGCGCACCGGCCCGCAGGGAGGCGCGAACGCGCGCGTCGGAGTGGTCATGCCCTCTTCTACCACGCGGCCCGCCCGGGACGGGGGCGGGCCGGCTTCCGCGAACGCGGCTGCGCCCGGCGCACCGCGCCCGGGGCGCCCGTCGCCCGCCCTGGGTAGATTGGACCGTCGACCGACAGGAGCCCGCCCATGACCGCACACCCGCAGCGCCCGGCGCCGCTCCGCGTCCGCGCGCACGCCCGCACGACGACCACCGACGTGCCGGTCGCACCGTGCGCGGCACCGTGAGCGGCACCGTGAGCCGCGCCGTGGGGCGCACGGGGCGCCACGCCGGCCTCGGCGTCGCGGCCATCCTGTTCACCGCGGTCCTGTGGGGCACGACCGGGACCGCGGCGACCTTCGCCCCCGGCGCGGGTCCGCTGGCGATCGGGGCCGCCGCCCTGGGCGTGGGCGGGCTGCTGCAGGCGGCGATCGCCCTGCCCGCCCTGCGCCGCTCGCGGCGGGCGCTGCGCTCGCACGCCGGGCTGGTGGCGGCCGGGGCCGCGGCCGTGGCCGTCTATCCGCTGGCGTTCTACAGCTCGATGCACCTGGGCGGCGTCGCGATCGGCACGGTCGTCTCCCTGGCCTCCGCGCCGCTGGCCTCGGGCGTCCTGGAGCGCGTCCTCGAGCGCCGCCCCCTGAGCCGGTGGTGGATGACCGCCGCGCTCCTGGGCGTCCTCGGCAGCGGCCTGCTGTGCCTGTCGAGGGCTGGCGGGTCCGGGGCCTCGGCCGCGGACACCGCCGCCGGCATCGGGCTCGGACTGGTGGCCGGGGCGACGTACGCGCTCTACTCGTGGGTGGTGCACCGGCTGATGGGCCACGGGGTGGGGCGCGCGGCCTCGATGGGCGCCGTCTTCGGCGCCGGCGGGGCGCTCCTGCTCCCGGTCCTCGCCCTCACGGGGGCGCCCCTGCTGGCCTCGGGGCAGGCGTTCGCCGTGGCCGCGTACATGGCGCTGGTGCCGATGTTCCTCGGGTACTTCCTGTTCGGCGTGGGACTCGCCCGGGTGCGCCCGAGCACGGCGACGACCCTCACCCTGACCGAACCGGCCGTCGCGGCGGTCCTGGCCGTCGTCGTCGTCGGCGAACGGCTGACGGGCGCCGGCTGGACCGGGCTGGCGGTCCTCGCCGCCGCGCTCGTCGTCCTGGCCCTCGCCCCCACCAACGTGGTCGTGCACCGGCCGGGCGGTCCCGGCCGGACACCGGCCGCCCCAGCGCCGGCCGCCGTGACACCGCGCCCGGGGACTGACTAGGTTGGGGACGCCCCCGCACCGGAGCCGCCCGCACCGGACACCCCCGACGAAGCACCCGAGGAGCACCCCCATGACGCAGCAGGTCAGCCAGTCCCCCGCCACCGAGGAGGGCGAGTGGTGGCGCTCCGCGGTGATCTACCAGATCTATCCCCGGTCCTTCAACGACTCCGACGGTGACGGTCTGGGCGACCTGCCCGGGATCGTCGACCGGCTGGACTACCTCGCGGACCTCGGCGTGGACGCCCTGTGGCTGTCCCCGTTCTACGTCTCGCCGCAGCACGACGCCGGCTACGACGTCTCCGACTACCGGGACGTCGACCCCCGCTTCGGCACCCTGGAGGACTTCGACCGGATGCGCGCCCGGATGGCGGAGCTCGGGATGCGGCTGATCGTGGACCTGGTGCCCAACCACACCTCGAGCGAGCACGAGTGGTTCCGGGCCGCCGTGGCCGCCGGGCCCGGCAGCCCCGAGCGGGACCGGTACATGTTCCGGGACGGCCGGGGCGAGCACGGGGAGCTGCCGCCGAACAACTGGCGCTCCGTGTTCGGCGGCGAGGCCTGGACCCGGCTGCCGGACGGGCAGTGGTACCTGCACCTGTTCGACAGCACCCAGCCGGACCTCAACTGGGAGAACCCGGAGGTGTGGGAGGAGTTCCGCTCCGTCCTGCGCTTCTGGCTGGACCGGGGCGCGGACGGCTTCCGCGTGGACGTGGCCCACGGCCTCGTGAAGGCCGAGGGGCTGCCGGACTGGGACCACCAGGTGCACATGGTCGAGGGCGAGCACGACGCGCGGGAGCACGACGCCCCGGACACCCCGCTGAGCACCGGCAGCCCCTACTTCGACCAGGACGGCGTGCACGAGGTCTACCGCGACTGGCACCGGGTGCTCGCCGAGTACGACGGCGACCGGATGCTGGTGGCCGAGGCGTGGGTCGAGCCGGCGCACCGGCTGGCGATGTACGTCCGCTCCGACGAGATGCACCAGGCGTTCAACTTCGACTTCCTGGTGGCCGGGTGGGACTGGGCCCGGATGTCCCGGGCCATCGAGGACTCCCTGGCGGAGTCGGCGAACGTCGGCGCGCCCACCACGTGGGTGCTGTCCAACCACGACACCGTCCGGCACGTCTCCCGCTTCGGGCTCACGGACCCCATCGCCTACCCCAAGGGGATCGACGCGGACAGCGAGCAGCCCGACCACGAGCAGGGCCTCGCCCGCGGCCGCGCCGCCGCGCTGGTGGAGCTGGCCCTGCCCGGCTCCGCCTACCTGTACCAGGGGGACGAGCTGGGCCTGCCCGACCACACCCGCCTGCCCGCCGAGCTGCGCCAGGACCCGGCGTTCGCCCGGACCGGGGGTGAGGAGATCGGCCGCGACGGCTGCCGGGTCCCGCTGCCCTGGGCCGCGGGAGAGCCCGGCCACGGCTTCGGGGCCGACCCGTGGCTGCCGCAGCCCGAGGAGTTCGCGCAGCTCGCGGCGGACCGGCAGGTGGGGGTCCCCGACTCCACGCACACGGTGTACCGCACGGCGCTGCGGGTGCGCCGGGAGCTCGGTCTCGGCCGCGGCTCCTTCGCGTGGCACGCGAGCCACGACGCCGCGACGGG
The DNA here is from genome assembly GCF_040980965.1 of Kocuria sp. CPCC 205231. NCBI lineage: Bacteria > Bacillati > Actinomycetota > Actinomycetes > Micrococcales > Micrococcaceae > Kocuria > Kocuria sp. CPCC 205231. The sequence goes on along the minus strand of NZ_JAVKPP010000005.1, from coordinate 177,870 downwards.
CCTGCTGTCCTTCGTGAACACCACCGGCGCAGGGGAGCGGGTCCTCGTGGCGGCGAACCTGGGCGGCGCCCCCGTCCCCCTGCCCGCCGGAGAGCCGCTCGTGCTCAGCAGCCGGGACGCCGTGCAGGACGGCGTCCTGCGGCCCGAGCGGGCCGTGTGGTGGCGCCTGGCCCCCTGAGCCGTCCTGCCGGCCCTCGGGGCCCCGGCCTCGGGGGCCCCCCGGCCTCGGGGAACCCGGCGGTCCTGGCGCACGGCGTGCGGCGCCGCACGCCGGCACGCCGCGGACGACCGCTCGTCGCGGACGCCCGGTCCGGCGCGCCGGTCAGTGGCTGGTGCGCCCCCGGCCCGACACGAGCACCGGCGCCACCAGCCGGTCCGCGAGCACGCCGGTGACCACGGAGTACCCCGCCTTGTGCAGGACGTCCACGGCCTGCTCGCCGGCCGGCCAGGTCGACGGCGGGGCCCCGACCCCCGTCGCGTTCTCCACGGTCTGGTCGAAGGCCAGCCGCACCACCGTGTGCCAGGCGTTCGCGCGCGGACCCCGGATGCCGGTCACGGCCCACACGCCGCGCAGGGCGCCGAGGGCGGCGCCCGTGCCGTAGTGCATGGCGGAGTTCCAGCCCGTGGGCTGCTCGCGGTCCCCGGGGTGGCGCCCCAGCAGGGTGAGCAGGGCGCGCGCGGGGACGTAGGAGTCCGGCCGGTGGGTCAGCGCCTGCTCCGCCTTCTCCCCCAGCACCATCAGAGCGGCCCCCGCGATCCCCGCCGCGGCGCCGGTCGCCGCGGCCCGTCCGAGCGCGCTCGTCCGCGCGGGGCCGGTCACGGCCGCCCCTGCTCGTCGCCGGGCCGCTCGGCGCCCAGTCCCTGCTGCTCCAGGTCGCGGTCGAGCTCGGCGCCGGGCTCGACGACCACGCCGTCCTCGCGCTGGTCGTCGACCGGCCCGTGCCCCGGTTCCTGCTCGCGTCGGTGCTCGGTCATGTCGGCTCCTCCCGTCGGGGCCACCCGGGCCGGGCGACCTGCCCCCCAGTCTAGACAGGCTGCTGATCAGTTCGAGGGGGTGGGCTCCGCGCACGCCCGGCGGAGCCAGTCGCCGACCGGCGCGAGCGTCCGCTGCAGATCGGCCAGCTCGGCGGGCTGCACGGACGGGCCCGCGGCGTCCAGGGCGGCCACGGCGTCCTCGAACGCGGGGCGCAGCTCGGCGGGCAGCCGGGAGGTGAGGTCCCGCACGGAGGCAGCCGCCCCCTGGGGGCGGAAGTGGGGGTCCGGCTCGTCGCCGGACAGCGGCACGAGGGTCAGCGCCGTGTAGGCGCTCGCCACGTCGAAGCAGGCCTCCGGTTCCGCGGTGGGCCCGGCCGGCACCGGGGCGGGCGAGCCCGCGGTCGGCTCGAGGACGAGCCCGGAGGACTGCGGGCCGGCGCCGCAGCCAGTGAGCGCCAGCAGGCTCAGGGCGGTCAGCGCGGCCGCTGCTGCCCCGCGGGGGCTCGGGCGACGGGGATACCGGGTCACGGCTCCCAGGGTAGGGAGCGAACCTCCGTGTCCGCTGGCAGCGGGCGGCAGGGCCCCCGGCACGAAGAAACCGCCGGCCCCTCGAGGGGACCGGCGGTTTCCGCGGTGGCTCCGACCGGCGTCGATCCGGTGACCTTACGATTTTCAGTCGTACGCTCTACCAACTGAGCTACAGAGCCCCGGCACATCCGCAGCGGATATGCCGCGACGGCGCCGCATCGACTCGATGAACGCCGTCTGAGCGACCCTGACGGGACTTGAACCCGCGACCTCCGCCGTGACAGGGCGGCACGCTAACCAGCTGCGCTACAGGGCCTTGCTGTTTCCAACGAGGACTGATCTTACCAGCATTCCTCGCCGGTTGTGCAAATCGGTGGGCGGACCCTCCGATCGCGTACCCCCAACGGGATTCGAACCCGTGTCGCCGCCGTGAAAGGGCGGTGTCCTAGGCCACTAGACGATGGGGGCCGGACACCCGCGTCGACGACCACGACCTCGGCGACCGAGGACCGTGACACGGGAGAAACCGAGTACAGCTTAGAGGCTCGCGCGGATCCCGCACAATTCTCGCACTGCCCCCGGGGACCCAGCCGGCGCCCGGGCTCGTGGGGTAGGAAGGAGAGCGTGATCGAGATGACCCGCGAGGAGTTCGACGGCGCCGTCGACGACGCCATCGACCTGATCCCGGACGCCCTGTTCCGGGCGATGGACAACGTGGTGATCCTGGTCGAGGAGGAGCCGCCGGAGCACTCCCCCGGGCTGCTCGGCCTCTACGAGGGCGTGCCCCTGACCGCCCGGGACGGCGGGTGGGGCGCCGGCTCCCTGCCGGACCGGATCTTCGTCTACCGGGGTCCGCTGCAGCGCATGTGCGCGGAGCGCGAGGAGCTCGTGGAGGAGATCACGGTGACCGTCATCCACGAGGTCGCCCACCACTTCGGCATCGACGACGAGCGCCTGCACGAACTGGGGTGGGGCTGAGCCGGCCCGCTCAGGCGTCCCAGGGGCGGATGTCGTCGGAGTCGAAGTCCTTGCGGGTCTCGATCCGCTCGTCGTAGCGGTCCGGGACGATCAGCACGGGTCCCGCGGCGTTGTGCAGCACGCCCTGCGAGGTGGAGCCCAGGAGCATCCCCGCGAAGCCGCCCCGGCCGCGCGTGCCCATCACCACGAGCCCGTTGCGCCGGGTCTGCTCGACCAGCACCTGCACCGGCGCGCCGTCCGCGAGCTCCGAGCCGATCTGCAGGTCGGGGAACCAGCTCTCGAGCCAGGCGACGCCGCCGTTGAGCGCCCGCGCGACGTCGTCGTACATCACCTCGAAGTCCACCGCCGTGGGCATCCACGCGAGCGCCCCGCTCACGGGCGGGAGCGCGCACAGCACCGTCAGGGGCACGCCGAGCAGGCGCGCCTCCTCCGCGGCGTAGAGCATGGCCGCCCGGGCCTGGGTGGAGCCGTCCGAGCCGACGACCACGCGGTCCACGAGGGCCCGGGTGCTCGTGAGCTCCTCCGCGCCCAGGTGCTGCTGCGCCCACGGCAGGGGGACCACGCCCGTGGGGCACTTCGAGTGCGCCGGCACCGCCGTGGAGACCGTGCCGAGCAGCCGGCCCAGCAGACCGCCCCGGCCGCGGGAGCCGAGGACCAGCAGCTCCGCCGTGCGGCTCAGCTCGAGCAGGGCCCCGGAGGGGTCCCCGGTCTCGACGGTCGCCCGCAGCTCGACCCCCACGTCACGGACCTGGTCCGCCGCGTGGTTCAGCAGCTCCTCGACGCCCTGGGTGAGGGCGGCCTCGTCCACGGTGGCGTAGCCGGTGTCGAACCCCGAGCCGGAGAACACGGGCAGGCTGTACGCGGTGACCAGCCGCACCGGACGACCGCGGCGGCGGGCCTCCCGGGCCGCCCACCGCAGTGCCCCGAGGCTCTGCTCGGAGCCGTCGATGCCCACGACGATCTCCCCCGTGGCGTCGAGGGAGCGGCTCTGCCCGCCGCCCGAGGGGACGCGGTCGCGCACCGCCTCCTCGCCCAGCGTGGTCTCGTGGGGCTCCTCGCGCTCCCGGTCCGGGGACGGGTGGTCGGTCATGGTGCTGCCTCCTGTGCGCGTCCTCGGTCCGCGGTGCTCCGGATCCCGCCGCGGGCTTCGCCTCCGATGGTACGCGCGGCGGGGCCGCAGGACGGGGTCGTCGAGGGCGCCGGAGCGCCCTCGGGATGACATGATGAGGGCGCACTGTGCACCTGCCTGCGAGGAAGGACGGTCCCGCCGATGAGCGAGGTCTCGCTGCCCGACGCCCTGCCCGGCGAGACCGGGACGAGAGAGTGGGCCACGTGGGGCAGGACGCACTCCGTCACCCCCCGGCACGTGCTGCGCCCCACCTCGGTCCCGGAGCTCGCGGAGGGCGTCGCCGCCGCCGTGCGCCGCGGACTGGGCGTGCGCGCGGTGGGCTCCGGGTGCAGCTTCTCGGCGCTGCCCCTGGCCCCCGACGTCATGGTCGACCTCTCCGGGCTGTCCGGGCTGCCGGCCGTCGACCGGGAGAACCAGCGGGTCACGGTCCTCGCGGGCACCACGATCCGTGACCTGAACCAGGAGCTGGACGCCCACGGGCTGGCCGTGACCAACCTGCCGGACAGCGACTGGCAGACGGTCGCCGGCGCCGTCTCGACCGGCACCCACGGGACCGGCCTGGCCTTCGGCTCCCTCTCCCAGCAGGTGGTGGCCCTGAGCCTGGTCACGGCCGACGGCGAGCTGGTGGAGTGCTCCGCCGAGCAGCGCCCCGAGCTGTTCCAGGCCGCGCGCGTGGGCCTGGGCGCCATGGGGGTCCTCGCGAGCGTCACCCTGGTGTGCGAGCCGACGTTCCGGCTGCACGCGGCGGAGCTCAAGGAGCCCCTCGGCCAGCTGGTGGACACCCTGGGCAGCCGGATGGCCGGGGCCGACCACTTCGAGTTCTTCTGGACGCCGGGCACCGCCACCGCCCAGACCCGGATCCTCACGCGCCTGCACAAGCTCCCGGACTCCTACACCCGGCCCGGCTCCCCCGTGGCCCGCACCGTGCGCCGGCTCGACGACGCCCTGCTGCGCAACACCCTCACCGCGGGGCTCAACCAGCTGGCCACGGCTCTGCCGCGCTCCACGCCGGGGCTCAACCGGCTCGACGCCCTCACGAACAGCCCGCGGCAGTACAGCGACCTGTCCTTCCGGGTGTTCACCGTGCCGCGCCGGACCCGGTTCGTCTCCTCCGAGTACGCCCTGCCGGTCGAGGAGCTCGTCGTGGCCTTCCGGGAGCTGCAGACGCTCATCGAGCGGCGCGACTACTCGTTCTCGCTCCCGGTGGACGTGCGCTGCGCCGCGGCCGAGGACGCCTGGCTCGCCCCCGCCCACGGCCGGGAGACCGGCTGGATCGCGCTGCGGCAGTACTGGCGCCGGTACGACCCGAAGGTGTTCGCCGCGGCCGAGGAGATCTTCGTGGCCCACGGCGGCCGCCCCCACTGGGGCACCGTGCACACGCAGGACGCCGAGTACCTGCGCTCCGTGTACCCGCGGTTCCAGGACTTCCTCGCCGCCCGGGCGTCCGTGGACCCGGACGGGGTGTTCCTCAACGACCACGTCCGCGGGCTGCTGGGCCTGTAGGCCCGGAGTCCGGCGGCGCGAGGGATCCGGCGGCGCGAGGGGCCGCGTCCGGCAGGACGCGGCCCCTCGCGGCACAGCGGCGCGGTGCCGCGGTGCGGTGCTGCGGCTCAGACGGGCGAGGAGACCGGCTCCGCCACGCCCTCGCGGGAGACGCTGACCATCTCCTCGCGCTCGACCACCTTGACGCGCTCGCGCGGGTTGCCCTCGGCGTCGTGCGAGGACTGGCCGAGGCCCTGCTCGTACTCGTCGAGGGCCAGCCACCCCTCCCAGGTGGTGTACTCGACGCCGCGGGCCTCGAGCACGTCGTTGACGGACCCGGGGTCCGGGCGGGTGGCGCCCGGCAGCACGGCGCGGTCCTCCAGGAGGTGGGTGACCGTCTCGAGGGCGTCGGACTTGGTGGCGCCGATCAGCCCGACCGGGCCGCGCTTGATCCACCCGGTCGCGTAGAGGCCGTGCAGCACGGTCCCGTCCTCGGCCAGCACGCGGCCCTCGGCGTTGGGGATCACGCCGCGGCCGTCGTCGAACGGCAGCTCGGGCAGGCGGGAGCCGAGGTAGCCCACCGCGTGGTAGACGGCCTGCACCGGGTAGTCGACGTACTCGCCGGTCCCGGACACGGAGCCGTCGCCGTTGAGGCGCGTCCGCTCCATGCGCAGCCCCGTGACCCGGCCGTCTTCCCCCAGCACCTCGCGGGGACTCTGCAGGAAGTGCAGGTGCAGCCGGCGGGAGGCGGTCTTCGGGGAGTCGTCGGCCCGCCACTTCTCGAGGGTCTTGACCATGACCTTGACCTGGTTGTTCTCGGCGATCGCCAGCTCGGAGCCCTCGTCGTACTGGAAGTCCTCGTCGTAGACGACGATGTCGACGTCCCGCGACTTGGCGAGCTCGCGCAGCTCGAGGGGGGTGAACTTCACCTGGGCGGGGCCGCGGCGGCCGAAGATGTGCACGTCCGTGACCGGGGACGCCTTGAGCCCCTGGTAGACGTTGCCGGGGATCTCGGTGAGGAGCATGTCGTCGGCGTGCTTGGACAGCACGCGGGCGACGTCGAGGGCCACGTTGCCGTTGCCGATGACCGCGATCTCGCGGGCCTCGAGCGGCCAGGTGCGCGGGAAGTCCGGGTGGCCGTCGTACCAGGCCACGAACTCGGCGGCCCCGTGCACGCCCCGGAGGTCGTTGCCGGGGATGTTCAGCGGGGCGTCGTAGACGGCTCCGGTGGCGAAGATCACGGCGTCGTAGTGGGCGCCGAAGTCGGCGAGGGTCAGGTCCCGGCCGAACTCCACGTTGCCGAAGAAGCGGATGTCGCCGCGCCCCAGGATGGCGCGCAGCGCGGTGATGATGCCCTTGATCCGGGGGTGGTCGGGGGCCACGCCGTAGCGGATGAGGCCGAACGGGGTCGGGTAGCGGTCGAACAGGTCGATGCTGACCTCGAGCTCCCCGTTCTTCACGGGCTCGGACTTGGTGAGCATGTCCGCGGCGTAGATGCCGGCCGGACCGGCGCCGATGATGGCGACGCGCAGGGGGCGGGTGGTGGTGTCAGCCACGTGGCTTCCTTTCGATTGCGCGCACGGCGTCCGCCGCGCGCATCGTAGACCGGGTACAAGGGTAGTGAATCCGGCGCAGAATCTCCTGGGTGCGGAGGCTCACGAGCGGTGGCCGAGCAGCCCTCGCCCGCGCAGCAGGCGCCGTTCCACGGGGTTGAAGAACAGCAGCTCCACGAGGATGCCCACGACGAGGATGGACAGCACGGCGACCATCACCACCGCCATGTTGGAGACCGTCCGCCCCTGCTCCAGCAGGGAGCCGAGGCCGAACCCGATGGAGCCGCCGATCGCGATGAGCTCGGCGCCCATGAGCGAGCGCCAGGAGAAGGCCCACCCCTGCTTGAGCCCGGCGAGGTACCCGGGCAGGGCGGCGGGGAGCACGACCTTGCTGGCCATGGTCCACCCCCGGGCGCCGAGCACGTGCCCGGCGCGGCGCAGCTGCGGCGGGATCTGGTCCACGCCCGCGAGCATGCCGTTGATGATGGAGGGGATGGCGCCCATGAGCACCACGAAGTACACCGTGGCGTCGGACAGGCCGAACCAGATGATCGCGGCGGGCACCCAGGCGATCGAGGGCAGCACCTGCAGCCCGGAGATGATCGGGCCCACGGCGTTGCGCAGCCCACGCCACTGGGCGATGAGCAGCCCCAGCGGCGTGGCGACCGCCGCCGCCACCAGGAAGCCGCTGATCCCCCGCCACAGGCTCGTTCCCAGGGCGCCCAGCACGGTGCCGTCGCCGACCAGCGCGCCGAACTGCCGCGCGACGTCCAGCGGGCCGGGCACGACGTCGGGGCGGGTGCCCAGGAGCGCGACGAGCAGCTGCCACAGCAGCAGGCCGGCCACCAGGGCGACCAGGGGCGGGGCGACCTTGGTGCGCAGCACTTCGCCCACCGAGGTCTTCCGGGTGCGCTCGGTCTGCAGCGCGTCGAGCCCGGCGAGCTCCTCACCGGTCCCGGCCGGGTCGCCGGCCCGGTCCGGGGCGGGTCCGGGGACGGCCCGTTCCGCGCCGCGGCGGGGTGCCGGGGGCGCGGGCGCCACCGGCGGCGCGGCCGGGACGCCGGGCAGGGCGGTGTCATTTCGCATGGCGGCTGATCTCCTCGCGCAGACGTGCGGTGATGGTGCGGGTCAGCTCGCCGAGGGTGTCGTCGAGCGACTGCGCGCTGCCCTCGAAGCCGTAGGACTCGGGGTCCTTCCACGGGCGGGTGTCCCACTCCTGGACCACCTGACCGGGGCGGGAGGACATCAGCAGCACCCGCTGGCCCAGCCGCACGGCCTCGGCGACGTTGTGCGTGATGAACACGATCGTCCGGCCGGTGGTGCGCCAGACGCGCAGCAGCTCCTCGTGCAGCAGGTCCCGGGTGATGGCGTCGAGCGCGGAGAACGGCTCGTCCATGAGCAGGACCTCCCGGTCCTGGGCCAGGGCCCGGGCCAGGGCCACCCGCTGGCGCATCCCCCCGGAGAGCTCGTGCGGGCGCTTGTCCGCCGCGTGCGGCAGCCGGACCAGCTCGAGCAGCTCCCCGGCCTGGTCCCGCCGCCGGGCGGTGGGGACCCCGCGCAGCTCGAGGGCCAGCTCGACGTTGCGCCGCGCCGTGAGCCAGGGGAACAGCGCGGCGTCCTGGAACATCAGGGCCGCGCCCTCCGCGGGGACCGTCACGGAGCCCTCCGTCGGCTCCTCGAGACCCGCGACGATGTTCAGCAGGGTGGACTTCCCGCAGCCGGAGGCGCCGAGCAGCGCGACGAACTGCCCGCGCTCCACGTCGAGGTCCACGTCCTGCAGGACGGGGCCGTCCTCGGGGGCGAAGCTCTTGCCGAGGCCGCGGAGCCGGATCGCGGTGGTGGTGCTCATGCGCCCCCCTCCGAGCCGGCGCGGACCCGGTCCAGGACCGTGGTGTCCACGAGCCCCTCGAGCGGGGCCTCCTCCGTGGTCCCCGCCGCCACGCCGTCGGCGAGCAGCTGCGGGTAGGTGTCCGCGAGGGGGTCGGTGGTCCACTCGACGGCCTCGAGCGCACCCGCGACCGTCGCCTCGGGCAGCGTCTCGGTCTGCGCGCTCTCCAGGCCCTCGTTCAGGGTGGAGGCCAGCAGCTCGGGCTCCGCCTCGTGCTCGTGCAGCCAGTCCACGGACCGCTGCAGACCGCGCACGAGCTCCTCGACGGTCTCCGGGTGGCGTTCGAGGTAGTCCTTGCGCACCACCAGGACGGTCGTGGGATAGCGCCCGTCCGCCCAGAGGTCCCGCTCGTCCACGAGGACCCGGGCGCCGTCCTGGACGGCACGGGTGGCCCAGGGCTGGGGCAGCCAGGCGCCGTCCACGCGGCCCTGCCGGAGCATCGAGATGGTCTGGCCGTTGGCCATGGGCGTGATCGCCACGGCGCGGTCCCCCTCGCCGTCGGCGTCGTACTCCTGCTCGGCGAGCCAGGTGCGCAGGGCCACGTCCTGGGTGCCGCCGAACTCGGGGCTCGCCACGGTGCGCCCGGCCAGGTCCTCCGGGCCCGTGACGGCGGGGCGCACCACGAACTGCGCGCCGCCGGAGGCGGCGCCCGCGACCACGGCCAGCGAGCGGCCCTGGGAGCGGACGAAGGAGTTGATCGCCGGGTTGGGGCCCACGAACGCGGCGTCGACCGACCCGGCGTTCATGGCCTCCACCGCTGTGGGGCCGCTGTTGAAGACCTGCGCGGACAGCGCGGTGTCCCCCAGCTCCTGGGCGAAGTAGTCGTTCTCCAGTCCGACGAGGGCGGGGCCGTGCGTGAGGTTGCCGAAGTAGCCCAGCCGCAGCTCGGCGGCGTCCGAGGTCTCGACCGCGTCCGCCTCCCAGGCCGCGAGCGTCCCGTTGTCGCGCAGCGCGGTGGCGGCGACCGTCAGGGCGGCCAGTAGCGCCAGCGCGGTCAGCACCAGCGGCCATCCCCGGCGGCGGCGGCCCGAGGCGGCGCGCCCTCCGTCACCGGCGGTCACCGTGACGAGGGCGGGCGGCTGCTGCCCGCCCACCTCAGGCGTCCCGCACGAGCCCGGCGGCGAGCGTGTTGCCCGTGGCCGGGTCCACGACCAGGAAGGCGCCGGTGCGCCGCAGCCGGTCGTAGGGGTCGACGGGCAGCGGGGAGGCCAGCCGCAGCCGGACCCGCCCGATGTCGTTGAGCTCGAGAGTGGTGGCGTCCCGCAGCACCAGCTCCTCGAGGTCCAGCCGCCCCTCGAGCTCGACGACCATGGCCTGGACCGTGGCGGCGCCGTGCTTGACGAGCACGCGGGCGCGGGGCTGCAGGGGCCGCTCGCCGAGCCAGGCCACGGAGGCCACGAGGTCCCGGACGGGCTCCGGCAGCTCGTCGTCGGCGCTCGCGACGAGGTCGCCGCGGGCGATGTCGATGTCGTCGGCCAGCCGCAGCGTCACGGACAGCGGCGCCGCGGCCTCCGTGAGCTGCTCGCCGGGCAGGGGCGCTCCGGGGGCGGGTGCGGTGCCCGCCACGTCGATGCCGGTGACCGTGGTGCGCCGGCCCGCGGGCAGGACCACGACCTCGTCCCCGACCGCCACGGTGCCCGAGGCGATCTGGCCCGCGTAGCCGCGGTAGTCCCGCAGCCGCTCGGCGTCCGCGCCCGGGGCCGTGCCGCCCTGGGGGCGGATGACGTACTGGACGGGGAAGCGGAAGGGGCGGGCGGTGCCTCGGCCGGACTCGTCCACCGTGGGCAGCTCCTCGAGCACCCGCAGCAGCGGCCGCCCGGAGTACCAGGGTGTCCGTGCGGAGGGCTCCACCACGTTGTCGCCCTCGAGGGCGGAGACGGGCACCACGTGCACGTCCTCGACACCCAGCCGGGCGGCGATGCCCGTGGCGTCCGCCGCGACCCGGTCGAAGACCTCCTGATCGTAGTCGACGAGGTCGATCTTGTTCACGGCGACCACCACGTGCGGCACGCGCAGCAGGGACACGACGGCCAGGTGCCGCCGGGTCTGCTCGACCACGCCGTGCCGGGCGTCCACGAGGAGCACGACGGCGTCGGCCGTCGAGGCGCCCGTGACGGTGTTCTTCGTGTACTGCACGTGGCCGGGGCAGTCCGCGAGGATGAAGGAGCGGCGGTCCGTGGCGAAGTAGCGGTAGGCCACGTCGATCGTGATCCCCTGCTCCCGCTCGGCGCGCAGGCCGTCGGTGAGCAGGGCGAGGTCGAGCCGGCCCGTGCCGCCGCCGAAGCCGCGCTCGGCGGAGGTCCGGCCCACGGCCTCGAGCTGGTCGGCGAGGATCGCCTTGGCGTCGTGCAGCAGCCGGCCCACCAGGGTGGACTTGCCGTCGTCGACGGAGCCGGCGGTCGCGAAGCGGAACAGCGAGCCGGGATCGATCGTGGGGACGTGCTCGGCCGCGGGGGCGTGCCCGGTCACGGTGCTGGGGGAAGTCATGTCTAGAAGTACCCGTCCTTCTTGCGGTCCTCCATGGCGGCCTCGGAGATCCTGTCGTCCGCGCGGGTGGCCCCGCGCTCGGTGAGCGTGGACACGGCGACCTCGGCCACCACGTCGGCCACGGTGCGCGCCCCGGAGAGCACGGCGCCGGTGCAGGACATGTCCCCCACGGTGCGGTAGCGCACGGTCTGCCGCTCCACGGCCTCGGCCCCGGCCGGCGCCGAGAACTCGCCCACGGCCATCCACATCCCGTCCCGGCGGAAGACGTCCCGCTCGTGGGCGTAGTAGATGGGCGGCAGCTCGATGTTCTCGCGCTCGATGTAGCGCCAGATGTCCAGCTCGGTCCAGTTGCTGATCGGGAACGCCCGCACGTGCTGGCCGGGGGTGTGCCGGCCGTTGTAGAGGTTCCACAGCTCGGGGCGCTGGTTGCGCGGGTCCCACTGGCCGAACTCGTCGCGCAGGGACAGGATCCGCTCCTTCGCGCGGGCCTTGTCCTCGTCGCGGCGGCCGCCGCCGAACACGGCGTCGAACCGGTGCTCCGCGATGGCGTCCAGCAGCGGGAGGGTCTGCAGCGGGTTGCGGGTGCCGTCGGCGCGCTCGAGCAGCCGGCCGTCGTCGAGGTAGTCCTGCACGCTCGCCACGACCAGCCGCAGGCCGAGCCGCTCCACGGTGCGGTCCCGGAACTCCAGCACCTCCGGGAAGTTGTGGCCCGTGTCCACGTGCAGCACGGGGAAGGGGATCCGGCCGGGCCAGAAGGCCTTGGCGGCCAGGTGCAGCATGACCACCGAGTCCTTGCCGCCGGAGAACAGCATGGCCGGGCGGTCGAACTCCGCCACGACCTCGCGCAGGATGTGGATGGACTCGGCCTCGAGCGCGTCGAGGCTGCTGTGCACGCCGGCCTCCGCGGGGGCCGGGGCGGTGGTGGGGGTGGTCACGTTCGCCTCCGTCGTGGTGGGTGCGCTCACAGGTGGATACCGCACTCGATCTTGTCCTGGCCGGCCCAGCGGCCCGCGCGCGGGTCCTCGCCCGGGGCGGTGGGCCGCGTGCAGGGGGCGCAGCCGATGGAGAGGTAGCCCTCCGCCATCAGCGGGTTCGTCGGCACGCCGTGGTCCTGCGACCACTCGACGAGGTCGTCGAGGCTCCAGCGCACCATGGGGTTGACCTTGACGAGCTTGTGGGTCTCGTCGAAGGTCACCATCGGGGCGTTGGTGCGGGTCCAGGACTCGTCCCGGCGCACGCCGGTGAACCACACCTCGTAGCCCTCCAGGGACTTCTTGAGCGGAGCCACCTTGCGGATCGCGCAGCACAGGCCGGGGTCGCGGGCGAAGAGGTCCTTGCCGTGCTTCTCGTCCTGCTCGGCCACGGTCAGCTCCGGAAGGGCGTCGACCACGGTGATGTCGAGCATGTGCGCCACGGCGTCCCGGGTGCCGATGGTCTCCGGGAAGTGGTAGCCGGTCTCGAGGAACAGCACGTCCACGCCGGGCAGCTGCTCGGCGACGAGGGCCGGGAGCACGGCGTCGGCCATCGAGCAGGCCACGGTGACGCTGCGCAGGTCGAAGTTCTCCGCGACCCAGCGGATGGCCTCCTCCGTGGAGGCCTCCCCCTCGGCCGGGACCCGGCCCTCGGCGTCGAGCTCCGCGTGCAGGGCCGCGGCGCCGGCCGCCGCGAGGTCGCGCAGCTGCTGCTCGTCCCGCAGCGCGGGGCGGGTGCCCGTGTCCGTGCCGGTCATGCCAGTTCACTCTCCTCGACCCGGTGGGTCCACTCGGCAAAGCTCTCGTCCTCGGTGCGCTGGGCCAGGAAGCGCCGGACCAGCCGCTCCACGTAGTCGGCGAGGTCGTCCTGGAACACCTTCAGCCCGCGCACGGTCCGGCCCAGGCCGGCCTCCGCACGGTCGTCCGCGGCGAGCCCGCCGCCCAGGTGGACCTGGTAGCCGGGCTTCTGCCCGCCGTCCTCGGTGGGCAGAAGCTGGCCCTTGAGCCCGATGTCCGCGGTCTGGATGCGGGCGCACGAGTTGGGGCAGCCGTTGACGTGCATCGAGATGGGGTGGGGCAGCTCCACGCCGTCGAGCCGCCGCTCGAGCTCGTCGATGGTGTCCGAGGCGGTCTGCTTGGTCTCGACGATCGCGAGCTTGCAGTACTCGATGCCGGTGCACGCCACGGTCGAGCGGCGGAACGCGGAGGGCCGCGCCTGCAGGTCCAGGGCGTCGAGGTCGGCGACGGCGTTCTCGACGTCGGCCTCCTCGATGTCGAGCAGCACGAGCTTCTGGTGCGGGGTGGTGCGCAGCCGGTCGGAGCCGTACTTCGCCATCACGTCGGCGAGGGCCAGCAGCTTCGCCCCGGAGACGCGGCCCACGCGCGGGGCCACGCCGATGTAGAACCGGCCGTCCTTCTGCCGGTGCACGCCGATGTGGTCGCCGGGGACGGCCGCCTTCTCCGGCGCGGGGCCGTCCGCGAGCGCGTAGCCGAGGTACTCGTCCTGGAGCACCTGCCGGAACTTCTCCGGGCCCCAGTCCTGGACCAGGAACTTCAGCCGGGCGCGGTTGCGCAGCCGCCGGTAGCCGTAGTCGCGGAAGATGCTCGTGACGCCCTTCCACACCTCGGGGGCCTGCTCCTCGGTCACGAACGCGCCGAGGCGCTTGCCGAGGAACGGCACCACGGACAGGGCGCCGCCGACCCACAGGTCGTAGCCGGGGCCGAGCTCGGGGTGGACCACGCCCACGAGGGCGCAGTCGTTGATCTCGTGCACCACGTCCAGGGACGGGTGGCCGGTGATCGCGGTCTTGTACTTGCGCGGCAGGTTGGAGAACTCCGGGGAGCCGATCCAGGTGGACTTGATCCGCTCGATCACCGGGGTGGGGTCGATGATCTCGTCCTCGGCGATCCCGGCGAGCGGGGAGCCCAGGATCACGCGTGGCACGTCCCCGCAGGCCTCGACGGTGTCCAGTCCCGCGTCCTCGAGCCGGCGCCAGATCTCGGGGACGTCCTCCACCCGGATCCAGTGGTACTGGATGTTCTGCCGGTCCGTGATGTCGGCCGAGTCCCGCGCGAAGTCCGCGGAGATCTGCCCGAGCACCCGCAGCTGCTCGCGGGTCAGGGCCCCGCCGTCGAGCCGGACGCGCATCATGAAGTACTCGTCCTCGATCTCGGCGTCGGACAGCGAGCCCGTCCGCCCGCCGTCGATGCCCGGCCGGCGCTGGGTGTAGAGGCCCCACCAGCGGAAGCGCCCGTGCAGGTCCTGGGGGTCGATCGAGGCGAAGCCGTGCTTCGAGTAGACCTCCTCGATCCGGGTGCGCACGTTGAGCCCGTCGTCGGCCTGCTTGAAGACCTCGTTGGGGTTCAGGGGGTCCCGGCCGTCGACCTTCCACTGCCCCTCGGCCTTCGGCTTCCGGGCAGCGCGGGGCGCGCGCGTCGTCTGTGTCATGCGCTCGATTGTTCGCGCGTCCCGCCGGACAGTCACGCCGGTCGTCACAAACCGCCACGAACCGTCGTGACGGGACACAGGGGTGGACACGGGGCCCGGCGTGTGCAAGGACACCGGGCCCGCGGCCCGGCGTCGTCCCGGCGGCGTCCCGTCCCGGCGGGGACGGGCCCCGGCGCGCCCGGACGCGGGGAGGTAGTGTCGTCCCGGTGGCACGCCGGTGCCGCCGTCAGCCCGGGAGCGTCCCCTGTGGAGTCGTGCTCCCTCCCGTCGAGTGCCTGAAGGACCGCCATGGCATCCTCCGCTTCCGTCTCCACCGAGACCCCCTCCGGTCCGCCGCGCAACGGCCTGGACCGCTTCTTCAAGATCAGCGAGCGCGGCTCCTCGGTGGCGAGCGAGGTCCGCGGCGGCGTGGCGACGTTCATCGCGATGAGCTACATCGTGGTCCTCAACCCGCTGATCCTCGGCTACGGCCCGGACGGCGCCGGCAACATCCTGGGCGGTGAGCGGGTCGCGGCCGTGACGGCGCTCGTCGCCGGGGTGCTGACCATCCTCATGGGCGTCGTGGCCCGCGCGCCCTTCGCGATCGCCACGGGCCTGGGCGTCAACGCGTTCCTCGCCGTGACGATCGTGACCACCCCGCAGCTCACGTGGCCCCAGGTGATGGGGCTGGTCGTGTGGGCGGGCCTGATCATGTTCGTCCTGGTGCTCACCGGCTTCCGCACCGCCGTGTTCAACGCCGTGCCGGCGTCCCTGAAGACCGCCATCGTGGTGGGGATCGGCCTGTTCATCGCCCTGATCGGCTTCGTGAACGCCGGCTTCGTGCGCCGCATCCCGGACGCCGCCGGCACCACCGTGCCCGTGCAGCTCGGCGACGGCGGGACGCTGCTGGGCTGGCCCATGCTCACGTTCGTGGTCGGCCTGCTCCTGACCGTGGCCCTCATCGTCCGCAACGTCCGCGGCGCGATCCTGATCGCCGTGGTCGCCACCACGATCCTCGCCCACGTGCTCGAGGCGGTCGTCCCGTCCGGCTCCTCCGTGGACGCCCCCACCGGGTGGTCGCTCGTCGTGCCCGCCGCCCCCACCTCCTTCGTGGCGCTGCCGGACCTCTCCCTCGTGGGCTCGGCCGCCCCGCTCGAGGCGTTCCGGAGCCTCGGGGCGCTCGCCGCGGCGCTGCTGATCTTCACGATCCTGCTCTCCATCTTCTTCGACGCGATGGGCACGATGGTCGGGCTCTCCCAGCAGGCCGGGCTCGTGGGCCGCAACGGGCAGATCCAGAACGTGGACAAGATCCTGCTGGTGGACGCCGCCGGCGCGATCGCCGGCGGCGCGGGCTCCGTGTCCTCCAACCAGATCTTCGTGGAGTCCTCCACCGGCATCGCCGACGGCGCCCGCACCGGCCTGGCCAACGTGGTCACCGGCGTGCTGTTCCTGCTCGCCATGTTCATCACCCCGCTGGTCAACGTGGTGCCGTTCGAGGCCGTGGCCCCGGCCATGGTCGTGGTGGGCTTCCTCATGGCCAAGCAGGTCGTGCGCATCGAGTGGGACGACTGGGGCCTGTCCGTGCCGTCCTTCCTGACGTTCGCCGTCATGCCGTTCACCTACTCGATCGCGGACGGCATCGGCGCGGGCTTCGTCTCCTACGTCTTCATCCGCCTCGTGCAGGGCCGCGGCAAGGAGGTCCACCCGCTCATGTACGTGGTGGCGGCGGCCTTCGTGGTGTTCTTCGGCAAGGGCGTGGTCGAGGGCTGGATGGCGTGATCGACGACGACGCCCGCTGCCCCTGCGGCACCGGGGACACCTACGGCGCCTGCTGCGGGCGCTTCCACGGCAGCCGCCCGGCGCCCACGGCCGAGCTGCTGATGCGCTCGCGGTTCAGCGCCTTAGCCGCCGGGGACGATGCCTATCTGCTGGCCACGTGGCACCCGGGCACGCGCCCGGCGTCCGTGGACCTGGACCCCGCGCTGCGCTGGACCCGGCTCGACGTCCACGGGGTGACGGGCGGCGGCCCCTTCGACGACGAGGGGTGGGTGGACTTCACCGCGCACCGGCGCGGCCCGCACGGGGCCCGGGGGGCCCAGCGGGAGAACTCCCGGTTCCGGCGCGAGGACGGCCGGTGGTACTACGTGGACGGCGTGCTCGCCTGAGCCCGCCGGCTCAGTCCTCCTCGAGGTCGGAGAGCACGCAGAACTCGTTGCCCTCCGGGTCGGCCAGCACCACCCAGGTCACCTCGGGCCCCTGGCCCACGTCCACGCGGCGGGCGCCGATGGACTCCAGGCGGGCGACCTCGGAGTCCCGGTCGGTGTCCACGGCGCGCAGGTCGAGGTGCAGCCGGTTCTTGACGGTCCGGGGCTCGGGGACGACCACGAAGTCGAGGTGCGGGCCGCTGCCCTCCGCGGGCACGATGCCCACGAACCCCTCGGCCTCCGCGTGGACGACGTAGCCCAGGGCGGCGCACCAGAAGCGGGCGAGGGTCTCGGGATCGCGGCAGTCGACGACGACGGCGGACAGGGTGCTGGTCATGCGCTCAGCCTAGGCCCGGCGCCGCCGCCCGGGAAGACGCCGCAGGACCCGGGGCGCATGCTTCAGGACCCGGGGCGCGTGCCGCAGGACCGGCCAGTAGGAGCCCGGGAGGACTCGCGCCACGAGGTCCGGCAGCACGGCGCTGGGCGCCACGAGCAGCCGGTTCCGGCGCCGCTCCACCGCCCCCAGGATGTCGGCGGCCGCACGCTCCGCCGGATAGCTGAGCAGCGCCGCGAAGTCCTCCCGGTCCTTCCGCGCCCGCTCCTCCGACACCCCGGCCGGGGTGCGGGCGGTCTCGGCGATCCTGGTCCGGACCCCGCCCGGGTGCACCACGGTGACCCCCACCCGGCCCGCCAGCTCGTGGCGCAGGCCCTCGGAGAACCCGCGCAGGGCGTACTTGCTCGCGGAGTACGCCACCTGCCCGGGCGGGGCGATGAGGCCGAACAGGCTGGAGAGGTTGACCAGGTGGCTGCCGGGGGCGGCGAGCAGGGCGGGCAGCAGCTCGCGGGTGAGCACCACCGGCGCCCGGAAGTTGATGTCCATGAGCCAGTCGAACTCCTCGGCGGAGACCTGCTCGAAGGTCCCGCCCAGGCCCACCCCCGCGTTGTTGACCAGCAGGTCGATCCGCGGGTGCTCGGCCCGGATCCGCTCGGCCACGCCCGGCAGCGCGGACAGCTCGGCGAGGTCGGCCACGACCGTGCGCACCGGCAGGTCCGGGTGCCCCGCGCGGATCGCCCCGGCGACGGTCTCGAGTCCCGCGGCGTCCCGGTCGAGGAGCACCAGGTGGGTGCCGCGGGCGGCGAGGCCGTGGGCCAGCTGCTCGCCGATGCCGGAGGCGGCGCCGGTGAGCACCGCGGTGGCGCCGGCGAAGCGGAAGGGTGCGGACGGGGACACGGGCTGCTCCTGGGGTCGGGGTCGTGGATCGGGGCCTGCTGTCCAGTGTGCGGGCGGGCACCGGTCACCGCTTGACCCACCGCGACAGGAAGTTGACGCGCGGCGACACCGTCAGCCGACCGGGACGCCCCGGCGGCGGACGTCCCGCGGCGGGGCACCCCACCAGCGGCGGGCGCACCGGGTGAGCGCCGAGGACTCCGAGAGCCCCACGAGCCCGGCGATCTGGCCGAGGGGGACGTCGGTGGTGGTGAGCCAGCGCAGGGCCGCGCTGCGCCGGGTCTCGTCCAGGACGGCGCCGAAGGTGGTGCCCTCCTCGGCGAGCCGGCGCTGCAGGGTGCGGGGGTGCAGGTCCAGCACCCGGGCCACGGCCTCGATCTCCGGGGACGCGGTGCCGAGCAGCTGCACCAGCACGCCCCGGACCCGGGGCGCCCACGCGGAGCCGGGCCCGGGGAGCTGGGTGTCGAGGAAGGCGAGCGCCACCTGCCGGACCCCGGCGTCCCCGTGCAGCGGGCGGGCGAGCGTGCTGGTGGGGATCCGCAGGAGGACGTCGGGGCGGCCGGTGCGCACGGGTGCCCCGAAGAACTCCTCGTAGACCCGCAGCGGCGCCGCCGGCCGGTGGGCCAGCTCGACCGTGCGCAGCCCGTAGCGGCCCCCCACCAGGGAGCTCAGGGCCCGGTGCAGCAGGCCCAGGCCCAGGTCGGTGCCCTGCGGGCTGCCGCGCCCGGGGTCCCGGGCGGTCGCGGCGGAGCCGCCGTAGCGCACCGCCGTCACCCCGCGGGCCCCGTAGGGGTCCGGCACCAGCGCCAGCTCGAGGGACGGGGCGTGGACGAAGAGGTAGCGGGAGGTGCACTCGAGGGCGTCGCGCACCGTCTCCGAGTGGCGGGCGGCGAGCGCGAGCGGGCCGAGCACGCCCGGGTCCTGCCGGGCGGCGACCCGCAGCCCCAGGTCGGGGCAGTCCAGCTCCCGGGCGGCGGTCTCCAGCACCCGCGCGACGGCCCGCTCGGGGACCAGGAGGTCGTCGGTGTCCAGGGCCGACCGGGGCAGGCCGGCGGCGTCGGCCAGGGCCTCGGCGTTCCCGCCGAGCTCCGCGACCGCGGCGCGGAAGCCGCGCAGACCTGCGGACCGGATGACCGTCATGTCGCCCAGGGTCAAGCAATCGTCGCGCAGCGTCAAGTCCTGGCGGGCGCGCCGGGCGATCCTGGAAGCATGCGAGCACCTTCCACCGCCAGCGAGCCGCCCCGCGAGATCCCCGGCGGCACCGACCACCGGGACGTCGTCGTCGTCGGAGCCGGCCTGTCCGGCATCGGCGCGGCCTACCGCCTGCAGACCGAGCGCCCCGAGCTGTCCTACGCCGTGCTGGAGGCCCGGGACGACCTCGGCGGGACCTGGGACCTGTTCCGCTACCCGGGCGTGCGCTCCGACTCGGACATGTTCACGCTCGGCTACTCCTTCAAGCCGTGGCGGGACCCGCAGGCGCTCGCGGACGGCCCGTCGATCCTCGCGTACATCCACGAGACGGCGGAGGAGTTCGGCATCGACCGGCACCTCCGCCTCCGCACCCGGGTGGTCTCGGCCGACTGGTCCGGCGCCGAGCAGCGCTGGAGCCTGGGCCTCGAGGTGCGGGACGAGGACGGCGCCGTCCACCGGCGCAGCATGACGTGCTCGTTCCTGTACTCGTGCGCCGGCTACTACGACTACGACCGCGGCCACGACGCCGCGCTGCCCGGCCTGGAGGACTTCGGCGGCCGGGTGGTGCACCCGCAGTTCTGGCCCGAGGACCTGGACTGGACGGGCCGGCGCGTGCTGGTGGTCGGCAGCGGCGCCACCGCCGTGACCCTCGTGCCGGCCATGGCGCGGACCGCCGCGGGCGTGACCATGCTGCAGCGCTCCCCCACGTGGATCAGCGCCGTGCCCGGCCGGGACCGGCGGGCCGACGCGCTGCGCCGGCTCCTGCCCGCGGGGCTCGCCCACCGGGTCATCCGCGCCAAGAACATCCTGTTCAGCATGGCCGTGTACCAGTTCTGCCGCCGCCGCCCGGCCGCGGCCCGGGCGTTCTTCACATCCCGGGCCGCGCGCATCCTCGGCTCCGAGGAGCTCGTGGCCGAGCACTTCACCCCGTCCTACGACCCCTGGGACCAGCGGTTGTGCGCCGTTCCGGACGCGGACCTGTTCAAGGCGCTGAAGCGGGGGCGGGCCGAGGTGGTCACCGGCACGATCGACACGTTCGTGCCCGAAGGGGTCCGGCTGAGCGGGGGCCGGGTCCTCGAGGCCGACCTCGTGGTCACCGCCACGGGTCTGCGGCTGCTCCCCTTCGGCGGGATCGTCCTGACCGTGGACGGGACGCCGGTGGAGCTCGCCGAGCAGTTCGTGTGGAACGGGGCGATGCTGACCGGCGTGCCGAACTTCGCGCTGTGCATCGGCTACACCAACGCGTCCTGGACCCTGCGCGCGGACCTCACCCACCGGCTGGTGTGCAGGGTGCTGCGGCACCTGGAGCGCCACGACGCCGGGGCCGTGGTGCCGCGCGCCCCCCGGGGCATGGCCGAGCAGCCGCTGCTGGACCTCAGCTCCGGCTACGTCCGGCGCGCGATCGGCGCCTTCCCGCGCCAGGGCGACCGGCACCCGTGGCGGGTGCGGCAGAACTACCTGCTGGACTCCGCGACCACCCTGCGCACCCCGCTGTCCCGCACCCTCGACCTGATCCCCCGCACCGCGGCCCGCCGCGGCGCCCGCCCGCAGGAGACCCACGCATGACCGACCGACACGCGCCCGTCCCCGCCGCAGACTCCCCCGCCGGCACCCCGGAGGCCACGACGACGACGGTGGAGGTCGCCGGCCGGCCCGTGCGCATCCGCCGCTCCGGGCCCGCGCAGGCGCCGCCGGTCGTGCTGCTGCACGGCATCGGCCGGAGCCTCGAGGACTGGTCGGCCGCCCACGACCTGCTGGCGCGGGACCACTGCGTGCTGAGCATGGACCTCCCCGGCTTCGGGCTCACCCCCGCCGGCGCGGACCGGCCGGGGCTCGGGACGTTCGCCCGCGCCGTGGTCGGCGTGCTCGACGCGCTCGGCGAGCAGCGGCCGGTGCACCTCATGGGCAACTCCCTGGGCGGCGCCGTGGCCATGACCGTGGCCGCCGAGCATCCCGGGCGGGTCGCGGGGCTGCTGCTCGCCAACAGCGCCGGGTTCGGCCGGGAGGCCAACGTCTCCCCCCTGCCCATGGTGTGGGCGGGGCTGTCCCGGCTGCCCGTGGTGGGCCGCCGGTTCCGGCCGCTGGCGCGGGCCGCCGCGGTGCGGTCGAACCAGAACTGCTTCTTCGACCCGGCCCTGGCCACCCCGGAGCTGCTGCGGCACGCGGCGCGGGTGGGCGCCCAGCCGGACTTCCGGGCCACGTTCCTGGGCACCTACCGGAGCATCGGGCTGCCGGTGATCGGCGTCCTGCCCGGCTGGCGGAGGGCCCTGCTGGAGAAGGTGCGGGCAACGGGCCTGCCCGTGCTCGTGGTGTGGGGCGAGGCCGACGCCGTGCTGCCGGCCCACCACGCCGAGGCCGCGGCCGCCGCCCTGCCCGGCGCCCGGCTGCACGTCTTCCCGGACACCGGGCACATGCCGCAGATCGAGCGCACCCAGGAGCTGGTGGAGCTGGCCCGGGAGTTCGTGGCGTCGGTCGAGGCCTCGCGCGCCTCCCGCTGATCCCCGAGCCCACCGGAACGCCGCCGCGGGGTCGCCTCCGCGCCCAGCACACGCGGCGGGTCGCGTTCCGACGTTCAGCGCGGCATGTTCTCGCCGATGGCGACCCCTCGACCGACAGGGGCGCGACGACGGGTGGGCGCCGCAGCCGCGGATCAGCGCTCGGGGACGGCGGCGTGCCGGTCGGCCGCCCAGGATCCGAGCAGCCGGAGCCGCTCGGCCGAGGGCGAGCCCGGTTCGGCGGTGTAGATCATGAGGACCTGCCCGGGCTCGGCGGTGACGGCCAGCTCCTCGTAGGCCAGCGTCAGCTCCCCCACCACCGGGTGGCGGAAGCGCTTGGTGCCGGTGCCGTGGGTGCGCACGTCGTGGGCGGCCCACAGGGTGCGGAAGGTCTCGCTGCGGGTGGACAGCTCCCCGACCAGGTCCTGCATCGCCCGGTCGTGCGGGTCGCGGCCGGCCTCGGCGCGCATGATCGCCACGCACATGCTCGCGAACACCTCCCAGTCCGGGTAGAACTCCCGGGAGGCCGGATCCAGGAACTGGAACCGGGCCAGGTTGGGGGTGCGTCCGCCGTCCCCGAGCAGCGGGGCGTAGAAGGCGCGCCCCAGGGCGTTGGTGGCCAGCAGGTCCTGGTGCTGGTTCCGCACGAACGCCACCCCGCCGGTGATCGCCTCGAGCGCCCACTGAAGACCCGGCCGGGAGCTCGCCTGCCGCGACGCCCGGCGGCGCGGGCGCCGTGCGGCGGACACGCCGTCGGCCGCCCGCGCCAGGTCGAGCAGGTGCGCTCGCTCGGTCTCGTCCAGGCGCAGGGCGGCGGCGACCGCCTCCAGGACCGAGGCCGAGGCCCCGGCGACCGCCCCGCGCTCGAGCTTGGCGTAGTACTCCACGCTCACCCCGGCCAGGGCCGCCACCTCGGAGCGGCGCAGCCCCGGCACCCGGCGGTTGCCCCCGGCCGGCAGACCGGCCTGGGCCGGGGTGAGCTTGGCCCGGCGCGAGACGAGGAAGTCGCGGACCTCGGTGCGGTTGTCCATCCCGCCAGGATAGGGCGCGGCCGGAGCCGGAGGGGTGCCCTGCCGGTACACCCCCCGGCAGGGCCTTCCCCGCGGCGGGAGCCGGGGGTTGACTGGGCATCATGCCCCGTTCTGCGCAACGGCCCTCCGGCCGGCGCAGCTCTTGCCCGACCGTCCGCACGACGGACCACCGCACCAGAAGGAGGACACCACCATGCGTGGAGTCATCATGCACGCCCCCGGCGACGTCCGGGTCGAGGACCGCCCGGACCCGGAGATCGTCGAGCCCACGGACGCGATCGTCCGGCTGAGCGCGACCTGCATCTGCGGCTCCGACCTGTGGCCCTACCGCGGCGTCGAGGACGTCGACCACACCCTGATGGGCCACGAGTACGTCGGGGTGGTCGAGGAGATCGGCGCCGAGGTCAAAACCCTGAAGGTCGGCGACTTCGTCGTCGGGTCCTTCGTCATCTCCGACAACACCTGCGAGATCTGCCGGGCCGGGTTCCAGTCCAAGTGCGTCCACGCCGAGTTCGTCGCCGGCACCATCGGCACCCAGGCGCAGAAGGCCCGCATCCCGCACGCCGACGGCACCCTCGTGGCCACCCCGGGACAGCCGGACCCCGAGCTGATCCCCTCGCTGCTGGCCGCCTCCGACGTGCTGGGCACCGGCTGGTTCGCCGCCGTGGCCGCCGAGGCCGGACCCGGCAAGACCGTCGCGGTCGTCGGCGACGGCGCCGTCGGGCTCATGGCGGTCCTCGCGGCCAGGGAGCTCGGGGCGGAGCGCATCATCGCGATGTCCCGGCACCCGCGGCGCCAGGAGCTCGCCCGCTTCTACGGCGCCACCGACATCGTCGAGGAGCGCGGCGAGGAGGGCGTGGCAAGGATCAAGGAGCTCACCAATGGGCTCGGCGCGCACTCGGTGATCGAGGCCGTGGGCACCCAGGAGTCCTTCATGCAGGCCGTGGGCGCCACCCGCGGCGGCGGCCACCTGGGCTACGTGGGCGTCAACCACGACGTGCAGATCCCCGGCATCCAGCTGTTCTTCGCCGGCATCCACACCCTCGGCGGGCCCGCCCCGGTGCGCCGGTTCCTGCCCGAGCTGATCCAGCTCATCTGGGACCGGAAGATCGACCCCGGCAAGGTCTTCGACCTCACCCTGCCCCTGGAGCAGGCCGCCGAGGGCTACCGGGCCATGGACGAACGCCGCGCCACCAAGGTCCTGCTCACCCTCTGAGCCCCGGGGCGTCGGCGCTCCGCGCCGGCGGGCCGCGCGCGGAGCGCCGACGGCGCCGTCAGCCCACCGACCTCCGGACGAGCTCGCCGATCGCCGCCTCCCCGGCCTCGCTCAGCTCGGTCAGGGCGTAGGACGTCGGCCACAGGCCCCCGGCGTCGTCGAGGTGCGCCTCCGTGCTGAAGCCGAACGTGGAGCAGCGCTCCTTGTCCTGGTGGCCGCTGCGGAAGAAGCACACCACCTTCCCGGACCGTGCCCAGGCAGGCTGGTCGTACCAGAGCTTCGGCGCCAGCTCGGGGGCGGCCGCGGTGACGACGGCGTGCACGCGCTCGGCCAGCTCCCGGTCCGGCGGCGCCATCCCGGCGATCGCGGGGACAGGTGTGCTTCCACGCCAGCCGCCACGACGGCCCGGAGTCCGTCCGGCAGGGCCCGGCCGGACGGACGAGCCGCAGACAGGGCCTGCGGACGTGCCGGCGGTGGAGCGTGGCGGCCTCAGGGGCGCAGCTGTGCGGCGGCGGCCTCGCGGTGGCCCGGTTCCCCGGACGCCAGGGCGAAGAGGGCGTAGTTGAGGGGTCCTGCGGCCACGAGGGCCTCGCAGCGGTCGGCGAGGCGGGGTTCGTGGCGGCCGGTGAGCTCCTCGTAGGCGCGGACGGTCGCCGCGAAGGACTCGGGCGGGGCGATGAGGTGCTGGTACATGAGGTCCAGGGCCGGGTCGCCGACGCCGGCCGTCGTCCAGTCCAGGACGGACAGGATGCGGCTGCTGTCGTCGAGCAGCAGGTGGGCGGGGTAGAGCTCGCCGTGCGTGAGGACGGTGCGGCGCGGCCACAGCCCGTCGTCGTCGAGCCAGGCCCGCCACCGGGCCGCGAGCTCCGCGGCGACGTCGAACTCCCCGAGCACCCGCTCGAGGTCGGCCGCCCACCGCCGGCGCACCTGCTCGGGGGTCTCGGCGGAAACACCCGCCGCCGCGGCGGCGGCGGGGCCGAGGCGGTGGAGGGACGCGACGACCTCCGCCAGGGACCGGGCGTGCTCCGGGGAGGCGGTGTCGTAGTGCCAGACCGGCTGCCCCGCGGCGTCGAGGGTGAGACCGGGCCGGCCGGGCAGCAGCGGATAGGCGACGAGCTCCGGGCCCGCGATCCGCCAGTCGGGCACCGCGACCGGGAGCCGCGGGCGCACGAAGTCCAGGATCCGCAGCTCGTCGGCCACCTTCGCCGCGACGTCGGGGCGGCGCGGGATCCGCAGCACCCACTGCTCGCCGGTCCCGGAGGCGGCGGCGAACGCCACCCGGTAGTCCAGACCCGCCTCCTCGAACCGGACGGTCCCCTGTTCCAGGTCCAGGCCGTGCCGCCGGGCGAGGCCGCGCACGTCCTGCTCGGTCGCGGGCTCAGGCGCCATCGCGCGCCCCCTCGGCGACCGGGTCGTGGCGCGGCGGGGTGCCGCCCACGAAGGAGCGCACCCACGCCTCGTCCTTGTACTGGGCGGGCACCGCGCCGCCGAGCAGCTCCCGGCCGAGCGCGGCCGCCCCGGGCGAGCCCTCCAGCGGCAGCGGGGCGGAGGAGGCGGCCAGCACGATGTTGCCGTAGCGGCGGCCCTTGAGCATCGCCGGGTCCGCCACGGCGGCGACGTGCTCGAACACCTCGGACAGCGCGGCGAGCTCGGCGCGCGCCCCGGCGAGGTCCCGGGTGTCGCCGCAGTTGAGCACGTACAGCCCGCCCGGGGCGAGGACGCGCCGGACGTGCCGGGCGAACTCCACCGTGGTGAGCGGCTCGGGGGTCACGGCGCCGGCGAAGACGTCGCGGACCACGACGTCCCGGGTGGCCGGGCTCAGCGACTCCGTGACGGCCCGGGCCTCGCCCACCCGGATCCGCAGCAGCGGGGCGCGCGGGAGGTCGAACCACTCCCGGACCAGCTCGGCGAGCCGTCCGTCGAGCTCGACGACGACCTGCCGCGCCGCCGGGTGCGCGTGGGCGAGGTAGCGGGCGAGCGAGCAGGCGCCGCCGCCGAGGTGCAGCACCCGCAGCCGCTCCGGGTCCGGGGAGGCGGCGAGGTGGGCGTCCACGACCGCGGCGATCCAGCGCATGTACTCGAAGTCGAGCCGCTCGGGGTGCTCCGGGTCCACGTGGGAGGAGGGGACGCCGTTGACGTGCAGCACCCACGAGCCGGGGGCGTAGGCGTCCGGGACGAGCTCGGCGGTGCCGGTCGAGATCTCGTAGCTCCCGGCCGCGGGGCCGGTGGGTCCGGCGGGTGCGGGCGCCGGGCGCGAGCGGCGGGACGCCCGGCTCACGCGGTCCCCGTCCGGAGCATGCGGTGCATGTGCTGCCCTGCCCAGGGCCCGCCGGCGGGGTAGGACTCGGCCAGGGCCCGGAAGCCGTGCCTGGCGTAGAAGCGCTCCGCGCGGGCGTTGCCGTCCATGATCCACAGGTACGCGTCCGCGGAGCCGATCGCGGCCTCCTGCAGGGCGGCGCCGAGGCCCGTGCCGTGGGCGGCCCGCAGCACGTAGAGCTGGAACAGCTGCAGCGGGACGAGCGGGGCGGGCACCCCGGCCCGCCCCTCCCACGCGGCGGGGGCCGGACCGGCGGAGACCAGCCCGAGGGCGGCCCCGTCGTCGTCGACCGCGAGGAGGGTGCGCACGTCCGGGTCGGTGAGGAGGGCGAGGTCGTAGCCGGCGGTGCGCTCGGCCGCGGCCTGCTGCCGGTCGGCGAAGGCGTCCCCGAAGAGCGGGCGGTAGGTCTCGTCGAGGCAGCGCAGGTGCAGGGCGGACCAGGCCCCGGCGTCGGACGGTCCGGCGGTCCGCAGCCGGACCGCCGCGGGGGCAGCGCTCAGGACTCTATGGCCTGCCGCTGGATCGCGGCCTCGAGGCGCTCGACCTTGCCCTGCAGCTCGCCGGTGCGGCCGGGGCGGATGTCGGCCTTGAGCACGAGGGAGACCCGGGGCCCGTAGCGGCCCACGGCCTCGGTGGCGCGCTTGACGACGTCCATGACCTCGTCCCACTCGCCCTCGATCGTGGTGAACATGGCGTCGGTCTCGTGCGGCAGTCCGGACTCGCGGACCACGCGGACGGCGGCGGCGACGGCGTCGTGGACGGAACCGCTCGGGTTCTCGCCGCCGGACGGGGAGACGGAGAAGGCAACCAGCATGCCCCCATCCTCCCACCCGGCGGCGTCCGGGTGAACCCCGGGGACGACGCCGGCCCCGCCGCCACGCGAACGGCGTGGCGGCGGGGCCGGCGGATCAGTCTGCGGGGCCGACCCGGCGGATCACTGGACGGATCACTGGGCGGTGAGCTGCTCCAGCACGGCGTCCTTGGAGGGATCCTTGGCACCCTGGTTCCAGGGCATCTTCGAGAGCACGTTGGCCATGGCGCAGGTGTTGGACAGCGCGGAGTACGCGAGCCCGCCGCCGACGCCCGCGGCGACGGCGCGCAGCTTCGGGGAGACCAGCTGCCCGCCCACCACGCTCGCCAGCACGAGCGAGCCGGCGACCATGCGGACCTGACGGTCCATGGCCCAGGTCGAGGCGCCGCGGACGACCGCGCCGCCGGCCTTCTCGAAGTCGTCGACGGTGCCGTCGACGACGTAGGTGTTCTCGGTGCCGGCCGAGGAGAGGATGTCCTGAGCGCGGGTGGCCCGGGCGCCGGAGCGGCAGATCAGGGCGACCTTGCCGCCGAGGGCCGCGGCGATGTCCTGCGCGTGGTCGGCCACGAGGTCGACGGGGACGTTGTAGGCGCCGTCGATGTGCTCGGCGGCGAACTCGGCGGCGGAGCGCACGTCGAGGACGGCGACCTCCTCTCCGGACTCGATCCAGGACTTCAGCTCGGCGGGGGCGACTTTCGAGGTCATGCGGCAGTTCCTTCCGGGTGACGGTGGGTGTGACTCCATGATGCACTATACCCCCCTGGGTATGCAAGATCCCCCAGGGGGTATAGAATCGTCGGAGCAACCACCACACCCAGGAGCGCCCCGTGCAACTCGACCCCCAGGACCTCACCCCCACCATCAACCGGCTCAAGCGGGCCCAGGGCCAGCTCGGCGCCGTCATCCGCATGCTCGAGGAGAGCCGCGAGTGCAAGGACGTGGTGACGCAGCTCTCCGCGGTCTCCCGCGCCCTCGACAAGGCCGGCTTCTCCATCATCGCCACGGGCCTGGACCAGTGCCTGCGCTCGGAGGACCCGAGCCTGGACAAGGCCGAGCTGGAGAAGATGTTCCTCTCCCTCGCCTGAGCGGCCCCGCACCCGGCCCTCCGGCGGGTGGGCCCTAGACTGGGCACGGACCCAGCCCGACCGTCGGAGGACCCCGCCACCATGACCCAAGGCATCTACGTCAGCGCCATGACGCCGCAGTCCGGCAAGTCGCTCGTGGCCCTCGGCCTGGCCGACTCGCTGTTCCGCAAGACGGACCGCCTGGGCTACTTCCGGCCCGTCCACCTCGGGGAGACCCCGGCGGAGGACCCGATGGTGCAGCTGATGAAGCGCAACTTCGACCTCCCGGACGAGCGCTGCCGCGGCGGCATCTCCCTGGCGCGCACCCGGGAGCTGCTCGCCGCGGGGGACCACGACGAGCTCGACGCGATGGCCGTGACCGTCTACGGCGAGATGGCCCGGCACTGCGACGTGATCGTGGTGGACGGCACCGACCTCCTGGCGCACAACGCGGCCACCGCCGAGTTCGACATGAACGCCCGGATGGCCAACAACCTGGGCGCCTCCGTGCTGGCCGTGATCGGCGCCGACGAGTCCGAGAGCCCCGAGGACGTGCTCAACGCGGTCGAGGTCACCCGGGCCGAGCTGAACCAGGTGCGGTGCGACATCTTCGCGGTCATCGTCAACCGCGCCCGCCCCGACTGGGTGGAGCAGATCGAGCACAACGCCGCCCGCGGCGTGCGGGGCCTGCCCGTGTACGTCATCGCCGAGAACGAGGCGGTGGCCGCGCCGACCGTCGCGGAGCTGCGGGACCGGCACGGGTTCGGGGACGGCCCGTCCGCGGTCTCCCTGGACCGGGACGTCAAGGGCGTGAAGATCGCCGCGATGACCGTGGGCCACTACCTCGAGCAGCTCGCCGACGGCGACTTCGTCATCACGCCGGGGGACCGCTCCGACATCGTCGTCGCGTCCCTGGCCTCCGCCCTCTCCCCCGCCCTGCCCGTCCCCTCCGGGATGCTGCTCACGGGCGGCTTCGAGACCGAGGGGCGGATCCGGGAGCTCACCGCCGCGGCGCCGTTCCCCGTGCTGACCACCGGGCTGGACACCTACCGGGCCGCCCGGGAGGTGTCCCGGACCCGGGGCACCCTCTCCGGGGCGCACCCGCGCAAGGTCGCGGCCGCGCTCGGTGAGTGGGCCCGGCGGGTGGACGGCGAGGAGCTCGTGAGCCGGCTCGACCTGCCGCGCCCGGCCAAGCGCACGCCCCTGCGCTTCCTGCACGAGCTCGTCGAGACGGCCCGGGCGGACCGGAAGAACATCGTGCTGCCCGAGGGCGAGGACCCCCGCATCCTGCGGGCCGCCGAGATGATCCACCGCCGCAACTTCTGCGACCTCACGGTCCTGGGCGACCCCGGGCGGATCGCCCAGCTGTGCCAGACGGAGGGCATCAACCTCGACTTCGCCGAGGACGGGCTGACCCTCGTGGACTTCGAGCACGACGACGCGCTGCGCGAGAAGTACGCCGGGGAGTACGTGCGGCTGCGCGCCCACAAGGGCGTGCAGCCGGAGACGGCACTGGAGCGGATGCTCGACGGCTCCTACTTCGGCACCATGATGGTGCAGATGGGGGACGTGGACGGCATGGTCTCCGGCGCCGCGCACACCACCGCCAACACGATCCGCCCCGCCCTGGAGTTCGTGAAGACCTCCGAGGGCGTGAGGATCGTCTCCTCCGTGTTCTTCATGCTCCTCGAGGACCGCGTCCTGGTCTACGGCGACTGCGCCGTGAACCCCAACCCGGACGCCCAGCAGCTCGCGGACATCGCGCTCGCCTCCGCCCGCACCGCCCGCCAGTTCGGGGTGGAGCCCAGGGTGGCGATGCTGTCCTACTCGACCGGCGGGTCCGGCTCCGGCGAGGACGTGGACAAGGTCCGGACGGCCACCGAGATCGTGCGCGGCGCGGACCCGGGGCTCGAGGTGGAGGGCCCCATCCAGTACGACGCCGCGGTGGACGCCTCGATCGCGGCCTCCAAGCTGCCCGGTTCCGCCGTGGCCGGCCGGGCGACCGTGTTCGTCTTCCCGGACCTCAACACCGGCAACAACACCTACAAGGCCGTCCAGCAGTCGGCCGGCGCCGTGGCCGTGGGCCCGGTGCTGCAGGGGCTGCGCAAGCCCGTCAACGACCTCTCGCGCGGGTGCACCGTGGACGACATCGTCAACACGGTCGCGATCACCGCGATCCAGGCGCAGGGCATGTGACCCACCGGCCCACCGCTCGCACCGTCCCCGTCCCCATGCCCGTCGCCACAGCCCCAGGGAGTCCTCCATGCTCGTGCTCGTCGTCAACTGCGGCTCGTCCTCGCTCAAGTACCAGGTCCGGGAGCTCGAGGCCGGTGCGGACGGCGGGACGGTGCTGGCCTCCGGGCTGATCGAGAACATCGGCAGCTCGCGGATCGCGGACCACACGCAGGCGCTCGAGCTGCTCGCGGAGCGGCTCGAGACCGAGCTGGAGGGGCGCACGATCGACGCCGCGGGCCACCGCGTGGTCCACGGCGGCGAGCGCTTCTCCGCGCCGGTGCTCGCGACCAACGAGATCATCCGCGACATCGAGCGGCTGGTCCCGCTGGCTCCCCTGCACAACCCCGCCGCCGTCCTGGGCCTGCGGGCCGTCCAGAAGACGTGGCCGCACCTGCCGCAGATCTGCGTGTTCGACACCGCGTTCCACCGCACCATGCCCGAGCACGTGTGGCGCTACGCCGTGCCGGAGGAGTTCTACGAGCGGTGGGGGATCCGCCGCTACGGGTTCCACGGCACGTCCCACGACTGGGTGACGGGTCAGGCGGCGCAGTTCCTGGGCGTCCCGCGCGAACGGTTCAGCTGCGTGGTGGCGCACCTGGGCAACGGCGCGTCGGTGACGGCGGTCAAGGACGGCGCCTCCTACGACACGTCGATGGGCTACACCCCCCTGGCGGGCCTGGTCATGGGCACCCGCACCGGGGACCTGGACCCGTCCGTGGTCACGGCCGTCCTGCGCCGGGACCCCGGGATGACCCCCGAGCGACTCGACGCCGTGCTCAACAAGGAGTCCGGTCTGCGGGCGATCGCCGGCGACCACGACATGCGCGCCGTCCAGGAGGCCGCCGACCGCGGCGACGAGCGCGCCGAGCTGGCCCTGGAGATGGCCGCCCACCGCCTGGCGAAGTACGTGGGCGGCTACCACGTGGCCGTGGACGGCGCGCAGGCGCTGGTCTTCACGGCCGGGATCGGGGAGAACGCCTCGGCCTTCCGCGCCCGCGTCTGCGGGCGGCTGGGCGCCCTCGGGGTCGTGCTCGACGACGACGCCAACGCCGCCCGCTCGCGGGAGGTCCGCCGGATCTCCGCGCCGGGATCCGCACTGGAGGTCCTCGTGGTGCCCACCGACGAGGAGCAGGCGATCGCGGCGGCGACCGCGGCGCTCGTCGCGGCCGGGACCTCCCCCGCCTGAGCGGATCCGGGCGTCACGCTCCGCCGCACCGGGGCCATGGGGCCGCCAGGTGTTCGCGAATGCGATTCCAGCGGATAGGTTCGGTGCTGGGCCCTGCGCAGGGCCCTCCCCGTGTCAGGCCCGTGCGTCAGGAGGCACCGACGATGTCCCAGCAGCCCCACCAGCCCCGGGGCCACGGCGGCCCGCCGCCGCCCGGCGCTCCTCCCGACGCGAGGGCCCGCCCGCCCCGGCCCCCGGTGACGGCCGATCTGCGGCTGCTGCTCCGGCTCACCGTGGCGTCCTTCGTGGTCGCGGTCCTCGGCAGCGCGGTGGGGTACCTGGCGGCGCCCGAGCAGTACACCGGCCTGCCCGCAGGGGCGTTCGGGACGGTCGTCCTCGCCATCTCGCTCCTGTTCGGCCTCGGGTTCACCGCCGGGCTCTACGCCCTGGTGTACTTCCCGCTGCGCGAGCAGCGGCAGTGGGCGTGGATCCTCGGCATCGTCTTCGCGTCCATGGCGCTCCTGACCACCGTGGCCAACGCCGTGCTGCTGCTCGTGGTCCCGGCGGGCACGTCGATCGGGCTCGTGACGGGCGCGCTCAAGGCCGTCGTGGACGTGGCCTGGCTCGTGGTGGCCGCCCGGCCGGGCGTGCGGGCGGCACTGCGCTGAGCTCGCGGACCGGGACGCCGCAGCCCCGTCCTCAGGCCAGACGGCGGGCCAGCCGGTCCATGACGGCGGCCAGCCGGTCGGCGTCGTCGCCCTCGAGCGCACGGAGGAACAGCTCCTCGACGTCGCGGGCGTGGGCGGGCCGCAGGCGCCGGAAGGCGCGCAGCCCCTCCTCCGTGAGCTCGGCCTCGAGGCCTCGCGCGTCCTCGGCGCAGCGCCGGCGCCGCACCCAGCCGCGCTTCTCCAGCACGCCGATCTGGTAGCTGAGCCGGCTCGGGGAGAAGACCAGCCGCTGGGCCAGCTCCCCCATCCGCAGCCGGTGGTCCTCGGCGTTGCGCAGCAGCAGGAGCACCTGGTAGTCCATGAGCGAGCAGCCGTGCTCCTTGAGCCGCGCCTCGATCTCCGTGGTCAGCCGGGCGGTGGTCTCGAAGAACAGCTGCCACACGTCCCACGGGCGGGCCGCGGGCTCCGGCGCGGCCGCCGGGCGGCCGGTCACCGGCCGGCCCGGGCGAGCAGGTCCGCGAAGTCGGGGACCCCTTCGAACCCGCCGCCCCGCTCGGACCCGGCTGCGCCCGCCGGGACCTCGCCGGCCGCCCGTCCGGCCGGCTGCGCTCCCGGCGCGATCGAGCGCGCCAGCTGCGCGCCGGCCCGCCGGATGCGCGACTCGAGCGATCCGCCGGCCCAGTCCTCGGTGGCGGCGTAGACCCCCAGGGGCAGCACCAGCGCCTTGAGGTGGGTGAACAGGGGGCGCATGGCGGTGTCGAGCATCAGGGAGTGGCGTGCCGTGCCCCCGGTCGCGGCCACCAGCACGGGCACGTCCTCCAGCGCGGCGTCGTCGACGAGGTCGAAGAAGGACTTGAACAGCCCCGAGTAGGAGGCCTTGTACGTCGGGGTGGCCGCGATCAGGGCGTCCGCCCCGGCGACCGTGTCCAGGGCGGTCCGCAGCTCCGGACCGGGGAAGCCGGTGAGCAGGTGGTCGGCGACGGCGTGGGCCAGCGGGCGCAGGTCCACGCGCTCGATCCGCACCGGCGTCCCGGCCAGTCCGTCCCGGGCGGCCTCGGCGAGCCGGTCGGCCAGCAGCGAGGTGGAGGACGCGTCGGACATCCCCGCCGACACCACGGCCACGGTGAGCGGGCGCGCCGCGGCGGGGTCCGGCGTCGTCGTCGTGGTGATGTTCCGGGAGCTCATCGGTGGGCCTTCTCCGTGGTCCGCCCCGTGGTCGGCTCCGCGGCCTGCGCGGCGCGGGCCCGCCCGGCGGGCGAGTCCTCGGCGCCGCCGGGCACCGGGTCCTGGCCGGCGCGGTGGCGTTCCAGCAGCGAGGCGTGGGTCGGGGCCTCCGGCACGTGGGCGGGCTTGAGCGCGGCGAACTCCTTGCGCAGCACCGGCACGACCTCCTCGCCCAGCAGGTCGAGCTGCTCCAGGACGGTCTTGAGCGGCAGGCCGGCGTGGTCCATCAGGAACAGCTGGCGCTGGTAGTCGCCCGCGTAGTCGCGGAACCCGAGGGTCTTCTCGATGACCTGCTGCGGGGAGCCGACGGTCAGCGGCGTCTGCGTGGTGAAGTCCTCCAGGGACGGCCCGTGCCCGTAGACGGGGGCGTTGTCGAAGTAGGGGCGGAACTCCCGCACGGCGTCCTGGGAGTTCCGGCGCATGAACACCTGGCCGCCGAGGCCCACGATGGCCTGGTCGGCCGAGCCGTGGCCGTAGTGCTCGAAGCGCGTCCGGTAGAACTCCACCATCCGCCGGGTGTGCTCGGCGGGCCAGAAGATGTTGTTGTGGAAGAACCCGTCGCCGTAGTAGGCGGCCTGCTCCGGGATCTCGGGGGAGCGGATCGAGCCGTGCCACACGAAGGGGGCCACGCCGTCGAGCGGGCGCGGGGTCGAGGTGAAGCCCTGCAGGGCGCCGCGGAACCGGCCCTGCCAGTTGACCACGTCCTCCCGCCACAGCCGGTGGAGCAGGCTGTAGTGCTCGATCGCCAGCGGGATGCCCTGGCGGATGTCCTGGCCGAACCACGGATAGACCGGGCCGGTGTTGCCCCGCCCCATGGTGAGGTCCACGCGGCCGTCGGTCAGGTGCTGCAGGTAGGCGTAGTCCTCCGCGATGCGCACCGGGTCGGTGGTGGTGATCAGGGTGGTGGCCGTGGACAGCTGCAGCCGCTCGGTCTGCGCCGCGATGCTCGCCAGCAGGACGGGCGGGTTCCCCGGCGCCACGAACGGCGGGTTGTGGTGCTGGCCCGTGGCGAAGACGTCCAGGCCCACCTCCTCCGCCTTCTTCGCGATCTCGACGGTGGCCTTGATCCGCTCGTGCTCGGTGGGGGTGCGTCCCGTGGTGGGGTCCTCGGTGACGTCCCCGATGGTGAAGATGCCGAACTGCATGTGGTCCTCCTGCTCCGCGGCGGCGTCCGGCCGGACGGCCCGCCCTGTTCTTTCAAATTTGAACTACTACCGTCAAGCGGCGCCCGTCCCGGATTATTCCCGCCCCGGTCCGCCTAGGGTGGACGCATGCCCCTCCCCCACTTCCGTCCCACCGGCGCCGGCACCGCGGACCCGGGCGCCGTCGTCGCCGGCGAGCACTACCGCATCAGCATGCTGAGCCCCGGGCTGCTGCGCCTGGAGTACAGTCCCGCCGGCCGCTTCGAGGACCGTCCGTCCGCGTTCGCCGTCGACCGCCGGTTCCCGGTGCCGGACTTCCGGGTGCGGCGCACGGCGGCCGGGCTGGAGCTGAGCACGGAGCGGATCCACCTCAGCTACGACGAGCGGGCCTTCAGCCCGACGGGACTGTCCGCGCAGATCCGCGGCGGCGTGACCAGCTACCACAGCGTGTGGCGCTACGGCGTACCCGCCCCCACCCTGGGCGGGACCGCGCGCACCCTCGACGAGGCCGACGGCCCGATCCCGCTCGAGCCGGGCATCACGTCCCGCGAGGGCTTCGGGGTGATCGACGACTCCGCCTCGGTGCTGCTCACGGACGACGGCTGGTACGCGCCGCGCGCGCCCGAGGAGGGCGCCGTGGACCTCTACCTCTTCGGCTGGGGCCACGACCACCGGCAGGCACTGCGCGACCTCTACGCCCTGTCCGGGCCGCAGCCCGTCCTGCCGCGCTGGGCGCTCGGCAACTGGTGGAGCCGGTACCACGCCTACGACGAGGCCGAGTACCGGGAGCTGGTCGCCGAGTTCGACCGGCGCCGCCTGCCGTTCTCCGTGCTGGTGGTGGACATGGACTGGCACCTCACGGACGAGCACGTGGAGCGCCGGCACGGCTCGGGCTGGACGGGCTACACCTGGAACCGGGAGCTGTTCCCGGACCCGCGGGCCTTCCTCGCGTGGGCGCACGAGCACGGCTACCGGGTCACGCTCAACCTGCACCCGGCCGACGGGGTGCGCTCCTTCGAGGACGCGCACCCCGCGATGCTCGAGGCCCTGGGGCGCGAGCCGGGCTCGGAGGAGCCCGTGGCCTTCGACGTCACCGACCGGGACTTCGTGGCCGCGTACTTCGAGGTCCTGCACCGCGGCCTGGAGGCCGACGGCGTGGACTTCTGGTGGGTCGACTGGCAGTCCGGGCCGCACTCGCGGCTGCCCGGGGTGGACCCCCTGTGGGTGCTCAACCACTACCACTTCCTGGACTCGGGCGCGGACGGGTCCCGCCCGCTGACGCTCTCCCGCTACGCCGGGCCCGGCAGCCACCGCTACCCGGTCGGCTTCTCCGGCGACACCGTCATCTCCTGGGCCTCGCTGGCGTTCCAGCCGTACTTCACGGCGACCGCGGCGAACATCGGCTTCGGCTGGTGGAGCCACGACATCGGCGGGCACGTCTTCGGCGCCCGCGACGACGAGCTGGCCACCCGCTGGCTGCAGTTCGGGGTGTTCTCCCCGATCCTGCGCCTGCACTCGGGCGACAACGACTTCATCGCCAAGGAGCCGTGGCGCTACCGCTCCCCCTACGCGGAGGCCATGGAGCGCGGCCTCCGGCTGCGGCACCGGCTGGTCCCCTACCTGCACACCGCCAACCGGGCCGCCGCCGTGGAGGGCGTCCCCCTGGTCCGGCCCCTGTACCACGAGCACCCGGAGGCGGAGCAGGCCTACCGGTACGGCCACCAGTACCTGTTCGGGCCCGAGCTGATGGTCGCCCCGGTCACCTCCCCCGCGGACCCGGTGGTCACCCGCGCGGCCGTGCCGGTGTGGTTGCCGGAGGGGTCCTGGACGGACCTGTTCACGGGCACCGTCTACGACGGCGGGCGGGAGCTCGTGCTGCACCGGGGCCTCGACGACGTGCCCGTCCTGGCCCGCGCCGGCGCGATCGTGCCCCTCGCGGGGTCCGACGACGACGCCGCGCCGGGCCCCGGCAATCCCGGGGAGCTGGAGGTCCTGGTGGTCGCCGGCGCCTCGCACCGCACCGTCCTGGACGAGGACGACGACAGCGGCGACGGCCTCGACCCGGCCCGCTGGGCGCGCACCCCGCTCGCCCTCGACGCAGCCGCCGGGGAGTTCACGATCGGCCCGGCACACGGCCACCTCGACTGCCTGCCGGCGGCGCGCGCCTGGACCCTCACCTTCATCGGCCTCGAGGAGCCGGCGGAGCCGACCGTGACCGTGGACGGGAGGACCGTCCCGGCCCGCACCGACCGGCGGGGGAACGGCGTGCGCGGGCACCGCACCTCGGTCACCGTCGAGGGGGTCGCCCCCGGGGCGCAGATCGTGGTGCGGTCGGCGGGACTGGGCGCCGTGGCCGCCCAGGATCCCGCGGACCGCGTCTTCGACCTGCTCAACGACGCCCAGATCGGCTACGAGGTCAAGCGGCGGGTGCACGAGGCCGTGCGGCGCGATCCCGTGGGGGCGCTCGGGCAGGCACCCGCCCTGGGCGTGGAGGGGCCGCTGCTCAGCGCGCTCACCGAGCTGGTGCTGGCGACGCGGTCCTGACCCCTGGTCGCCGGAGGTCGACCCGTCGTGGCGTGCTCCACGGACCCGGTCACCGCCCGCGGTGGAGAGCTCACGCGGGGCAGGGGCCGTCCTCGTCCAGACCGAGCTCGACGACGAGGATGGGCAGCCTCAGCCGTTCCGCGGTGAAGGACACCACGCGGGCGTGCGGGATGCCCTTCTCCCGGACGAAGCGGCAGGCGACCAGTCCGTGGTCACGGTTCTGGCCGATCATGAGCACCCAGTTCCGGCCCGCGGCGTCCAGCGCGTGCGCCTGGCGCTCCAGGTCCCTCCCGGCCGGGTCCTTCTCGGTGTTGCGCCGGGCGAAACGGGCCGCGTAGGCCCTCATGTCCTCCTCGGTGCGCAGCACCCCGGCGGCGACCCGCCGCGCGTCCTGGACCCTCAGCACGGGCGCGATCTGCTCCTCGCGGATCTCGCCGGCCCGGTCCCCTGCCTCCTCGTCGGCGGAGCGGCGGGCGGCGTGGATGATGCGCTCGATCCGGCGCAGACGGGCGTCGTCCTGGTGCAGCCGGCGGTAGTCGGCGATCAGCGCCTCGAGCTCGGCGTCCAGGTGGCTCCGCTCGGGCTCCTCGGGCTCGCGGCCGTCGTGCGCCGGTCGTGATGGGGACAAGCCGGCCTCCTGGGCGCTGGACGGTGACGTTCCCACGTCAACGGCGACGGCCGCAGCGCCTATTCCGCCGGCCCCCGGGGGCGGTGCCGGGACCGCCGACGCGAGCGGGGTTGGCATCATGGGTGCATGAGTGAGATCAACGACCCCGCCCCGCGTTCCGTCGAGCTGACCCGCACCGCCACCGGCCACTACACCGCCCGCAACGCCGAGGGGGCCGAGATCGCCTTCGGCCGCGGTGAGGGCCTGCTGTCCCCCGTGGAGCTCCTGCTGGCCGCCATCGCCGGGTGCTCGGCCATCGACGTGGACGTCGCGACCTCCCGCAGCTCGGAGCCCTCGGAGTTCCGCGTCGAGGCGACCGGACAGAAGATCCTCGAGGAGAACGGGGCGAACCGCCTGGAGGACCTGCACCTCTCCTTCCACCTCGCGTTCCCCGACGACGCCGCCGGCCGCAAGGCCGCCGGCATGGTCCAACGCCTCGTCACCCTGTCCCACGACAAGTACTGCACGGTCTCGCGGACGGTGGAGCACGGCACCGCCGTCGGCCACGACGTCAGCGTCGACATCGACGGTGCCGCGGGCGAGCCCCTGTAGCCGACCGCACGGGGTTCTGCACGGTCGGCCCCGGGCGGGGCAGGAGGACCGAGCCCCTGGTGTTCACCGGGCGGTCATGTGCCCGCCGTCCGGGCGGGTCAGGATGAGCACGCCTACACTGCGCTCAAGAGACCCTGACCGGAGAGGAACGGCCGATGCCCGACGGAAAACGGCAGTGGATGCCCGCCGACCAGTGGGCCGTGCGGGAGAACCTGCGGGAGTTCATCGACCACCTCACGCAGATGGGCTACACCGTGCCCCACGGGCACGAGGAGGACCCGGACCTCATCGACCCGGGGGGCTCGGCCGTGGAGACCTGGCGGGAGGACCACCCCTACGACGAGCTGATGGGCCGGGAGGAGTACGAGCTGGAGAAGTACAAGCTCCAGATCGAGCTGCTGAAGTTCCAGTACTGGGGCCAGGACCACGACCTCCAGCACGTCATCGTGTTCGAGGGCCGGGACGCCGCCGGCAAGGGCGGGACGATCAAGCGGTTCACCGAGTACCTCAACCCGCGCGCCGCCCGGGTCGTGGCCCTGACCAAGCCCTCGGACCGCGAGGCCGGGCAGTGGTACTTCCAGCGCTACATCCGCCACCTGCCCACCGCCGGGGAGATGGTGCTCTTCGACCGCTCCTGGTACAACCGGGCGGTGGTGGAACCCGTGATGGGCTTCTGCACCCCGCAGGACTACGCGTGGTTCATGGACCAGGCCCCGGTGTTCGAGAAGATGCTCGTGGACTCCGGCATCCACCTCACCAAGCTCTGGTTCTCCGTGACCCAGCAGGAGCAGCGGACCCGGTTCGCGATCCGTCAGATCGACCCCGTGCGCCGGTGGAAGCTGTCCCCGCAGGACCTCGCCTCCCTGGACCGGTGGGAGGACTACACCGAGGCGAAGGAGGAGATGTTCCTGCGCACGGACACCGACCACGCCCCGTGGACCACGGTGAAGTCCAACGACAAGAAGCGGGCGAGGATCAACGCGCTGCGCTTCTTCCTGGACCAGTTCGACTACGAGGACAAGGACCCGTCCGTGGTCCACCCGGCCGATCCGCTGATCGTGCGCCGCGGCCGCGACGCCGTCGGCGACTGAGTCCCGCGGCGTGGAGACGTGGCCGGCGCTGGTCGCCGGGATCGGCTCGGGACTGGTCGGCGGGTTCTACCTGGCGTTCTCCCTGGTGGTGATGCCGGCGCTGCGGCGCCTTCCCGGCGGTGCGGCGGCCTCGGCGATGATCGCCGTCAACCGGGCCGCGGTGCGGGCGCCGTTCCTGGTGCTGTTCTTCGGCACCGCCCTGGCCTGTCTGGTCGTGGTCGGCACGAGCGTCTCCGCACCCGGCGGGCCGCTGCGCGTGCTGGGTGCGCTGGCGTCCCTGGCGGGCTGGGTCCTGACCGTGGCGGTCAACGTCCCGCTCAACGCCCGGCTGGCCGGCACCGATCGCCGGACCGTGGTGTGGTCCGCCTACGCGCGGCCGTGGACGCGGGCCAACCACCTCCGGGCGGGACTGTCCGTGCTCGGCGCCGTCGCCCTGTTGCTCCCCCTCCCCTGATCCGGGTCCGGGCGGCCGCGTCCCCCGCGCCGCCGCCCGGCCCGGCGGTCAGCCGGTGTTGCGCAGGCCGGCGGCCACCCCGTTGATGGTGATGAGCAGGGCCCGCTGCAGGCCCTCGTCGACCTCCCGGCCCTCGGCGTCCTGCTCCCGGATCCGGCGGAGCAGCTCCACCTGCAGGTAGGAGATGGGGTCGAGGTACTGGTCCCGCACCTCGAGCGTCTGCTTCAGGGTGGGGTTGCCGTCCAGCAGCTCCGCCTGCCCGGTGAGCCGGGCGAGCTCGTCGAGGGTGAGCTCGTACTCGCGGCGGATCACCTCGAACACGTGCTGGAGCCGCTCGGGCACCAGGGCCCGGACGTAGTGGGCGGCGATCTCCAGGTCGGTCTTCGCCACGGTCATCTCCACGTTGGAGATCACGGAGCGGAAGAAGTGCCAGCGCTCCAGCATGGTGCGCAGGTCCCCCTCCATCCTCGCCTCGCGGGCGGCGCGCAGGCCCGAGCCCACCCCGAACCAGCCGGGCACGATCTGCCGGGACTGCGTCCAGCCGAAGACCCACGGGATGGCCCGCAGCCCGGACAGGCCCTTGTCCGACGACGGGCGCTTGGCCGGGCGGGAGCCGATGTTCAGCGCGCCCAGCTGCTCCACCGGGGTGGCGGACAGGAAGTACTCCGGCAGGTCGGGGTCCTCGACCAGGCCCGTGTAGGAGGCGAAGGCGGCGTCGCTGACCACGTCCATGACCTCGCCCCACCGGTCCAGCTCCTCCTCGGTGGAGCGCGGGTCCTGGTGCAGCGCCGTGGCGCGCAGCACGGCGGCCAGGGACAGCTCGAGGTTCTCCCGGGCCAGGGCGGGGAGGGAGAACTTGTCGCTGATCACCTCGCCCTGCTCGGTGAACTTGATCTCGCCGGCGAGGACGCCGCTGGGCTGGGCGAGGATCGCGTCGTGGGTGGGACCGCCGCCGCGGCCCACGGAGCCGCCGCGGCCGTGGAAGAGCCGCAGCCGCACCCCGTGCCGGGCGGCGACGTCGCGCAGCCGGCGCTCGGTCCGGTGGATCTCCCACCGGCTGGTCATCACCCCGGACTCCTTGTTGGAGTCGGAGTAGCCGAGCATGACCTCCTGGATGTTCCCGCGCGCCGCGACCACCCGCCGGTAGGCCGGGTCGGAGAGCAGCTCGTCGATGACCTCCGCGGAGCGGCGCAGCTCCCCGACGGTCTCCAGCAGCGGCGCGAAGCCGAGGGTGGCGCGGTCCTGCTCGCCGGTGAGGTCCACCAGCCCGGCCTCGCGGGCCAGGATCACGGGGGCCAGGATGTCGTCCGCGTCGCGGGTCATGGACACGATGTAGGTCTCGACGATCTCCTCGCCGTAGGTCTCCTGGGCCCGGGCGATCTCCCGGAAGACCGCGAACGTCCGGTCCGCGTCGCCGTCGAGGTGCACGGCGCCCGTGGACAGCCCCGGCGGAGCGAGCGGGCGGCGGCCGGCGAGCTCCCCGGCGAGCACCGCGGCGCGCGCGCCCCGGTCCATGTCCGCGTACGGCTGGTCCAGCTCGCCCAGCCGGTCGAGCAGCTGCCCCACGGCCTCGTGGTGGGCGTCGGCGTGCTCGCGGACGTCCAGGGTGGCCAGGCCCAGGCCGAAGCCGGCGATGGTGCGGGTCGCCGCGGCGAGCGAGCCGTCGGCGGCGAGCGCGCCCGCGTGGTGCCGCAGCGAGCGGGCCACCACGTCGAGGTCGGCCACGAGCTCCGCGGTGGTCCGGTAGTCCCGGCCCGGCTCGTGGACGGTCTCCTCCGCGAACCGGCGGCGGGTGTTGATCAGCTTGGCCTTGATGCAGGTGAGCTTGAGCCGGTACGGCTCCTGCGCGTTGAGCTCCAGGACCCGCGGGTCCAGGCCGGGCAGGTGGGCCACGTCCCGCTCCACGGACTCGCGGAGCTCGGGGTCGACCTCGACGATGGCGGTGGAGGGGGACAGCCGGGAGACCAGCACGTCCAGGAAGCTCAGGGCGATGTCCACGGCGGCCTGCCCCTGCAGCTGGAGGACCCGGCGGGTCATCTCGGGGGTGACGTTGGGGTTGCCGTCCCGGTCCCCGCCGATCCAGGACCCGAAGCGCAGCGGCGGGGGGCCGGCCGGCAGGTGCACGTCGTGCTGCGAGAGCTGGTCCTCGAGGTCCGCGAGCAGCACGGGCATGGTCTCGGTGAGGACCTCCCGCAGGTAGTACAGGGCGTTGCGGGCCTCGTCGAGCGGGGTGGGGCGGTTCTGGCGCAGCTCGTCGGTCTGCCACAGGAGCTCGATCAGCTCGGCGAGGCGCCGGTCCTGGCTGCGGCGCGCGGCGGAGCCCTCGGCGGTCTCGCGGGCCAGGATGTCGGAGAGGTGCCGGATCTTCGTCAGCACGGAGCGCCTGGAGGCCTCGGTGGGGTGCGCCGTGAACACCGGCCGGACGTCCAGGCTGCCCACCGCCTCGCGCAGGGCGTCGGGACCGGCCTCGGCGGCGACGTCGGCGACCGCCGCGGCGAGCCACCCCTCGTCCTCGGGGCGGCGGCCGAGCACGCGCACGCGGTGCACCTGCTCGGCGGCGTTGGCCAGGTGGAAGTAGTGGGCGAAGGCCCGCACCAGGTCCGTCGCCCGGTCCAGGGGCAGGGAGCCGAGCAGGTCGCGGACCTGGCCCGCGGCGTCGTCGGCCCCGGAGGCCTTGGCGTCCTTCGCGTCCTTGGTGAGCCGGCGGACCTGCTCGACCAGCTCCAGCAGCTCCTCGCCGCGCTGACGGGCCAGGGTCTCCCCCAGCAGGGTCGTGATGCGGCGGACGTCCGCACGCAGCGGGGCGTCGATCACCTCGGCGCGGTGGCGGTCGGGGGCGGCGGTCCGGTCGTGCTGAGTCGTCATGTCGCGGCTGCTCCTGGCTGGTCGGTCGTCACGGGTGCGCGCACGACCGACGAGCGGTCGCGCCGTCGGTGCCTACCGTGCCAGCCTACCCCGGGTGATCCACGTCGCACGGGCCGCCCCGGGGAGGCCCCGCGTGGACCCTCTCCTGGAAACCCGTGCCGGCCGGGGCAGGGAGCGGTAGGTTCGGCGGTGAGCACACCTCGCGCGCGCCAGGAGGCACAGGCCATGAGCCAGCACCCGCACGGTCCCGGCGGCCCGCACCGTCCGGGCGGCGGGCCGCCCCCGCGGCTCCCCGGCGGACCGGGTCCCGGCACGGTCCCGCCCGGGCCGCCGATGACGGCCCGGCTGCGCCTGCTGCTGCGGCTCACCCTGCTCTCGTTCGCGGTCAACGTGGCGGACACGTTCGTGCAGGCGGTCGCGGGCCCCAGCGCCCAGCTCCCCGGTATGGAGGACCTGGTGCGGGTGCCGGGGCTCCCCGGCGCCGGGCTGTCCGCCGCGCTGGCGCTCCTCGGCGTGGTGCTGACGACGGCCCTCTACTCGCTGGTCTGGTTCCCGCTGCGCGAGCAGCTGCAGTGGGGCTGGATCCTCGGCATCGTCTTCTGCTCCCTGGCCGTGCTCGGCGACCTCTTCGACCTGGCGGTGTTCCTCCTGGGCGGGCACCTGCTGCCCGGGCTCAGC
Source organism: Kocuria sp. CPCC 205231 (assembly GCF_040980965.1). NCBI lineage: Bacteria > Bacillati > Actinomycetota > Actinomycetes > Micrococcales > Micrococcaceae > Kocuria > Kocuria sp. CPCC 205231. The sequence continues at coordinate 134,609 of NZ_JAVKPP010000005.1, read as the reverse complement.
ACCACCGTCCTGGTCGCGGTCAACGTCGTGTGGCTCGTCGTGGCCGGCCACCCCGGGGTGCGGGCGGCGCTGCGCTGACCGGATGAGGAGCGGCCCGGGCGGGACGCGGCCCGGGGGCGGTCAGGCGCCGGCGGTGACGGGTGGGGCGGCCGACCAGGGGAAGACGATCCAGTCGTCGGTGGCCTTCCACAGGTAGTCGGGCCGGATCACGGAGCGGGGCTTGCCGTAGATGACGGCGGAGCGCGCCTCCGCGCCCAGGCCGCGCAGCAGCTCCAGCACCAGGGCGAGGGTCCGCCCGGAGTCCGCCACGTCGTCGACGACGAGCAGCTTCCGGCCCGCGATGGACTCGGTGTCCAGCATCGGGGCGAGCAGCACGGGGTCCGGCAGGGTCTGGTGGACGTCGGTGTAGAACTCCACGTTGATCGCGTCCGAGAGCTTGACCCCCATCGCGTAGGACAGCGCACCGGCCGGGAGCAGACCGCCGCGGGCCACCGCGATGATGATGTCCGGCAGGAAACCGCTGTCCACGACGCTCTGGGCGAGCTCCTGGGTCGCTTCGCCGAAGCGTTCCCACGTGAGGATCTCCTTGCCCTCGAGCTCGAGGGCGTCCGCGTGATAGGCCATGCGCCTCAGGCTACCGGAGCCCCGGAACGGGTGGAGCCGCGCGCCCGAAGGTAGTAAGTTCACTGATCGGATCGTTGTCCACCGGAGCCCCCCGCGGGGCTCCCCCCGCACCGGAGAGGACGCCATGCCCCAGCACCCGGCGCAGGGCCGCACCGCCCTGCTCGTCATCGACATGCAGAACTCGTATTTCGACTTCCCCGAGCTCGAGGAGCAGCGGGAGCCCGTGACGGAGAAGGTCAACGAGCTGATCCGGGCGGCCCGCGACGGCGGCTGCCCGATCGTGCTGATCCGCACCCAGCACGAGCGGGACGGCTCCACGTGGACCGTCAACATGCACGACGACGGGCAGGGCTTCGCGTTCCCCGGCACGGAGCAGTCCGAGTACGTGGCCGGTCTCGACACCGAGGGCGGGACGGGGCTGGTCAAGACCCGGGACAGCGCGTTCTTCGACACGGACCTCGCGGCCCGGCTGCGCAACCTGGGCGCCACCCACCTGATGCTCTGCGGGATCTCCACGCACAGCTGCGTGGCCCAGACCGCGATCGACGCGTTCGCCCACGACTTCCGGGCCGCGGTGGCCCGGGACGCCGTGGCCTCCGAGAACTCGGAGCTCTCCCGCGCGCTGCTGGCGTTCCTCGAGGACGAGATGCGCCAGGACATCCTGCACCAGGACGACGCCGTGGCCCGGCTGCGGAGCTGAGCGCAGTCCCTCCTCCGGGCCCGTCATGACGTCGTGCGTCGAGCCCTCCCCCCTCCCGTTCCGTGGCGGCCCCGGCCCGGGCCCGGTGCCACAGGGTTTTCTCAAGTGCGCTTTTGCATATTCGCGCTATCAGCACCGCCGCTACTTGAGGAGACATCATGAGCACCTCCACCGGGCCCCGCGAACTGCTGCGGGACCCGCCACAGCACCCCCGCGGCCGCCGCACGGTCGCCGCCGCCGCCGCGCTCCTGCTCGGCGCCACCGGCATCAGCGCCTCGACCGCCGCCACCGAGGTCGTCCAGCGCAACCCGGGCGGCCTGACCGCCGTGGGACCCGTGAACACCGAGCACGGGTTCCCGGCCTGGTACGAGGACAGCAGCAAGGTCCGCACAGAACTGTGCCTGGACGGCGACAACCCGCTGTGCGCCTTCCCGCCGGGGGACGTCCCCGATCCGCTGAAGCCCATCTCCTTCCCGGACAACTTCCCCGGCGAGGCCTTCTACATGCTCGCCGGCTCCGAGGTCCAGATCCCCGGCGGTGGGGACGCAGTCCTCACCCTCGCCCTGGAAGCCGCCTTCGCCAACGAGAACCCGGTCCCGGGGGACCAGGTCGTCTTCTCCCGCCAGCGCATCGACGTGGACGACGCCGCGCCCAACACCACCCTGACCTTCCAGCACCCCTACGGCACCGTGACGGTCGACACCGACGAGCGGGGCCGCGGGCGCCTGGTGGAGGACGTCTCCCCCGCCATCGGCAACTTCCAGACACCGCTCAAGGGGGACCTCGGACCGTTCCTGAAGTGGGACGCCGGGGCTCCCGAGGGCTACCTGGGCAACCCCGACGTGGAGCACACCGTGACGGGCAGCCCGCTCGGCACGAACTTCTTCGAGGTGAAGACCTCGGACGGCGCCACCGCCCGCAACGACCAGTTCTCCGTGATGGGCAAGATCTCCACCAACACGGGCGTGCAGGCCGACCGGGCCGTCGTCGGCGGAGGCCACCTCGACGTCTTCGCCACCAGCCGCGGGGACCAGCTCGAGGTGGTCGGCCAGGACGGGGTCTTCGCGACCACGCCCATGGAGAAGGACGAGGGCGACTCGGAGCGCGCCTACGCCCGCATCGCGTACACGGGCGCCGCTCCGGCGACCGTGACGGTCCGGAACCTCGGGGACAAGCCCGTCAGCAGCGCCGAGGTCGCCGTCACCGACGTCTCGGTCGCCACGGCCGCGACCTACGACGGCACCGCCCTGACCGTCGAGGCGACGTCCGCCTCCGGGACCGCCCCGGAGGTCGCCGGCTTCGGGAAGCTCACCGCCACCGGCACCGCGAACGTCTACAAGGGCTCGTTCCCCACGCTCGCTCCCCCGGTCGAGGCCACGGTCTCCACCTCCGGGACGAGCCGGACCACCGTGCCCGTGGTCGTCACCGGCGGGGACGCCACCCCGGTCGGCGAGGCCCCGATCGATCCCGCCCCGGATCCCGGTCCCGTCACGGAGGGCACCACCCCGGACAATCCCGACGTCGTGCAGCCCGCGGCCACCGCGGCCGTCGCGGCCCTGCCCGGCTCGGTGGCCCGGGGGATGGCCACGGAGCTGGACGGCAGCGGGTCCACGAACGCGGCCTCCTACGAGTGGACGCAGGTCAGCGGGCCGCAGGTGACGTTCAGCAGCAAGACCGTGGCCAAGCCGAAGGTGGTGGTGCCGTTCTTCACCACGGTCTCCGCCACGGCGCCCGCGGCCGCGGACCAGGACCCGGTCCTCCAGCTGGTGGTCAAGAACGCCGCCGGGGTCGCGAGCGCCCCCGCGACGATCACCCTGAAGAGCGACGACGTGGTGACCGTCGCGGCGGCCTCGCGCCACCGGGTCGGCAAGGAGCTGCGGCTCACCGGCACGGCGCTCGTGCCCGGTGCACCGTCCCTGCTGAACCCGGCGACCTCGGTGAACATCTACAACACGACCTCGGGCACGCCGATCAAGGTCGGCTCCGCCCCGGTGGACTCGCTCGGCAACTGGGAGTACCGGGCCAAGCCCGGCCCGGGCCAGCGCATCTCGAGCGTGCTCGTGCAGTCCACGCGCGGCGGAGAGGCGAGGGGGGTGGTGGGCACCGGATGAGCATCTGAGACAGCGCTCCCTCCAGCCGGCCCGTGCTCCGACCCCCTCGGCGCACGGGCCGGCCCCTGGGTGCGCTCCCGCCCGGACGGGGCCGGCCGCCCGCAGGGACCGGCGGCCGAGGGGTCAGGGGGCGCAGCAGGAGCAGCCGGGGCCGCACGGGCCGGCGCACCCGTCGCCGTCCTCGTCGTCACCGACGAGCACCGCCGCCGGGGTGCAGCAGGCGTCCCCCCGCCAGGCCTCCAGCCCCTCCTTCACGGCGAACCCGGCGATGACCAGGGCCGCCAGCGGGTCGGCCCAGGACCAGCCCAAGGTGCTGTTGAGCAGCAGTCCGACCAGCAGCACGGCCGAAAGGTAGCTGCAGATCAGGGTCTGCTTGGAGTCGGCCACCGCCGACGCGGAGCCCAGCTCCCGGCCGGTGCGCCGCTCGAACCAGGACAGCAGCGGCATGATCACCAGGCTCACGGCGGCCAGTCCGATGCCGACCGGGGAGTGCTCGGGCTCGGCGGCCCCGAGCAGGCTGCGCAGCGCATCGACGGTGACGAAGGCGGCCAGGCCGAAGAAGGAGAACGCGATCACCCGCAGGGCCACCTTCTCCCGGCGGTGCGGGTCGGGAGCGGCGAACTGCCAGGCGACCGCCGCAGCCGAGAGGACCTCGACGACGGAGTCCAGCCCGAAGCCGATCAGCGCGGCGGAGGAGGCGATGGTGCCGGCGGTCAGGGCGACCACGGCCTCGAGGACGTTGTAGGTGATGGTGCCGGCCACGATCAGGCGCACCCGCCGGTGCAGGACCGCCCGGCGTGCCGAGGTGAGGGGGCCCGGTCCCAGAGTGCGGGAGCTCATGCGCAGGTGCATCCGGCCGGGGAGCAGCAGGTGGGGTCCACGGTCACCACCAGCTCCAGCAGGTCCCCCAGCGCCGGGCCGAGGCGAGGATCGGCCAGCCGGTACCAGGTGCTGCGCCCCTCGGCGGAGGCCGTCACCAGCCCGCATCCGCGCAGGCAGGCGAGCTGGTTGGACATCACCTGCTTGGACACGCCCAGGGCCTGGGCCAGCTCCGAGGGGCGGCCCGGGGCGTGGCGCAGGGCCAGCAGGATCTGGAGGCGCGTCTCGTCGGAGAGGGCGGCACCCAGCCGGGACAGCGCCGAGGTGTGGGTGGGGGCGACGAAGGACATGCCCTCACGGTACACGCTTCCGTGTACTCACAGCAGGCGGGTCAGGCGCCCCCGGGGTCCTCGTCCTCGGGGTGCTCGTCCTCGAGGTCCTCCTCCTCCGGCAGCTCGACCTCCGGGTCCTCGTCCTCGTCGCCGACCGGCATGTTCTCGAGGGCACCGGCCATCTCGAGGAAGTCGCCGCACTCGAACGGTGTCCTCGCAGGCGCCCATCCGGTCCGGGCGTTGAGGAACGAGGAGCGGTCCAGGGAGAGGATGCCGAGGACGACCTCCGCGATGATCCTCCCGCCGACGGGGCCCAGCGTCCTGCCGCCGAGCAGCTCCGCCTCCTTCAGGATGTAGTACCAGAGCGGTGCCCGGCCCTTCCAGCCGGGGTCCGTGAGCCCGAGCCTGTCGTTGGGGATCGGTGCCACACCCATGGCCTTGGCGACGTCCTGGCCGGCCGGCAGGCCGAGCCGCTTGCCCCGCACCAGGTTCCGGTGGGCCAGGGAGAGGATGGCGCCGTCGACGTGCTGCACCACGGTCGGCGGGAGCTCGTTGAGCGGGAGCGCCAGCTTGGTGTCGATCAGCCGCGTCATGTTGCGGTCGTCCGGCTCGCTCATCCCGGGGACGTCGAAGAAGTAGTTCCAGTCGGCCCGTGCGATGGTCGGCAGCGGGCGGGACCCGCGGAGGTCGTTCGCGGGGTGCCCGAAGAAGGGAATGGTGACCGCGTCGTGCATCTCGTACTCGGCGCGGATCATGCTGTGGCCGAACCGGTAGGCGGCCACCGAGTACTCGATGGGCATCATGGGCCGGGTGGGATTGCCGGGTTTGTAGAACTTGCAGTCCACCCCGGTCGGTCCGCCCCTGCGCGGCTTGAGCATGCCGGCCACCAGCCCCCTGCCCACCATGCGGGGCAGGAAGTCGTGCACGATCAGCCACTGGTAGTGCCACCGGGTCATCTGCTGCGCCTGCTGGAACGTCATGCCCTCGTCCACGAACCTGTTGTGCAGCTGCAGGAAGGTGAGGTGGAACTGGGCGACGATCAGGTTCTCGTCGTTGCGGTGGTCCCCGATGATCGCGGTGCCGTCCGCGTTGCGCGGCAGGTCCGGGAAACCGTCGTGGTTCCGCCCGATGCGCATCCGGCGCCGATCGGCCGGGTCGTAGAGCTGGGGGTCGGCGGCCGGCCCCCTGCCGTAGACGGAGCCCAGCTCGAAGAAGGGGGTGTCGAAGTTGGTGAGTCCCTTCGGGTCCAGCTCCTGCTGCGGCATGGGCGTCTTGTCGAGCGTCATGTCGTGGTCGATGAACTGCCCCAGATAGGCGTAGCCGGCAGGAATGTCCGGGTTGTCGAACCCGTCGTTGCTCAGCGAGACGTCGGCCAGCGGCGGGGTGCGGTCGACCATCTGCTGCGCGAGGTCCGCCAGCAGGTCGTCGCTCGGGGCGAAGGCCGGGAGCTTCTTGAACATGACCCCGAAGCGTCCCTCCTTGGTCCGCCCCGCGGTGACCGCGATGTCGGAGCCCCGCGGCGCCCCCGTACCGTGGCCCGACCGGGTCGCGCTCAGCACGCGAGCCGCAGCGGGAGCCGTGGGCGCGGGGACTTTGGGTGTGGGCGCCTTGGGCGCGGCATGGGCCTGCCCCGTGACCGGCAGCGCGGCCAGGCCGGCCATCACGCCGGTGAGGACGCCTCTGCGCGAGACGCCCTCCGCCGCCGTCTCCTCCGGCACGCGGATCCTCTTCGTGGTCTTCATCGGATGCCCTTCTCCCCCAGTTGGTGCATGTGCAAACAGACAACGGTGCGGGTCTTGGAAATACCTTGCGGATGCCCCGTTCATGACATGGAGGAGCGGGCCCGGGACGAGGGCAGTGGCGAGTCCCGGGCCCGCTGGTGCGGTTGCCGTCGAGCGGCGGCGGGCTCAGGGCCGGGGCAGCAGGACCGTGGCTTCCAGGTCCTCTGCGGGAACGGTGCCGAAGTGCCGGGAGTCGACCGACACGCCCCGGTTGTCGCCCATGACGAAGACGTGTCCGTCGGGGACGGTGACCGGGCCGAAGTAGGTGCCGTCGATCCGGCTGTGGTCGACGAACGGCTCGTCGACCGTCCTGCCGTCGACGACGAGGAGGGAGTCCTCGATCGCCACGGTCTGTCCGCCGGTGGCCACCACCCGCTTCACGGTCATGCTGCCGTCGTCGGGGTGGGGGAAGACGACCGCGGTGCCCGCGGACACCGCGGCGGGATCGGGATCGGGCTTCAGCAGCAGCGCCACGCTCTTCTGCCCCATGGTGGGCTCCATGCTGTCCGAGGCGACGACCACGGGTTCGATCAACCAGACCCGGGTGGCCAGGACCAGGGCCTGGCCCAGCAGCACCGCCCAGACCGTCCGCGGCCCGATGGGCCGGTGACGTGTCCGGTCCGGCTTCTGCCGGGTCGGGACGGGGGCCGGTCTCAGCTGCACCATGTCAGCTCATCCTCTCTTCTCGGGACAGCGGGTCCGCTGCGCCCGTGCGGCTGGTACGACAGGTCCACGTCATCTGCCGGCACGCGGACCCTTGGTCTGCGACTTCTTCCCGGACTTCTTGGTGGGTGTGGGCGACGGCGAAGGCGACATGGACGGCGACGGCGAGGCGGACGGCGACGGCGACGACGTGGCCGACGGCGAGACTGACGGCGTGGGCGAGGCCGACGGCGAGGGGGAAGGAGTGGTACTGCTCGTTCCCGCCGGCACCGCCGGGTCCGCCGTCATCGGATCGTTGGGGTCCGGGTCCGCCGACTCGCCGACCTGGTACTGCGCCATCATGTCGTGGTCCTCGTGGACGAGGTTGTGGCAGTGCACCATGTACCGGCCCTTGTGGGGTCCGAACTTCATGAGCAGCCGGACGGTCTCCCCCTCGCCCACGTAGACGGTGTCCTTCGGCCCCTTCTCGTAGGCGAACGGAGCCCGGCCGTTGCGTCCGATGATCTTGAAGTCGATGAGGTGGATGTGCATGGGGTGGAACCACCCGCCCGAGGAGTTCTCGAACTCCCAGATCTCCGTGGCCCCCAGCTCGACCTCCGCCATCACCTTGCGGTAGTTGCTGGCGATCACGTCCGCCCACGTCTCCCCGTCGATCGTCCAGGTGCTGTCGTCGCGCTTCACCCGGAAGTGTCGTCTCCTCGTCGACTGGCTCTCCTGCAGATCCATCACCTCGCTGCCGACGAGAGCGGTGGGAATCCGGTTCCAGGTGGGGTCGGACGTGTCCACGGGCTCGTCCACGACGTCGAAGGCCATGATCTTGTTCGTGAAGTCGTAGTCGACGTTGTTGTCGTTGGACAGGTTCTGCAGTTCGATCCGCTGTCCCGTCCTGTACTTGCTGAAGTCGACCAGGAACTCGTAGCGCTCGGCGCCGGCGTGCCGGTACTCGCGAACAGGCTGGGCGGTGGGCATCAGCCCGCCGTCCGTGGCGACCATGACGAGCGGGTCCCCCGTGCTGAGCCTGGGCCGGAAGGACCGGGAGATGCAGCAGTTGAGGAAACGGAACCGGTAGACCCGCTTCTGCACCTTCATGACGGGCCAGGGCCTGCCGTTCACGAGGATGACGTCCCCCCACAGCCCCGACCGGCTGTTGTCGTCGTAGCCGAGGGCTCCGTTGGCGGCGAACATCGCGTCGGAGACGGTGAGTGCGACGTCGTACTTCCCCCGCGGCAGGAGCCGCTCCGAGTTGGCGTCGTGCATGTGGTACTGCCCCGCCAGCCCCGAATAGGCGTTGAGCGCGGTGTGGTGGACCCCGTGGTCGTGGTACCACAGGGTCCTGCCGCCTTGGAAGTTCGGGTACTTGTACGTCTTCTGGAACCCCGGGCGCGTGATGTCGCTGGCATAGCCGTCGTACTGGGGCAGCGACGCGGAACCGTGCAGGTGGGTGGACGTGTCCAGGCTGTGACCGTCCAGGGCGTGCTGGCGCGGCAGCTTGTTGACCACGGTCAGCTCGACCTTCGTGCCCTGGTAGACGTCGATCGTAGGGCCCGGGAAGATGCCGTTGTAGCCGAGAATGGGCGTCAGGAGACCCGCCTTCGGCAGGATCTGGGCCGAGGCGGCCTGCTCCGTGACCGTGTAGTACTTGATGGGCTTCCCGTCGACGGGATCGATCGTGGGCCGGCCGAGCGGGTCGTCAGCAGCGAGAACGGGCGCCTGGGCGAACTCGGTCCGGAACGGCCTGGGCATCAGGGAGTCGGCGAGCGCGCTCGCCGACTTGGCGTTGACCGCTGTCGTCGGCACGCCCAGAGCCGCCCCTGCGACTCCCAGCCCGCCCAGCAGCAGGACGTTTCTTCTCGAGACGGCCATGATGTTGCTCCCCCTTGGATCGGGACCGTTGCGCTCCGCGCGGTCCCGCGTTCTGGTCATGACATGTGGTGGAACGACCGGGTCGTTCCGTGCGGTCAGCGTCCTCTGCCGCCGCTGTGGTGTTCGGCACCCATCGAGAGGCGCACGTCGCCGGCTCCGGCGAGAGTCAGTTCGAGGGCTTTGTCGGGCACCTCGAAGACCAGCTCCGCCTGCACGGTCTCGTTCTGCGCGAGCGGAGCCTCGGAGGGCGACGCCCAGACCACCTGCGACGTGCGGCCCCCGAGCCGTTCCACCACGTAGTCGTCGGCGTCGAAGTCCAGACCTTCGGACTCCATCGCGGTGAGCTCCAGCAGGACGATCACCAGGTGGGTGCCGCTCGGAACGTCTCCGCTGAGCTCCGCCGGCACGTCCCGTCCCTCCTGGGCGACGAACTGCGTGTACGGCATGACCCCGTTGAGACGCGCGAGCCCTCCGGGCACGGACCCGGAGGCTCCGAGCATGGTGCCCGGCTCTTTCTTCGCCGAGAGGGCACCGTGCGCCAGCACCAGGAGGACCGCCAGCAGGAACAGCGCCGGCGGCATCCAGCGGTGGCGTCCCCGCCGGGCCGGCGGGGTGTCGATGACGGCTGTTGATTCCTGAGTGGTCATGACCCCACGGTCGGCACGGAACCTTGGAGAAACGTTGCGGTGCGGACCGATCACCTCCGCACGTCGTCAGCTCGGGGGACAGTCGCCCCGTGTTCATGACGTTCCATGTCGCAGACCGGTGCCGGTGAAGGCTGCGGTCGGGCCCGTCCGGCCCTCGGGGCGGGCTGCTTCCAGGCGGTCGAGGCCCGGACTCCCGGGGGCCGGCGCCCTGTGCGCCGGTCGTTCCCTTTGGCACACCCCTCAGATGGGGGGTGCCCCACCCCCCATCCGGTGCTGTTGGCCGAGGGGGACCGCCCGCCACAGTGGAGGCACTTCGGGGGGAGTGATCACGATGGATGTTTCTACTGTCGACGTTCGAACCGCAGCCGGTGCCACGGGGGCCAGGCTGTCGGTGCAGGTCATCGGTCCGTTGGTGGTCCGGTGCGGGAGCCGGACCCTGACGTCCAAGGAGCTGGGGGGTCCCCGGCAGCGGCGGATCCTCGAGATCCTCCTCCTGCACCTGGGGACACGGGTGTCGAAGCAACGACTCGTCGATCTGCTGTGGGGGGACGACGCACCCGCGGCGGCTTCCGCGAACCTGGAGAGCTACGTCAGCGTTCTGCGCCGGCACCTCCAGCCCGGGCAGGGCAGGAACGGTCCGCTGAGGACCACGAACGGCGGCTACGTCATCGACGCCGCCCTGGTGGATCTGGACCTGCCCCGCTTCGAGCGGCTGCTGGAGACTGCGATGCGCTCCTCCGCCCGCGAGGCGGATCTGCTGCTGCACCGCGCGCTGGGCATGGCCTCGGGCTCCCTGCTGGAGGACGAGCAGGACTGCGAGTGGATCGAGTCCCAGCGCAGCGCCTTCGCGGCTCGAGTGACCGAGGCCCGTGTGCTGCTGGCCGAGGCAGACCTCGAGCTGGGCCGCTGCGAGGAAGCCGTGGCCCAGGCCCGGAAGGTGGTCGCGGCCGACCCGTTGAACGAACGAGCCTGGACCGTGCTCGTGCTCGGGCTCGAAGGGGCTGGGCGCTCGGTCGAGGGCCTGCAGGCCTACGAGCAGTGCCGGTGGACCCTGGACCAGGAGCTGGGATGCGCTCCGTCCGGGGTGCTGCAGTTGGCCTACACCCGCATGCTGCAGGCCACGGCCGCCACCGGCGACGAGCTGGGCCAGGCCCTGACGGCCCTGCTGGTGCTCCACAGCCGGGCCGGCGACCCCGACTGGGTCCCTGGCGCCCGCGTCCCGCTCGCCCGGCAGGAGGCGGTCTCGGTGCTCCAGGCCTTCCTGGGCCGCAGCCTGAGCACGGCCGCATAGGGGGTGGAGGCATGAGCTGGTGCAGCCGACGGCGTTCACGAACCGAATGCCCCCTTGTCAACCCCCAAACAGATGACACCCGCCCGCTTGGTGTCCATGATTTGCAATCGGCATACTACCCACACGTAGTACAGGGGTTGCCGGGGGGCTGGTCCGAGATGGACGCTGACATTGCGGAGGGGCGCGCGGCGCGCACCTCGATCCTGGTGGTGGACGACCACACCACGTTCGCGGAGCTGCTGACCGGCGCGCTGGGCCAGGAGCCGGACCTGTGCAGCGTCGGCGTGGCCGACGACGTCGAGTCGAGCGTCCGCCTGTGCGCGGCGCTGCGGCCCGATGTGGTGGTCATGGACTACCACCTCGCCGGCGGCAACGGGGTGACCGCCTCCGCCCGGATCCTCCGGGACCGGCCGGGGACACGGATCGTCATGCTCACCGGTGACCCCACCCAGCACGTGCTGGAGGCCGCCGCGAGCACCGGGATCTGCGCGTTCCTGCCGAAGGACGGCTCGCTCGCGACCCTGCTGGAGACCATCCGCAGCGCCCGCTGCGGCACGATGGCGGTCCACCCCCCACTGCTCGCGACCACGGATCCGGCCCGCCGGCCGGACCCCGGGGTGCCGGCGCTCACCCGGCGCGAGCTGCAGGTCCTGCGCCTGATGGCCGAGGGGCACAGCGTGGGCGCGAACGCACGACTGCTGAACATCACCCCGAACACCTGCCGCGGCTACGTGAAGACGATCCTCGTCAAGCTTGGGGCCCACTCCCAGCTGGAGGCGGTCGCCGTGGCCTCGAGGCTCGGCCTGCTGACGGTCCGGTCATGAGACGCCTGCTCTCGCACGTGGGCCGCGCCGACCCGGGGGCTGCGGTCGTCTTCGACGACTGGCCGCTGCCCCCGCCGGCCCCGCCGACCGACCGGTCCGAGGTGCGGGCCGCCGTTCGCAGGTTCCTGCTCACGGGACTCGTGGTGCTGCTCGTCGCCGCCGTGCCCACCACCTGGTGGATCCGGGCCGTCGCCGAGGAGCACGCCGTGCAGCACGTCCTGCGCGTCACCCAGCGGCTGGCCACCCACGCCGTGGCGCCCCTGATCACCGACGACCTGCTCGCGGGCGACGCGGCCGCCACGGCCCAGCTGGACGTGCGGATGCAGCCCTGGCTCGACGACGGGACCATCCACCGGATCAAGATCTGGGACGAGGAGGGCACGATCGTCTACTCCGACGAGCACGCCCTCGTGGGGCAGAACTACGGCCCGCCCCCGTGGGACGAGGACCTCGTGGCCCGGGGCGAGGGGGTCGCCACCATCGAGCACCAGCAGGCGGCGGAGAACTCCCACGAGTCCGGCGCGGGGCAGCTGGTCGAGGTCTACGTGGGGTTCGTCCCCGCCGGCGGCGAGCAGCTGGTCCTCGAGGCGTACTACGACGACTCGATCGTGCGGGACGAGCAGCGCTCGGTGCTCATGGGCATGGCGCCGGCGCTGCTGCTGACGCTGGCGCTGTTCCAGCTGGCGCAGCTCGCCCCGGCGGTGGGTCTGGCCCGCCGGATCCAGGACCACCGGACGGCCCGCGCACAGCTGCTCCAGCACGCCGTGGACGCCGCCGAGCTGGAGCGGGTGCGGGTCGCCCGGGACCTGCACGACGACGTGATCCAGGACCTGGCCGGCCTGTCCTACTCCCTGGAGGCCCAGGAGATGACGGCTGACGTCCCGGAGCAGCGCAGCGCGCTGGGCCGGTCCCGGACGATCCTGCAGGGCAGCCTCCGCACCCTGCGCGGGATCACCACCGCCCTGTACTCCCCGGACCTGCTCACCCTGGGACTGCCGAAGGCCCTGGCCCGGCTCGCGGACCCGCTGGCCCAGCGGGGGATCGACACGTCCGTGCAGATCGGTCCCGCGGTGTTCCTCACCCCGGAGCAGGAGGGCATGTTCCTGAAGGTGGCGCGGGAGGCGTTCGCGAACATCTCCAAGCACGCCCACGCGTCCACTGTGAGCCTGCGCCTCGGCGTGGAGCACGGCGCCACGGTGCTGACGATCAGCGACGACGGCACCGGCTTCGACGACTCCCGGGGCTCCCCCGAGGGCCATCTGGGCCTGCGGATCATGCGGGACATCGCCGACGCCGCGGGGGCCGCGCTCGAGGTCCGGTCGCAGCCGGGCGTCGGGACCACGGTGCTGGTCACCCTGCCCCACGACGCGGTCACGACGCGGCTCTGAGCGGCCCGCCCCGGCCAGCCGGGGCGGGGCTACGCGGCGGTGCCCGCGGGCAGGTCGGCGGTCATGTCCTCGACGTAGCGGCGCACCTCGGTGCCGAAGAGCTCGATGCTGCGCCGCATCCGGGCGTGGTCCAGGGTGCCCACCGCGTACTTGAGGTCGAAGCGCGAGGCGCCGAGCGCCGCCGAGGACCGGACGATCTTGCGGGCGACCGTCTCCGGGGAGCCCACGAAGTAGGCGCCCTCCGGCCCGCACATCGCGTCGAACTCCGCGCGGGTCAGCGGGCCCCAGCCGCGCTCCCTGCCGATCCGGGCGTGCGTGTACGCCTGGTGCGGGAAGAACTCCTCGCGGGCCTGCTCGTCGGTCTCCGCGACGTAGCCCGGGGAGTGGAAGGCCACCGGCTGCGGCTCCTTCTCGAAGTGCTCGAGGGCCTGGCGGTAGTAGTCGGCGAAGGGCGCGAAGGCCGAGGGGCTGCCGCCGATGATCGCGAAGATGACGGGCAGCCCGTAGTGGGCGGCGCGGACCACCGAGTTGGGCGAGCCGCCCACGGCGATCCACGTGCGCAGCGCGCCGGCCTCGGTCTTGGGGTAGACCTCCAAGCCCTGGATGGGCGCGCGCAGCCGGCCCTGCCAGTCGATCCGGCCCTCGGTGCGGAGCCGGTCGAACAGCTGCAGCTTCTCCTCGAACAGCGCCTCGTACTCGTCCAGCGGGTAGCCGAACAGCGGGAAGGACTCGGTGAAGGAGCCGCGGCCCAGGATGACGTCGGCGCGGCCGGAGGAGAGGGCGTCCACGGTGGCGAAGCGCTGGTAGACCCGCACCGGGTCGTCGGAGCTGAGCACGGTCACCGCGGAGCCCAGGCGGATCCGCTCCGTGACCGTGGCGATGCCGGCGAGCACCGTCTCGGGCGAGGAGACCGCGAAGTCCTCCCGGTGGTGCTCGCCGATGCCGAAGAAGTCCAGTCCCACCTGGTCGGCCAGCACCGCCTCGGCCACGACGTTGCGGATCACCTGAGCCCCGCCGAGCATCCGCCCGTCCGGCCCGGGGTAGAGGTCGCCGAAGGTGTTCAGGCCGAGCTGGATGGTCATGCGGGGCTCCTCGTCGCAGATTTTGTGGATACATCCATAAAAGTCGTCGGCGGGCCGGCTTATTCCGGTGCCGCTGCGGCCGGGGTCCGGCTCAGCGGGTGAGCCACTCCCAGGCGGTGTGCTTCTCGGGGCCGGGGACGCCGCTGACGATCCACGCGATGTCGTCCGTGGAGAGCGGGAACGGGGGCTCCCCCTCCTGGTCGGCGGGCTCCAGCTCGTCCACGTGCTCGAGGCTCCACAGCTCGGCGAACACCTGGGTGGGGCCGCGCCGGTCCACCAGCCGCTCGCGGACCTCCTCGGCGAGCTCGTCCAGGTGGTCCTGCAGGAACCCGGCGAGCTCCGCCGCGAACCCCTCCGCCCCCTCCTCCGCGGGGTCGATCTCCCACGTCTGCCGCACGACCGCCAGGGCCTCGTCGTCGCCCAGGGGGGCGCCGTCCCGGCGGGGGTCGGGCGCCCCCGCGGGGGCCGGCTCGCCGGCGGCGACGGCCAGGAAGCGCTCCTGGAGGACGAACAGCGCGGCGACAGTCATCAGGTCGTGCACCCGCCGGCCGACGGCGTCGTCGTCCTCCGGCCCGGCGGCCGCGCCGTCGGCATCCCCGCCGGCGAGGCCCTCCCAGGCGTGGCGCACCCAGGCGCGGACGCGGTCGGGCTCGCCCGAGCGGATCGAGGACGGGCGGATCGAGGACGGGCGCCACCCGGCCGTGGCCGCCCGCCACCGGTCGTCCAGGGCGGGGTCCCCCGGCACGACGGGCTCGGAGGGGCCGGGACGGTCGGCGGGCGGGTGGCTGAACACGGTGCGGCTCCTGGGTCGGACGGACGTGGCGCGGGACGCGCGGTCCGGACCCAGCCTAGGACGTGTCCCGGCGGTCCCCGGGCCCCGTCCGGAGCGGACGGGGCCCGGGGCCTCGGTGACAGGTCAGCGACAGGTCAGCGGCCGGTCAACAACAGGGCGGCATCACGGCTCGGGGTGCACCACCATGGCGGAGCCGCCGTAGCCGCGCTCGGTCTCGGCCGCCGCCTCGAAGCGGCCGTCGCCGAGGAACCGGATGGCGGAGGCGTTGCCGATCCAGCGGCGCGGGGGCGGGACCAGCTCGTGACCCAGGTCGCTCAGCTGACGGCCGACCTCGGACTCGGCCAGGCCGAGGTCCACCTCCTCGGCCCCGTTGCGGGAGCTCAGCCGGGGCGCGGCCACGGCGTCGACGAGGTCGAGGTCCCGGTCGATGTGCCCGGTGAGGATCTGCGCCACCGTGGTGATGATCGTGGCGCCGCCGGGGGTGCCCACCGACATCCACGGCTCCCCGTCCCGGAGCACGATCGTGGGGCTCATCGACGAGCGGGGCCGCTTGCCCGGGCCGGGCAGGTTCGGGTCCGGCACGCCCTCGGTGACGGGCGCGAAGTTGAAGTCGGTCAGCTCGTTGTTGAGCAGGAACCCGTGGTCCGGGACCGTGATCCCGGAGCCGCCGGTCTGCTCGATGGTGAGGGTGTAGGAGACCACGTCGCCCCACCGGTCGGCCACGTTGAGGTGGGTGGTCGAGACGCCGCCCACGGGCTCGGGCTGACGGGCCCCGGCCGTCCCGCAGGCGGCGTAGTCCCCGTCCGGCTCGCCGAAGGGGATCGGCCGCTCCTGGGCCGCGGCGGGGTCGAAGAGGCAGGCGCGCTCGTCGGCGAACTCCTGGCTCATGAGCTCCTCGACGGGCACGCCCTCCACGTCCCCGATCCACCGGTTGCGGTCGGCGAAGGCGGTCGCCGTGGCCTCCGAGAAGCGGTGCAGGTACTGGGTCCCGGAGACTTCGTCGAGACCCGTCCCGGTGCGCTCGTCGTAGGCCTCCAGGAGGTTCAGGGTCTCGGCCACCGTGATGCCGCCGGAGCTGGGCAGGCCCATGCCGTAGACCTCCAGGCCGCGGTACTCGGTGGAGACAGGGTCCTTGAGCAGGGCCTCGTAGGACCCCAGGTCCTCGAGGGTCAGCTCCCCGGGGAGCACCTCCACCCCCTCGGCGGTGGTGGGCTCCCGGCTCGCGTCGACGACCGCCGCCCCGATCGACCCGTCGTAGAAGGCGCCGGTGCCCTCGTGCCGAATGGTGCGGTAGGTGCGGGCGAGGTCGGGGTTGCGGAACACGGTGCCGACCGCGGGCGCCTCGCCGTCGCGCAGGAACAGCTCCGCGGTCTCGGGGAACCTCCCGAAGCGCTCGGCGTTCTGGGCGGTCTGCTCCTGGAAGTTCTCGTCCACCACGAAGCCGCGGGCGGCGATCCGCTCCGCGGGCCGCAGCAGCCGGTGGAGGTCCATCGTGCCGAACTCCTCGGCCGCGGTCTCCCACGTGGCCAGGGTGCCGGGCACGCCCACGGACTTCCCGGAGCTGACCACGGTGGCGAAGTCGAGGGGCTCGCCGTCCTCGCCCAGGAACTCGTCCTCCGTGAACGTGGCCGGGGCCGTCTCGCGCCCGTCGACCGTGCGGACCTCGCCGGTCTCCGCGCTGTAGTGCACGAAGAACCCGCCGCCGCCGATGCCCGCGGAGTACGGCTCGGTGACGCCCAGGGCCGCGGCCGCGGCCACGGCGGCGTCGGCGGCGTTGCCGCCCCGCTCGAGCACGTCGATGCCGACCTGGCTCGCGAGCGGGTCCACGGAGGAGACCGCGCCGCCGCCGCCGGTCATGACGGGGACCTTCGGCAGCTCGGCGGTGACGGGCGAGCCCCGGCCCCCGTGCTGCCGGTCGTCGTGCGCGACGGCCGCAGAGCCGCCGAGAACGGTGCCGGAGACGCCGAGCGCTCCGGCCAGACCCAGTGCGAGGTACCTCAGGGATGCGCGCATGGGCTCAGCCTCGCACCGGCGCCTCGTCCCCACCAGGGGCGACGCCTACATTTCGACCGGTGGCGCCGGGGTGCCCAGGCCCGGCGAGGACGCGATCAGCCGGCGCACCACCGTCTCGGCGTCCGTCGAGGGGTTCCCGAAGCGGTGCATCGTCACGGACACGGCCTGCTCCGCGAGCAGCGGGAGCATCTCCACGCGGGAGGCGCCGACCACCGGCCCGGTGAGCAGCGCGACCTCGGGCCGCTCGGCGAGCGCCTCGGCCAGGCCCGGCGCGGTGCCCACCACCCGGATCCGTCCGGCCCCGCTCGGATCGGACCAGTCGGCGGCGACGCGGGCGAAGGCCTCGTCACCGCAGGGGTCCAGCACCGAGCGGAAGAGCTCCTGCACCTGCGCGGGGACCTCCCCCGCGGGGACGAGGACCACGCGGGCGCCGGAGCGCACCGCGGCCAGCCCCACCCGGATCACGTCCGTGAGCGGGGCGTCCTCGGCCGCGCGCACGACGACGTCGCGCGGGCGGTAGCGGAACAGGTTGGCCTCGGACTGCAGGCCGGTGGGGTCGTGGGCGCGGCCGAACTCCCCGTCCCACCACGCCTGGTCCTGCTCGGCGCAGGCCGTCAGCCAGGCGGCGTCCGAATCGGGCACGAGGGGGCGGAGCTCCGCGAGGTGGTGGGCGACGGACGCGGAGAGCTCGGTGCCGGCCTGCTCGGAGGGGGCCTCCGCGAAAGGAGCCTTCTGCCACGAGCCGAGCTGGACCAGGTAGTTCGGTCCGCCGGCCTTGGCGCCCAGGCCCACCGAGGACCGCTTCCAGCCGCCGAAGGGCTGGCGCTGGACGATCGCCCCGGTGATGCCGCGGTTGACGTAGAGGTTGCCGGCCGTGACGAGCTCCACCCACGTGCTGACCTCGTCGGGGTCCAGGGAGTGCAGCCCGGCGGTCAGCCCGTACTCGACCGCGTTCTGCAGCTCGATCGCCTCCTGCAGGTCCGCGGCCTCCATCAGCCCCAGGACGGGGCCGAAGCACTCGGTGCGGTGGAAGAAGGAGCCGGGGGCCACCCCCGTCCTGATCCCGGGCCGCCACAGCCGCCCGGTGTCGTCGAGCTGCCGCGGCTCGAGCAGCCACTGCTCCCCCGGGTCGAGGCGGGTCAGGGCGCGGTGCAGCTTCTCACCGGGCTCGGCGATCACCGGGCCCACCGAGGCCTGCAGGTTCTGCGGCCAGTCCACGACCATCGAGGACGCGGCGTCCAGCAGCTGCCGGCGGAACCGCTCGGACCGCGCCACGCTGCCCACGAGGATCCCGAGGGAGGCCGCCGAGCACTTCTGCCCGGCGTGGCCGAACGCGCTGGTCACGAGGTCCCACACGGCCCGGTCCCGGTCCGCGCTGGGCGTGATGACCAGGGCGTTCTTGCCCGAGGTCTCCGCGGTCATCGGCCGCCCCGCCCGCCAGGACTGGAAGAGCCGGGCCGTCTCGTAGGCGCCGGTGAGGACGATGCGGTCCACCCCGGGGTGGGAGACGAGGGCCTGCCCCACCTCCCCCTCCACGGAGTCGACGAGCTGGAGCACGTCCCGCGGCACGCCGGCCTCCCACAGCGCCTCGACCACGGCGGCCGAGCAGCGCCGGGCCTCCGGGGCGGGCTTGTGCAGCACGGCGGCGCCGGCGGCCAGGGCCGCGACCGTGGAGCCGGTGGGGATCGCCAGCGGGAAGTTCCACGGCGGGGTGACCAGCACGAGCCGGTCCGGGACGAACCGGGCGCCGTCCACGGTCTCGAGCTCGAGGGCGCGGCGGGCGTACCAGCGGCAGAAGTCGATCGCCTCCGAGACCTCCGGGTCCGACTGGCCCAGGGTCTTGCCCGCCTCCGCGCCGGCCACCGCCAGCAGGTGCCCGCGGCGGGCGGCCAGGACGTCGGCCGCCCGGTTGAGGATCTCCGCCCGCTCGCGGGCGCCGCGGCCGTGCCATCCCTCGGCGGCGTCCCGTCCCGTGCGCACGAGCCGCTCGACGTCCTGCGCGCCGACGGGGTCGGGCACGGCCAGGGCCTCGTACCAGGAGCGGTCCGGAATCCGGGCCGCGATCCCGTCCGCCCACGCCTGGTTCGCGGGGACCGAGACGTCGGTGTCCGGCTCGTTGCGGAAGGGCTCCTCCAGCGGCAGGTGCGCGGACCCGGCGTCGGGCGCGGTGCGGTCCTGGGCGCGGGCGGGGGCCGGGGCGGTGTCCTGCCGCGGGTCCAGCGCCTCGAGGGCGGCCCGGAAGCGCTGCTCCTCCCGTGCGAAGACCTCGTTGTCCGGGGCCAGCTCGAAGATCCCGGACATGAAGTTCTCGTGCGAGGCGTTCTCCTCGAGCCGGCGCACGAGGTAGGACACGGCCACGTCGAACTCGGCCGGGCGCACGGCGGGCACGTAGAGCAGCAGCTGCCCGACGTCGGCGCTCACGGCCCTCGCCTGCTCGACCGCCATGCCCTGGAGCATCTCGAACTCGATCCGCTCCGTCACGCCGCGGCGCTCGGCGAGCAGGTGGGCGAAGGCGATGTCGAAGAGGTTGTGCCCGGCCACCCCCAGCCGCAGCCCCGTCATCCGGCCGGGCACGAACAGCCAGTCGAGGACCCGCTTGTAGTTGGTGTCGGTCTCCTGCTTGCTGCTCCACGTGGCCAGGGGCCAGCCGTGGAGCTCGGCGTCCACGCGCTCCATGGGGAGGTTCGCGCCCTTCACGAGCCGCACCTTGATCCCCGCGCCCCCGGCCTCGACCCGCGCGGCGGACCACACCGAGAGCCGCCGCACCACCGCGAGCGCGTCCGGCAGGTAGGCCTGGACCACGATCCCCGCCTCGAGACCCCGCAGCTCCGGGTGCTCCAGGAGACGGGTGAACACCTCGGTGGTCAGGTGCAGGTCGGAGTAGACCTCCATGTCGAGGTTGATGAACTTGCTCCCGGCCGGGGCCTGGGCGGCGGCCCGGTAGACGGGCAGCAGCCGCTCGACGACCTTCGCCACGGTCCCCTCGAAGCCCCAGTGGGACAGCTGCGGGACCACGGAGGAGACCTTGACGGACACGTAGTCGACGTCGTCCCGGTCCAGCAGCGCCGCGGCGTCGGCGAGGTGCTTGTCCGCCTCCTCCACGCCGAGGACCTCCTCGCCCAGCAGGTTGATGTTGAGCCGGTGGCCCTGGGCCGTCAGCTTCTTCACGGCCTGCCCGAACGGCCGGGGGCGGGCATCGACGATCATGTGGCCCACGAGCTGGCGGAGCCGGGTGCGGGCGGCGGGGACGACCACCTGCGGCGCCGAGGCCGAGAGCGCGGCCCCGAGCCGGATCTGGGCGCGGTCCGCCGCGGACATGGTGCGGGGCACGATCTCGGCGAGCGCGTGCAGGGCCCGCCCGGCGGCCCGCACGTCCTCGGTGCGCACCACCCGGTCCACGAAGCCGACGGTGAACTCGAGCCCGTGCGGGTCCTGGAGGACGGTGGCGAGCCGGTCGGCGGCGCCGTCGCGGTGCCGGCGGCCCTCGGCGGCGCGCACGAGCCACTCGCGGACCAGGGCGACGGCCTCGTCGGCCAGGGCGCGGGAGTCGGGGACGGACGGGGCGTCGGCGGTCATGGCGGCACTCTCCTGGAGGCTCCGCCCGGCAGCGGTGCCGAGGCACTCCCCCGGCCGCCGGCCGCGTCCACCGGGCGTCACGGTGGCCGGTGAGTCCACGCTACGGCCGGAGCGGCCGGGGCGGAAGAGCCCTAACCGCCCGCCTGCCGCAGGATGTCCGTGGCGAGCCGGCCCAGGACGGCCTTGTGCGGGGCGAGCATGGCGTACCAGTAGGCCCGGCCGGCCGGGCCCGCGGGGCGGAACACCGTAGTCTGGCGGTAGACGAGAGTGCCGTCGGGTCCCGGTTCCAGGCAGATGTCCAGCCAGGCGTCCCCCGGCATCCGCACGACGGACCGCAGCCGCAGCCGCCGCGGCGGCTCGAGGGCCTCGACCGTCCACCAGTCCAGGCGCTCCCCGGCCGCCAGGCGGTCCGGGTGCTCGCGGTGGCGCAGCCGCCCGGGCGGGAGGTTCAGCCGGTTGGCCGTGGCGCGGGCGGCCCAGAGGCGGTCGGTGCTGTACCAGCCGCGCTCGCCGCCGATGCCCTCGACGACCGCCCAGACCGCGTCCCGGTCCGCCGTGGTGGTGCGCTCCACGGTGTCGACGTAGAAACCCCGCGTCTGTGCCATGCCCCTATCCAAGCACGCGCTCCGGGCCCGGACGAGAGGCCGGGCCCGCGGGTCTCAGGCCGGGCGGATCCCGAACCGTGCGAGGTGCTCCAGCAGGCCGTCGGTGGTCTCGAGCCCCGGCAGCTCCTCCGGGGCCACCCAGCGCACGGCGTCGGCGTCGTCGCCGGGGCGCAGCACACCGCCGAGGTAGGTCGCGGCGACGTCGTGCACCTCGTACACGAGGCCCGGTCCCCCGGGGACGTGCACCACCCCCAGCTCGCGCTCCGCGCGGACCCGGGCGCCGGTCTCCTCGAAGGCCTCCCGGACGGCGGCCTCGGCCACGGTCTCGCCCGGCTCCAGCTTCCCGCCCGGCACGCTCCAGCGCCCGCGCTGGGGCTCCCGGCCCCGGCGGACCAGCAGCAGCCGGCCGTCCTCCCCGACGACCACCGCCGCGGCGGCCCGGACGATGCGCATGCCCCGAGCCTACCGACGGCCCGGGCCGGGCGGCCCCGGGCGGGGCCCGGACCGGACTGCCCCGGGCCCGGTGCGGGTCCGGACTGCCCCGGCGGGGGCGCGAGTAGAGTGCGAGTGCCGCCCGGCACACCGCCGATCCACCGGAAGGGCCACCCGTGACCGACTCCGTCCTGTCCCGCCTGCACGACCCCGCCCGGAAGGGCTTCGCCAGCGACAACCACGCGGGCGTCCACCCCGAGGTGCTCCAGGCCCTGGCGACCGCCAACGGCGGGCACGTGGGGGCCTACGGCGCGGACCCCTACACCGAGGCGCTGCAGGACGTGGTCCGCCGGCACTTCGGCGAGCAGGCGGAGTGCTATCCCCTGTTCAACGGCACGGGGGCGAACGTCGTGGCGCTCGCGGCGATGACCGACCGCTGGGACGCCGCGATCTGCACCGCCACGGCCCACGCGCACGTGGACGAGTGCGGCGCCCCCGAGAAGGTCGCGGGCGTGAAGATGCTGGCGGTGCCCACCCCGGACGGGAAGCTCACCCCGGAGCTGATCGACCGGGAGGCGCACGGCTTCGGCTTCGAGCACCACGCCCAGCCCCGCGTCGTCACCGTCACCCAGTCCACCGAGCTCGGCACGGTCTACACGCCCGAGGAGCTGCAGGCGGTCTGCGAGCACGCGCACGGCCTGGGCCTGACGGTCCACCTGGACGGCGCCCGCCTCGCCAACGCCGCCGCGGCCCTGGACGTCCCGCTGCGGGCGCTGACCACCGACGCGGGCGTGGACGTGGTCTCGTGGGGCGGGACCAAGAACGGTCTGATGGGCGCGGAGGCCGTCGTGGTGCTCACCCCGGACGCCGTGCGCCAGCCCCGGTTCGTGCGCAAGCTCTCGACCCAGCTGGCCTCGAAGATGCGCTTCGTGTCCGCGCAGCTGCTGGCCCTGCACACGGGGGACCTGTGGCTCGAGGCGGCCCGCCGCGCCAATGCGATGGCCGGGCGGCTGGCGGCCGGGATCGCGGAGGTCCCCGGCGCCCGGGTGACGCAGACCCCCCAGGCCAATGCGGTCTTCGCGGTGCTCCCGGCCGGGACCACCGCCCGGCTGCAGGAGCGCTGGCCGTTCTACGTGTGGGACCCGGCCGTCGGCGAGGTCCGCCTGATGTGCTCGTGGGACACCACCGAGGAGGACGTGGACGGGTTCGTGGCGGCGCTGCGGGAGGACCTGGTCGCCGCCGCCCGCTGACCGGGCGCCGCTCGCGCGACCGCGGGGTGCCGCCGCCCGGGCTCCTGGGAAACGGCGCAGGTCCCGCGGCACGGGCCCGGCCGTCAGGCGATCCCGGTGATGATGTCGTCCACGACCCGCTCCGCCCACCGGTCGACCCGCTCGGGACTCTGCCCGCGCAGGGGGCCGTGGACCACGAGCTCCGCGAAGCCGTGCACGGCGCTCCAGCAGGCCCACTCCGCGCCGTCCCGCCGCTCGCGCGAGAGCGCGCCTGCCTCGACCATGCCGTCGAGCTCCTCCACCAGCAGCGCGAACGGCGGCGGCAGGCGGTCGTGGGGGTCGTGGAGCACGTCGCCCGGCCCGCCGCCCGGTCCGAAGAAGGCCGTCGCGAACCACCCCGGCTCGGCCACGGCGAAGGCGATGTAGCCGAGCCCCACCCCGCGGAGCCGGAGCCGCGCCCGGTCCTGCGGATCGAGGTCCCCCGCCACGGGCATCCGCGCCCGCATCCGCTCGGCCATCCGGTCCTGGATCTCGTGCGCGACCGCCGCCAGGAGGGCCTGCCGGTCGGCGAAGTGCCGGTACGCGGCGTTCGGCGAGACGCCCGCCTGACGGGTGACGTCACGCAGCCCCAGGGCCGCCGCACCGCGGGCCCGCGTCGCGGCGAGGCCGGCGTCGACCAGGGCTCTGCGGAGATCACCGTGGTGGTAGGAATCCCGTGTGCGCGGCACCCTTGACCTCTCTTTCCATCGATGTGTACGGTGTACACACTCTACTGGTCCACGGTGCCGCGGGACGACGGCGCACCCTCTGGGCACGGACGGAGGAGTCCCGGCATGCGGACCCTGGTCATCACCGAGAACGTCACTCTCGACGGCGCGATCGAGATGCTCGACGCGCGGTCGTTCGGGTCCGGGGTCGACTGCGCCGCCCACCAGCCGGCCTGAGGCCGGACCGAGGAGGATCTGCCATGACCAGCACAGGACGGCCCCGTGTCGTCGACCAGGAGACCTGGCAGCGGGAGCTCGACGCGCTGCGCGTCCGGGAGAAGGCCGCCACCCGGGAGCTGGACGCGATCGCGGCGCGGCGCCGCCGACTGCCCATGGTGGAGCTGCCGGACTACACGCTGGAGGGCGAGGACGGGCCGGTCCGTCTCGTCGACGTCTTCGCCGGGAGGCGGCAGCTCATCACCTACCACCACATGTGGTTCCCCGGCGAGACCTGGCAGTGCGGAGGGTGCGCGAGCTTCACCTCGCAGTTCACCCGCCTGGACTTCCTCGACCGCTACGACGCCCGGTTCGTGGTCGTCACCCAGGGCCCGATCGACGAGGCGCTCGCCTACCGCCGTCGCGTCGGCAACCGCATGACCTGGTACTCCACCGCCGGCAGCCCGTTCGGCGCCGACGTCGGGGCTCCTCCGGGCGGAGAGTTCGCCCTGAACGTGTTCTTCCGGGACGGGGACACCGTCCACCGCACCTGGCACAGCAGCGGCCGCGGTGTCGAGCAGGTCAGCCACACCTTCCCGCTCATCGACCTGCTGCCCTGGGGGCGCCAGGAGGAGTGGCAGGACTCCCCCGAGGGCTGGCCGCAGTCGCCCACCTTCAGCGGGTGGCTCGGCTCCGAGGAGGTCGCCGCCCTCTACGGCGAGGAACCCGTGAACCGCCCTGCCGCCCCCGCCGACTGACCACTGGGTCACACCGGGGTGACGTAGGCCCCGGCGATCCCCCCGTCCACCAGGAACGTGGCGGCGTTGACGAACGAGGCGTCGTCGCTGGCCAGGAAGGCGACCGCCGCGGCGATCTCCTCCGGCTCCGCGAACCGCCCGGCCGGCACGTGCACGAGCCGGCGCTGGGCCTGCTCGGGGTCCGCGGCGAACAGCTCCTGCAGCAGCGGCGTGTTGACCGGGCCCGGGCACAGCGCGTTGACCCGGATCCCCTCCCGGGCGAACTGCACGCCCAGCTCCCGGCTCATCGAGAGCACGCCGCCCTTCGAGGCGCTGTAGGAGATCTGCGAGGTGGCCGCGCCCATGACGGCCACGAAGGACGCGGTGTTGATGATCGAGCCCCTCCCCTGCTCGCGCATGTACGGGATGGCGTGCTTGCAGCAGTGGAAGACGCTGGTGAGGTTGACCTCCTGCACCCTGCGCCACGCGTCGATCCCGGTGTCCAGGATGGAGCCGTCGTCGGTCGGGTTGATCCCGGCGTTGTTGAAGGCGACGTCCACCGACCCGTAGGCCTCGTAGGTCGCCGCGTAGAGGGCGATCACGTCGGCCTCGTCCGCCACGTCGGTGCGCACGAACAGCCCCCCGACCTCCTCGGCGGCCGCCTCCCCGGCCGCGGGGTTCAGGTCCGCGACGACGACGTGCGCGCCCTCGGCGGCGAGGCGGCGGGCCGCGGCGAGACCGATGCCGCTGCCCCCTCCCGTGATGACGGCGCTGCGGCCGACCAGACGGCGGGCGTTGACCTCCATGGGTCCTCCTTCGGTGGTGGGGGTTCGGTGGTGGGGGTTCGGTGGTGGGGGTTCCCCCGGGACGGGTGGTGGAACGGCGGCGTCAGTCGGTGGCCAGGAACACGTTCTTGGTCTCGGTGAACGCCTGCGGGGCGTCCGGGCCGAGCTCCCGGCCGAAGCCGGACTGCTTGAAGCCGCCGAAGGGCGTCCAGTAGCGCACCGAGGCGTGCGAGTTGACGGAGAGGTTCCCGGCCTCGACGGCGCGGGACACCCGCAGCGCGCGGCCGACGTCCCGGGTCCAGATCGACCCGGAGAGCCCGTACTCGGTGTCGTTGGCGATCCGGACGGCGTCCGCCTCGTCCTCGAACGGCACCACGGCGAGCACGGGGCCGAAGATCTCCTCCCGGAACACCCGGGAGTCCGGGGACGGGGTGAGCACGGTCGGCGGGAACCACCAGCCGGGGCCCTCGGGGGCGGTCCCGCGGAAGGCGACCCGGGCGTCGTCGTCGGCGAGGAAGCCGGCCACGGAGTCACGGTGCGCGGCGGAGACCAGCGGGCCCATCCGCGTGCCCTCGTCCCACGGGTCCCCGCAGGCGAAGTCCCGCACGGCTGGCTCCAGCAGCTCCAGGAACCTCTCCAGCACGGAGCGCTGGACCAGCACGCGGGAGCGGGCGCAGCAGTCCTGGCCCGCGTTGTCGAGGGCGCCGGCGGGGGCGGACGCGGCGGCCTGCTCCAGGTCGGCGTCCGCGAAGACGATGTTGGAGTTCTTCCCGCCCAGCTCGAGGGTCAGGCGCTTGACCTGCTCCGCGCAGCCGGCCATGATCCGCCGGCCCACCTCGGTGGAGCCGGTGAACACGACCTTGCGGACGGCGGGGTGGGTCACGAAGCGCTCCCCCACCACCGAGCCCCTGCCCGGCAGTACGGTGAGCACGCCCTCGGGCAGACCCGCCTCCAGCGCCAGCTCCCCGAGCCGGATCGCGGTCAGCGGGGTGAGCTCGGCCGGCTTGAGCACCACCGTGTTGCCGGCGGCGAGCGCCGGGGCGAAGCCCCACGCGGCGATCGGCATGGGGAAGTTCCAGGGCACGATCACGCCCACCACGCCCAGGGGCTCGTGGAAGGTGAGGTTGACCCCGCCCTGGACGGGGATCTGCCGCCCCGAGAGCCGCTCGGGCGCCCCGGAGTAGTAGGTCAGCACGTCCCGGACGTTGCCCGCCTCCCAGCGGGCGTTGCCGATGGTGTGCCCCGCGTTGCGGACCTCCAGGGCCGCGAGGTGCTCGAGGTCGGCGTCCACCGCGTCGGCGAAGCGGCGCAGCAGCCGGGCGCGGTCGGCGGGGGCGACGGTCCGCCAGGTCTCGAAGGCCCGCCGGACCCGTTCGATCGCCGCGTCCGTCTGCTCCAGGGAGGTCAGCTCGACGGTGCCGACGACCTCCTCCGTGGCGGGGTCGATGATCTGCGTGGTGGTCATGGGATGCGGGTGTCCTCTCGCTGTGGAGCGTGCTCTGCCCGGCCGGTCCCCCCGGGGCTGTCGTGCCGGGCGCTGTACTGCCGGGCGCGGTCCTGCGCGTAGCCGTGGGCCACGCGGACGAACCCCTCGAAGAGCCGGGAGTCCTTCCGGTTCTCCTCGGGGTGGAACTGGACGCCGAGCGTCCAGCCGCCCTCGGTGGTCTCCACGGCCTCGACCGTCCCGTCCTCGGCGCGGGCGGTCACCACCAGGCCCTCGGCCACCGTCTCCAGGGCCTGGTGGTGGTAGCACGGGGACCACGCCGTCTCGCCCAGCAGCTCGCGGCAGCGGCTGCCCGGCTCGGTGGCGAACTCGACCTCGCCGTACCGGCCCGGTCCGGGCTGGTAGCGCGCGGCGTTCGCGTTGACGTCCGGCAGGTGCTGGATCAGCGTGCCGCCGAGCGCCACGTTGAGGATCTGGGCGCCGCGGCAGATCGCGAACAGGGGCACCCCGCGCTCCAGGGCCGCCCGGGTCAGGGCGAGGTCGTGCTCGTCGCGGGAGGGCTGGGACGAGGTCAGCTCGTGCCGGTCGGCGCCGTAGAACCGCGGGTCCACGTCCACGCCGCCGATGACGACCAGCCCGTCCACGAGCTCGAGCACCCCCGGGTCCGTGCCCACCGGGGGCAGCAGCAGGGGCGTGCCCCCGGCCGCCGCGACGGCCTCCACATAGGCGCCCGGGACGATCGCCGCCACGGAGCTCCAGACCCCCCAGGAGCCCTCCTGGTAGTAGGTGGTCAGGGCGATCCGCGGCCGGTACCCGGCGCCGCCCGGCTCAGAGGCGCTCGAAGCCACGGCGCAGCTCCCAGTCGGTGACGGCGGCCTCGAAGGCCGCCAGCTCCACGTCGGCGTAGTGCACGTAGTGCTCGACGACGTCTTCGCCGAACAGCTCCCGCGCGAGCTCCGAGCCGGCCAGCAGGTCCCTGGCCTCGCGCATGGTCGAGGGCACCACGGGAGCGTCGGACTCGTAGGCGTTGCCCTCGGTCATCGGCTCCAGCTCGAGCTCCTGCTCCACGCCGTGCAGCCCAGAGGCGAGCATCGCGGCCAGCGCCAGGTACGGGTTCACGTCCCCGCCGGGGAGCCGGTTCTCCATCCGGGCGGACTGCCCGCTGCCCACGAGGCGCACGGCGCAGGACCGGTTGTCCACGCCCCAGGCCACCGAGGTGGGGGCGAAGCTGCCCTCGACGAAGCGCTTGTACGAGTTGATGGTGGGGGCGTAGAACAGCGTGAACTCGCGCATGGTCCGCAGCACCCCGGCGATGAAGTGCTCGTAGGTGCGGGACCGGGCGTTCCGCTCGCGGTCCCAGAAGACCAGTTCGCCGTCCGGCCCGCGCAGGGACATGTGGATGTGGCAGGAGCTGCCCTCGCGCTCGTTGGGCTTGGCCATGAAGGTGATGGACTTCCCCTGCTGGTGGGCGATCTGCTTCGAGGCCAGCTTGTAGACCACGTGGTTGTCCGCGGTGACCATGCCCTCGTCGTAGCGGAACGCGATCTCGTGCTGGCCCAGGTTGCACTCGCCCTTCGCGGACTCCACGGTCAGCCCGGCCGCGTACATGGCGTTGCGGATCTCCCGCAGCAGCGGCTCGACCCGCTGGGAGCCCAGCACGGAGTAGTCCACGTTGTACTGGTTGGCCGGGACCAGGTTCCGGTAGCCGGCGTCCCAGGCGTCCTCGTAGCTCGTGTTGTAGACGCAGAACTCCAGCTCGGTGCCGGTGACCATGGTGAAGCCCATGTCCCGGGCGCGGTCGAGCTGGCGGCGCAGCATGGACCGCGGGGACATCGGGATGGGCTGTCCGCCGTGGCCGGTGAGGTCGCACTGGATGAGGACCTGGCCGGGGTTGTGCGGCATCAGCCGGATCGTGTCGAGGTCCATGGCGAACTCCATGTCCCCGTAGCCCGAGGACCAGCTGCTGATCGAGTACCCGCCCACCGTGTTCATCTCGGTGTCCACGGCCAGCAGGTAGTTGCAGCCCTCGGCGCCCTCGTCGAGCACCGAGTCGAGGAAGAACTGCGCGTGGTTGAGCTTGCCCTGGAGCCGGCCCTGCATGTCGGTGAAGGCCAGGACCACGGTGTCCACGAGCCCGTCGGCCACGTGCTGCCGCAGCTGCTCGACGGTGAGCATCCGGTCGTTGCGCGGGTGCTGGGGAGTCTCGGTCATGGGTCCGGTCCTTCGTCGCTGGGATCGCTGGGGTGCTGGGGTCGCTGGGCGGGGAGTCGGGCGGAACGGGGTCAGTGCAGGTCCGCCTCGGCGGTGCGGATCTGCGCGAACTCCTCCTCGGGGGCGTGGCCCACGAGGCGGTGGCGGCTGTAGAACCAGTAGTAGGCGAGGAAGACGACGAACACGAGGGCCGTGATGGACGCGGCGAGCACGTCGACCAGGAACGTGGCGACCACGGCCACGAGCGCCAGGACCAGGGCGATGCCGGTGGTGACCACGCCGCCCGGGGTGCGGTAGCCGCGCGGGAGGTCCGGCTCGCGCAGCCGCAGCACGATGTGGGAGAGGTTCAGCAGCACGTAGGAGACGGTGGCGCCGAAGACCGCGATGTTGATGAGCAGTCCGCCGTCGCCCGTCACGGCCGCGAGCACGAAGCCCACGGTGCCGGGCACGATGAGGGCGACCCACGGGGTCCGGCGCTTGCCGGTCAGCGAGAGGAACCGGGGCAGGTACCCCGCCCGGGAGAGCGCGAACAGCTGCCGGGAGTACGCGAACATGATGGAGAAGAAGCTCGCGACCAGCCCGGCCAGGCCCGCGTAGTTGACGATGTCCGCCATGACGCTGTCCGCCCCGGCGACCGTGCGGATGGCCTCCGGCAGCGGGTTGTCCGAGGTGCTCATCGCCTCCGACCCGGCCGCCCCGGGCACCAGGATCAGCATGAGCGCGCCGGAGACCAGCAGGAAGGCCATGGCCACGATGATCCCGCGCGGCATGTCCCGGCGGGGGTCGGCGGTCTCCTCGGCGGCCAGCGGCACGCCCTCGATCGCCAGGAAGAACCAGATCCCGTAGACCAGGGCGGCCATCGCCCCCGCGTAGCCCATGGGCAGGAACGAGCTCGCCCCCACGGCGTCGTTCGGGACGATGTCGAAGAGGTTGGCGGCGTCGAAGTGCGGCACGAGCGCGACGACGGTCACTCCCAGCGCGAGGACCGCGACCACGGTGATCCCGAACATCAGCTTCAGCGCCTCGCCCACCCCGTACATGTGGATGCCCATGAACACCAGGTAGGTCACCAGGTACACGGGCCAGGAGTTGGTGATCCCGAACAGGCCCAGCGCCTCGATGTAGCCGCCGATGAACGTGGCGATCGCCGCCGGGGCCACGGCGTACTCGATGAGCACGGCCATCCCGGTGGCGAAGCCGCCGAGGGGGCCGAGGGCCCGGCGGGCGAACCCGTACCCGGCGCCGGCCGTGGGGAGGGTCGAGGAGAGCTCGGCGAGGCCGAAGACCATGCAGGTGTACATGAGGCCCATGAGCACGAAGGCGATGAGCAGCCCGCCCCACCCGCCCTCGGAGAGCCCGATGTTCCAGCCGGAGAAGTCCCCGGAGATGACGTAGGCGATGCCCAGGCCCGCGAGCAGGACCCACCCGGCGGCGCCGGAGCGGAGCTGGCGGTGCTGGAAGTACTCGTCGGTGCGGGTGGGCTGTGCTGGGGATTCGGGCATGGGACGATCCCTCCGGGATTCCACAAAGGTCTGAAAACAGACGTTTGGCGCGAGTGGTCACAGTCTGTGGGCTGCCCCGTGCCCCGTCAAGACCCCGCGGCGCACGGCCGGGCGGCCGCCGGGCCGGGCACGGACCGCGTCGCGGTGGAGCCGGCCCCCCGGATGCCGCAGAATGGTGGGCATGAACCAGACCACGTCCTCAGCCGCTGACCGCCCCGGCCGCGCCCGCTCCTGGGCCCTCATCGCCATCACGGCGGGCTTCCTCGTCTCCGCCGCCCTGATCATCGCGGTGGGCGTGGTCGCCATCGACCTCACCCACTAGGACCTCGGCCAGCCGTCCCGGCCGGAGGCAGCGGCGCGCCGTCCGGACCGGGCGGCGCGCCGCTGCTGCTCGTGGCCCCGTCCGGCGCGGAGGGCGGGGTCCCGCCGGAGGCGGTCCCCGGGGACCGTGACACCATGGGCGCACGTCGCACCGCAGGGAGGAGCGCCACCGTGAGCGATCCCGTCCAGCACCCCCGCATCCGGCCCGTGCGCCAGGGCAACGCCTTCGAGGAGGCCGTGGAGCGGATCCTCGACTCGATCCGGCTCGGCCTGTTCCGCCGGGGCGAGCGGCTCCCGCCCGAGCGGGAGACCGCGGCGATGCTCGGCATCTCGCGCGCCACGCTCCGGGAGGCCCTGCACGAGCTCCAGGTCGCCGGGGTCCTGGAGGTGGTCCGGGGCCGGTACGGCGGGACCTTCGTGACCGGTCGCACCGCCCTGCCGGACGAGGCCCTCCCCCCGGTGGACCCCGCGGACGTCGAGGACGTGCTCGTGTTCCGCGCCGTGGTCGAGCCCGCCGCGGCGGAGCTGGCCGCGGCGGCGTCCCTCAGTGCGGCCGCCCGGGAGCACCTGCTCGCGTGCCTGCGGCAGGTCGAGGAGAGCGCCCCGGAGGACTACCGCCCCGCCGACGCACGCTTCCACATCGCGGTGGCCGAGCTGGGCGGCTGTCCCAGCCTGGTCCGCGCCGTCGCGGAGGTGCGCTCGCGGGCCAGCGACCTGCTGGACCGGATCCCCGTCCTGCCGGTCAACCTCGAGCACTCCGACCGCCAGCACCGCGAGCTCACCGACGCCGTCCTGGCCGGCGACGCCCCCGCCGCCCGGGCCGCCTCCCTCGCCCATCTGGAGGGCACGGCCGCGCTGCTGCGCGGTTTCCTCGGGCACGCCGGGCAGTCCGACGACGACGCCCCCGGGGACGACCGCGGCCCGGTGTGACCCGCCGCCCGAGCAGCGGCCCGGTCAGGACGCGCCCGGCCCGTCAGCCGGTCGTTCAGCCGGTCGTTCAGCCGGTCAGACGAACAGCGCGGTCACCCGCGTGAGGGTCATCGTCACTCCGTAGGCGAGCGGGACCCCGACGAGGACCCAGCCCAGTGCCAGTCGTGCACGGCTCATGTCATGCCTCCTTCGGGGAGAGCTCGGTGTCGGACGTGCGCGAGGACTCGGTGCCGGCCTTCCCGGAGGCCTCGGCGCCGGACGCCGCGGTCCGGCGCTCGGGCTCGTGGTACTTGGCGTCCACGGGCTTGACCAGGAGGTTGGCGACGAAGCCGACGACCAGCAGGCCGACCATGGTCAGCAGCGCCGGCTGGTACGCCTGCGCTGTGAGCTCCCCGGGGGTGCCCTGGGCGTCGAGGAACGCGTTGACGATGAGGGGTCCAGCGATGCCCGCGGCGGCCCACGCCGTGAGCAGGCGGCCGTGGATGGCCCCCACCTGGAAGGTCCCGAAGAGGTCCCGCAGATAGGCCGGCACCGTGGCGAAGCCGCCGCCGTAGAACGAGATGATGACGAAGGCCAGCAGCACGAACAGCAGCGTGGAGGTCGAGCCGAACAGCGCCAGCACGGTGTAGAGGACCGCCCCGACACCGAGGTAGACCATGTAGATGCGCTTGCGGCCCAGCACGTCCGAGGTGGTGGACCACACGAAGCGCCCGCCCATGTTGCCGATGGACAGCAGGCCCACGAAGCCGCCGGCCACGGCCGCCGTCACGAGGGAGGCGCCGTCCGCCTGGCGGAAGAAGTCCTGGATCATGGGGGCGGCCTGCTCGAGGATGCCGATGCCGGCGGTCACGTTGCAGAACAGCACGATCCACACCAGCCAGAACTGCCGGGTGCGGATCGCGTTGCGGGCCGAGACGTGGTTCTTGGTGACGAGGGCCTTCGACTCGACCTTCGAGGGCTCGAACCCCTCGGGCTTCCAGTCCTCCGCGGGAACCTTGATGGTGAACGCGCCGAAGAGCATGTAGGCGAGGTAGACGACCGCGAGGGTCAGGAACAGCTTGCCGACGGCCTCCCCGCTCGCCACCCAGCCCTCGGTGCCGGAGTTCGGGTCGTAGAAGTTGAGCAGGGCCGCGGAGAGGGGGCTGGCGATCAGCGCGCCGCCGCCGAAGCCCATGATCGCCATGCCCGTGGCGAGGCCGGGGCGGTCGGGGAACCACTTGATCAGCGTGGAGACGGGCGAGATGTAGCCGATGCCCAGGCCGATGCCGCCGATGACGCCGTAGCCCAGGTAGACGAGCCAGAGCTGCTCGGTGAAGATGCCGAGCGCGCCGACCAGGAACCCGCCGGACCACAGCAGCGCCGCGGTGAACATGGCCCTGCGCGGCCCGCCGGTGTCCACCCACGTGCCGAAGACGGCGGCGGACAGGCCCAGCATGACGATGGCGATGGAGAAGATGATGCCGATCTGGGTCAGGCTCGCGTCGAAGTGCGCCACCAGCGCGTTCTTGTACACGCTGGTGGCGTAGGCCTGACCGATGCACAGGTGCACCGCGAGGGCGGCCGGCGGTATGAGCCAGCGGTTGAATCCCGGTGGTGCCACCGAGTGCTGCCGATCAAGCCATCCCATGCCCCGACTCCTCATCTGGTGCGGACACTGCGCGAAGGGCGCGTCCGGGACGGAATTCGCACGTCCCGGACGCGCCCAAGGGTGAAGCATGTCACACGGACGGGAGAACTGGAAAGCAACCTGCCGACCGGCCGCGCCGGAGCGGGCCGGAGCGGGCCGGAGCGGGCCGCTCATCCTCCGCGCAGGGCCCGCCACGCACGCCGCCAGAAGGCGAGGAAGCCCTTCTCCGCCACGACCTGCTCGAGCCGTTCGATCTGCCGGGTCTGGGCGCGGACCACTTCCAGGAGCTCGTGCGCGAGCTCCTCGGCGGCGTCCAGCCTCCGGTGCAGGGCGCCGGCCTCCTCCGCCGCGGCCCGCCGCAGGTAGAGCGGCAGGCCGATCCCGTGCTCCGCGCTCCACTGCCTGAGATGGCGCTCGCGCACCGCCGCCTCGCCCCGCGCCAAGGCGCGCCCGTCGGTCCGGTCCCGCCGGGCGGTCGGGCGCGCGGGGAGCAGGCCCACGGTGAACGTCTCCAGGAAGCGGATCACGAACTCCCAGCGCTCCGCGGCGCCGATGGTCTCGTCGTAGTCGCCCAGCACCCCGTGCACCGCGCGCCGGTACAGGAACGGCGCGTCGACCGCGGTGCGGTCGCCGTCCAGCACGTCGGTGAGGGTGAGGGCCTCCCGGTCCGTCGGCACGAGATTCCGTCCCGGCCGACCGGCCGGTACGTCTCGGCCGGTCCCGGGCGGATTCTCAGTCGGCACCACGACCCCGTCGTCGGTCACGAGGGGATCCTCGAGGTGCGCCACGGCGCGCTGCAGGAGCTCGGGCGGCCAGGGCTCCGAGCCGTCGTGCAGGACGACGAGTTCAGACTCCCCTGCCCGCAGCCCACGGTTGGCGGCCGCCGCGGCACCGAGGGCCCTGCGGTGGTGGAGGACCGTCGCGCGCCCCGCGAGCTCGTCCCGGCGCGGCGCCAGGACCGCGTCCACCTCGGCGGGGTTCCCGCCGTCGTCCACGAGGACCAGTCGCCAGTCGGTGAACGTCTGCGCCAGGAGGTCGTCGACGGCCCGGCCCAGGCGCGCCGGGGCGCCGTGGTGCCGCAGCAGGACCGCGACGGTGGGCCGTTCGGGCGGCACCGTGGGAACGGTGTACCGGCGGCGGAGGGCACGCACCACCGGGGCACCGACCCCGCGCGGCGCCGCCACCGTTCCTACCGCGGGCCGGGGCTCCTGACCGCGGAGCGCCCCGGCCACGTCGTCCCACCACCGGGCCGCCGCTTCCCGGACCGCCGGCTCGGCGTCCGCCAGCGCGGCGCGCACCGCCCCCCGGTGCTCCACGGCCTCCGCCGCCCACTGCTGGAGGGCCGCACGGGTGTCCCACGCCACGTCGCCGGGGGTGAGCAGCGCCGCCAGGGGAACGACGGCACCTTCCAGCCCCCAGCGGCTCAGCACGCCGTTCATGTCGTCCATGGAATATTTGTCCGGACCCACCGGGAGGACGACGGCCCGTGCCGCGAGGCCGAGGGCCGCACCGCGGGAGCAGGTGGTCAGGACCCAGTCCGCCCGGAGCGCCTCCGTGCCGGCCTCTCCCGGAGCCGCGCGCACCCGGTGGACGTCGCCCGGAAGCAGCGCGGCCACGTCCGCCGCGAACTCCTCGTCGGCCGGGGCGCCGCCGCATGCCAGGAGCGTGACCGCTGCGCCCGTCCGGTGCACCAGCGCGTCCAGCAGGGCGGCGAGCACGGGGGCGAGCCGCTCCGGCGGGAAGGGACCGGCCGGCCGCCGCACTGCGGCGAGGATCCGCGGCGGCCCCGCCGGCGCCCCCGGCTCCTCCGCCGACCCGCCCAGCTCGTCCTGCCGCTCGGCCCGTCCGTCCGGATCCGCCGACTCCGCGGCCGGCCCCTCCCACTCCTCCTGCGCCCGCCCGGCCGGGGAGCTCCACTCTCCTGGGCGACGTGTCGGCCCGTCCTGCTCGAGCGGCCGGGCCGGGGCGGCGGGACGCGGGAGGAGGAGCGCGTCCTCCCAGCCGACGCGCAGGCCGGGGTGCTCGGGGCACAGCCGGCGGGCCACCGCCAGGGACGTCCCGTCCCGCAGCCCCACGAGGGAGGCGAGCGGGAGGAGCCGGCGCACGATCTCCTCCGGGACGGCATCGGGGTCGAGGGCCAGGCCGGTGACGACGACCGGCCGGCCCGCCGCCGCAGCGGCCCTCGCCCGGTCGAGCCAGAGGAGCAGCCCGGTGTCGCCCACGGGAGCATCCGCCCCGAGACCGGCCAGCAGGAGCGCCTCCGCCTCGGACCGCGGTGCGGGATCGCCGCCTGCGGGCCCGTGCTCCCGGAAGCCCTCCTCCCCTGCGGTCGTGAGCACCGGGTCCGCCCCCGGATCGAGGAGCCGGGGGGCGAGGCCGCGCAGGGAGAGCTCCTCGAGGATTCCGCGGAGCTCGCGAGCCGCTCCCGGCCGGAGTCCCTGCCCGCCCGATCCCGGAAGAACGTCGGTGTGCATGACGGTACGGACCTTTCCTCGACCGGTGCGGGCTCCCCCATTCTTCCAGCCGCACCGCTTCCGCCGGCCCCGGCCCCGGCACGGCCCGTCGGGCGGCGTGCGGTGTGCGAAGTTGCAGGTCCGCACGGAATCGCCTTGCCCGCGCGCGGGCGGGTCCGCCACTGTGGAGGAACACACTGCACCATCTCCGCCGGCGGCGACCGCCCGGAGGACCCCCTGCCCCGATGGCCCCCGCCACACCGCCCTGTATTCCACAAAGGACATATGGGCGTTCGGCGCCGGTCCCGCCGCAGGACACGGCCCTCCCGCTGCCGGAGCGGACCGGCGATCCCCGGCCGCGGAGATCCCGCCCACCTCACAGCGGGAGACGTCGAGGAGCCCCACCATGTTGAACGCCGCCGTGATCAGCCCCCAGCCCATGACGCGCATCGCGATGCAGCGCGAGGCCCTCGAGCACCCCGAGCACGGCGTGCGCGTGAGCGCGGTGGCGGGCAGCGTCCCGGAGTTCCTGGCCGAGAACCCGGCCGAGGAGATGGTGGTCCTGCTGAGCCTGAACACCCTGGACGGCCGCAACCTCGTGCAGAACGTCACGGACCTCACCGCGCAGGAGCACACCGTGGTGGTGCTGGTGCCGCCGGACGACCTCGCCCGGGTCCGGTCCGCCTTCACCTGCGGGGCGGCCGGTGCCGTGGGCAAGTGGGAGCCCATCCGGACCGTCTTCCGCACCATGCGGCTCTCCCGGCAGCTGGGCCACTTCGTGAGCGACGTGCTCCAGTCGGCTCTGGCCGAGCTGCCCAGCAGAGCTCCCGCGAAGCTCTCCGCCCGGGAGCGCCAGGTGCTCGCGCTCTACGTGGACGGACTCCAGGAGCAGGAGGTGGCCGCGCTGCTGGAGATCGCCGAGTCCACGGTGGAGGAGCACCTCAAGCGGATCCGCCGCAAGTACGCCGCGGTGGAGCGGCCGGCCCGCACCAAGCTCGAGCTCTACAAGCGGGCCATCGAGGACGGGATCATTCCCCCGGTGCTGCCGCTCGCCTGAGCACCGGATCGGACGTTCCCCGCGTCCACGGGCCGTCCCGTCCGGCCCACGCCCGTCCGGCCGACGCCCGTCCGACCCACGCCCGTCCGACCCACGCCCGGCCGAACGGTGTCCGGCCAGGTGCGCCCGGACCGTTGTGCCCGGACCGTTGTGCGGGGGCCGTTGTGCGGGGCAGGGGACGCTCCTACCCTGGAGACAGCACCACTGCGCGCCGTTCCGCATCCCCCCGCACCGGAACTCCAGCCCCGGCGGGGCCGAGCGCCCGGACCGCTCCGAGTCCGCCCGTGACCCTTCCGGCATCGCCGACGACGGTCCGCGCACCGCCGTCGAGCACGAGCACCAGCCCGGGGGCGCGCGCCCCCGCCCACAGGAAGCCAGCCCCATGAATGCCGTGGACCGCGGGGAGCACGACCAGGAGATCGCCCGAGAGCTCGAGAGGCTGCGCACCCATCTCACCGGGACGCTGGTCGAGCCCGACGACCCGCTCTACGACGAGGCGAGACGGGTCTGGAACGGCATGGTCGACGTGCGGCCCCGCGCGGTCGTGCAGGCCGGCGCGGTGTCCGACATCGACCCGGTGCTGGCCGCCGCGCAGCACACGGACCTGCCGCTGGCGGTCCGCGGCGGCGGGCACAACGGGGCCGGCCACGGCACGGTGGAGGGCGGGCTCGTCCTGGACCTCGGCGCGCTGCGGCGGGTCGAGGTGGACCCGGGGACCCGGCGCGTGACCGTGGAGCCGGGCGCCACCCTGGCCGACGTCGACCGCGCGACCGTCCCCCACGGTCTCGCGGTACCCCTCGGCGTGGTGAGCGCCACCGGGGTCGCGGGCCTGACCGTGGGCGGGGGCGTCGGCTGGCTGACGCGCAGCAACGGCCTGAGCCTCGACAACCTCGTGGACGCCGAGGTGATCACCGGGACCCGGGAGCACCTGCACGCCAACGCGGAGCACAACCCTGACCTGTTCTGGGGGATCCGCGGCGGCGGGGGGAACTTCGGCGTCGTGACCTCCTTCACGTTCCAGGCCAGGGAGCTGCCCGCCTCCGTCCTGGGCGGGAACCTGTTCTACCGGCACGAGCACTGGCGCGCGGCCCTGCAGGCCTTCGCCCGCTGGACCGACGACCTGCCGGACGAGATGAACGGCATCGTCTCGATCCTCCGGCTGCCGCCCAGCTTCGGGATGGGCGACGAGCCCTGGCTGATCATCGGCTTCGCCTGGATGTCGCCCGACCACGCCGAGGGCCTGCGCCTGGTCGACCGGCTGCGGGCCGACGCCCCGCCGGACGAGGAGGAGGTCGGCCCGGTGCAGTGGACCGAGTGGCAGACGGCCATGGACGAGCTCTTCCCGAAGGGGGCCCGCGGCTACTGGAAGAACGCCTCGTTCTCCCGTCTGGACGACGAGGTGGTCGACGCCCTGCTCGGCGCCGCCTCGGAGATCACCTGGTTCGGCACGGGCATCGACATCCACCACATGGAAGGGTTCTTCGGGCGCGTGCCCGCCGGCGCCACCGCCTTCCCCAACCGGTCCGCGCGCTACTGGCTCAACGTCTACGGCTACTGGCCGGACGCCGCCGACGACGCCCGCCTCACGGCGTTCGCCCGGAAGGCCCACGCCGCCGTGGAACCGTTCGCCGACGCCGGCCTCTACGTGAACTTCCTCGGTGCCGAGCACGGCCCCGTCACGCCCGAGGCCGCGCGGCAGGCCTACGGGGAGCGGACGCACCGGCGTCTCGTCGAGCTGAAGAACCGCTACGACCCGGGCAACCTGTTCCGGCTCAACCACAACATCCTGCCGAGCGTCGCCTGACGCGAGGCGTCAGGGCGCGCCGAGCAGCCGGAGCACGGCCGCCGCGACCGCCCCCAGCACCACCACCAGCAGGAACGGGGCCCGCAGCATCAGGGCCGTTCCCGCCACGAGCAGCGCGCCCAGCCGGGCGTCCAGCACCAGCTCCTGGCCGGAGCCGAACGCGTTCATGACCACGAGCGCGGCGAGCAGACCCACGGTGACGGTGCCGGCCATGCGCCCGACGCGCGGGTCGTCCAGCACCCGGTCCGGCACGAGGTAGCCGACGAGCTTCAGGGCGTAGGCGAGCGCGCACGCCCCGAGCACCCAGAACCACATGCTCACGCCTCCGCCCCCTCGGCGCCGGGGCCGGACGCCGCGCCGGACGGGGCCGGCCCGGGACCGCGGGAGCGGCCCAGGAACGCGGCGACCACGGCGGCCACGAGGATCGGCAGGCCCGCCGGCAGCACCGGGATCGTCAGGGCCGTGACGAGGCCGCAGACCACCGCGACCGCCACGGGCTCCCGGGCGCTCAGCCGCGGCCACAGCAGGCCCAGGAACGCGGCCACCGCGGCGCCGTCCAGGCCCCACCGCGCGGGATCGCCGAGGGCGTTGCCCAGCAGGGCGCCCAGCACGGTGAACAGGTTCCAGAGCGCGAACACGCCCAGGCCCGCGGTCCAGAAGCCCCGCCGCTCCTCGACGGGGTGCACCTGGGAGGACGCGGCCGCGTTGGACTCGTCGATGGTCACGTGCGCGGCGAGGAGCCGGCGCCAGCCCCGCGGGCGGACGAGGGCGTTCATGCTCATCCCGTAGACGGCGTTGCGGATCCCGAGCAGCGTGGCGGCGCCCAGCGCCGAGGCCCCGGCCCCTCCGCCCGAGACCACGCCGATGAAGGCGAACTGGGAGCCGCCCGTGAACATGAGCGCGGACAGGGCGACGGTCTGCCAGAAGGTCAGTCCCGCCGCCACGGACAGGGCGCCGAAGGAGATGCCGTACAGCCCGGTGGCCACGGACACGGACAGCCCGATCCGGACCGCCGGCGAGGACCGCCAGTCGACCGGAGCCGCGTGGCTCACGAGGCGCCTCCGGGAACGGCGGAGACCCCGCCCGTGCCCGCCTCGGCCGCAGCCGGGGTCTCGGCCGGGCTCTCGTGCGGCGCCGCCGGGGCGCGGCGCCCCTGGGCGGCGTCGAGGGCGTCCAGGGCCTGGACGAGGGCGAGGTGGGTGAAGGTCTGCGGGAAGTTGCCGGTCATCCGCCGCTGCTCGGGCGACCACTCGGTGGAGAGCAGCCCGAGGTCGTTGGCGCGGGACAGCACGGAGTCCACGAGCTTCCGGGCGCTGTCCGTGCGGCCCGAGCGCGCGTACTGGGCGGCGAGCCACAGGGACGCGCCGAGGTGCGGGTTGTCCTGGCCGGGGAAGCCGTCCACCCCGATGACCCCGGCGTACGCGTCGGGGTCATCGGGGTCCACCGGGCCCAGGACGTTGCGGTAGCGGTGGATGAGCCCGCTGGGGTGCCGCAGCTCCTCCTCGATCCGCCGCACGGTGCCGAGCATCCGCTCGTCGTCGTAGGCCACGAACCCCACCTGCGGCAGCTGGAGCAGGGAGGCGTCCACGGTCTTCGCCCCGTAGTACTGCACGAAGGAGCCGACCTCGGGGTCGTAGCCGCTGGTCCAGATCTCCTCCGCGAGGGCGTCCCGCAGCTGCTCCCACAGCTGCGCGTCGCCGGGCAGGCCGTGCACGCGCACGGCGTCCACGCCGCACTGGAGCGCCGCCCACATCAGCACGCGCGAGTGCGTGTAGTACTGCCGTTCGCCGCG
The DNA here is from genome assembly GCF_040980965.1 of Kocuria sp. CPCC 205231. Classification (NCBI taxonomy): domain Bacteria; kingdom Bacillati; phylum Actinomycetota; class Actinomycetes; order Micrococcales; family Micrococcaceae; genus Kocuria; species Kocuria sp. CPCC 205231. Next base: position 94,250 of record NZ_JAVKPP010000005.1, on the reverse strand, counting down.
CATCTCCCAGAGGCCCTGGTCCGTGACCTCGTAGTTCTCCACGACCGAGCGGAGCATCGCCTGCTGCAGGGGCCAGGAGAGGTGGTCCTCCACGGCGCCGCGCCGGCGGAGCTTCTCGAACACCACCATGACGTGCCCCACGGCGTCCGACTGGTGCTGGCCCGCGGCGCCGTTGCCCTCGCGGACCGGCCGGGAGCGCTCGTAGCCGGGCAGGTCGAGCTGGTGCTCGCGCCCGCGGCGCTCCCCCGCGACCCCGTAGATGTTCTGCAGGTCGTGCGGGTCGCCCGCCACGGCGCGCAGGAGCCAGTTGCGCAGCTGGGCGGCCTCGCGGTCGTGGTCGTGGTCGAGCATGACCTCGAGGGCCATCGCGGCGTCCCGCAGCCAGGCGAAGCGGTGGTCCCAGTTGCGCTCCCCTCCCACCACGTCCGGCAGGGACGTGGTGGGGGCGGCCACGAGCCCGCCCGTCTCCTGGTGCATCAGCGCCCGCACCACGAGCAGCGAGCGCCGGACCACGTCCGAGCGCCGGGCCACGGCGTGGCCGCGGACCGGGACGATGTGCACGGGCTCGTCCTCCCCGACGGCCGGCGGGGAGTACAGCCCGGACCAGTCCTGCCACAGCTCCACGGTCCGGGTGAGCTGCTCGTTGACGTCGACCGGCGCCGGGGGCGTGCGGTGGGACGGGAAGTGCGTGAGGACGAAGTCCCGTGCCTGGCCGGCGGAGACGGTGAAGGTCCCGCGGTGGCGGCGCTCGTCGTCGTCGTCCGTGGACTCGGGGAGGGGCTCACCGCGCAGGACGAGGGCGTCCGGGCCGGCCATGGCCACGAGCATGGGGGGCGCGGGGTCGCCGCCGCCGGGGTCCTCCTCCCCCTCGAAGCGGCTGACCCAGGGGACCACGGCGCCGTAGCCGAAGCGCACCCGCAGCTCGTGGTACATCTCGACCTCGCCGGTGAGGCCCTCGACGCGGCGGACCACGTCCGTGCGGGAGGTCAGCGGGAGGAAGTCGGTCACGCGCACGGACCCCGAGTCGGTGACCCACACGGTCTGCAGCACGAACGTGTTCTCCACGTAGAACCGCTCGGCGACCTGGGCGCCGCTGTCCTCCTCGTCGAGGACCTCGCCGTCGGCCCCCTCCGCGACCGTGCACGCGGGGGCGAGCAGCCACCGCCCGTGGTCGGGCTCCCCCAGCAGGGCGCCGAAGACCGAGGGGGAGTCGAACCGGGGCGCACACAGCCAGTCGATGGACCCGGTGCGGGAGACGAGCGGACCCGTGCGCATGTTCGAGAGCAGGGCGTAGTCCTCGATCAGTGAAGCCATGCCTCAAGATTGGCACATCGCCGGGCCGCGGCGGACCGGCCGCTTGAGCTATACCCCCAAGGGGTATACAGTGGCTGCAGGACGACCGAGGAGGACCCATGACCCAGACCCCGCCGCACGGGTACACCCAGGACAAGGACGCGTACCTCAAGCGCCTGCGGCGCATCGAGGGCCAGGTCCGGGGCATCCACCGGATGGTCGAGGAGGACAAGTACTGCATCGACGTCCTCACCCAGATCTCCGCGATCCAGTCAGCCCTCAAGGCCGTGAGCCTGGGCCTGCTGGACGAGCACCTGAGCCACTGCGTCGTGGGCGCCGTCGAGGCCGCCCAGGAGTCCGGGGACGTCACGAGTGTCGACGACAAGCTCCAGGAGGCGTCCGCGGCCATCGCGCGCCTGCTCAAGAGCTGACCCACCCCGCTGAACCACCCCACCGAAACCCCGAGGAGCCCATCGTGCAGACCACCGTCAACGTTTCCGGAATGACCTGCGGCCACTGCGTCAGGTCCGTCACCGAGGAGCTCACCGAGCTGGAGGGCGTCGAGTCCGTCGACGTCGACCTCGTGGCCGGCGGGGTCTCCCCCGTGGTCGTGACGTCCACCCGCGAGCTGTCGGCGGCCGAGATCGAGGAGGCCGTCGAGGAAGCGGGGTACACCGTTGCCTGAGACCCGCACGCCCGTCCCCACCGAGGTCGCCGGGCATCTGCGCACCCTCGAGCTCGAGATCACGGGCATGACGTGCTCCTCGTGCGTCAGCCGGGTCGAGAAGAAGCTGGGCCGGCTCGACGGCGTCGACGCCTCCGTCAACCTCGCCCTCGAGACCGCCACCGTCCACGTCCCCGCGGGCGTGAGCGACCAGCAGGTCGTCGAGACGGTCGAGAAGGCCGGGTACGGGGCCGTCCTCAAGAACGCGCCCGGGGGCGACGACGCCGGCGGCCCGGACGGCTCCGACGCCATGGCCCGGGTCGCCGGGCGCGAGGCGTCCTCGCTGCGCTCGCCCGAGTCCCTGCGCCGGCGCCTCCTCGTGGCGGCCGCGCTCTCCCTCCCGGTGTTCGTGATCTCGATGCTGCCCGGCTTCCAGTTCCCGCACTGGGGCTGGGTGGTCGCGGCCCTGAGCCTGCCGGTCGTGACGTGGGCCGCGTGGCCGTTCCACCGCTCGGCGGCGGTCAACGCCCGGCACCTGACCTCCACCATGGACACCCTCGTGTCCCTGGGCGTGTCCGCCGCGTACCTGTTCTCGCTGTGGAACCTGCTGCGCGAGCCCGGCATGACGGCCGGCGCGATGCTCGGCCACGCGATGGACATGAGCGGGCACCAGCTCTACTTCGAGACCGGCGCCCTGGTCACCGCATTCCTGCTGCTGGGCCGCTACCTGGAGGCCCGGGCGAAGGCCCGCTCCGGCGAGGCGCTGCGCGCGCTGCTGGAGCTCGGCGCAAAGGACGCGGTGGTCCTGCGGGACGGCGTGGAGACGAGCGTGCCCGCGGAGCAGCTGCGCCCGGGGGACCTGGTCGTCGTGCGCCCCGGCGAGAAGATCGCCGCCGACGGCGTGGTCGTGGACGGCCGCTCGGCCGTGGACACGTCCCTGCTCACCGGCGAGTCCCTCCCGGTGGAGGTGGAGGTCGGCGACACCGTCACCGGCGCCACGATCAACACCAACGGCCGGCTGCTGGTCGAGGCGACCCGCGTGGGCGCCGACACCACCCTGGCCCAGATGGGCCGGATGGTGTCCCGGGCGCAGGCGAGCAAGGCCCCCGTGGCACGGCTGGCCGACCGGATCTCCGGGGTCTTCGTCCCGGTCGTCCTGGTGATCGCCCTCGCCACGCTGGCCGGCTGGCTCCTGCTGACCGGGGACGTGAACGCGTCCTTCGTGGCCGCGGTCTCCGTGCTCGTGATCGCCTGCCCCTGCGCCCTCGGCCTGGCCACCCCCACGGCCCTGCTCACCGGCACGGGGCGCGGCGCGCAGCTGGGCATCCTGATCAAGGGCGCCGAGGTGCTCGAGGACACCCGCACCGTGGACACCGTGGTGCTGGACAAGACGGGCACCGTCACGAGCGGGCAGCTCTCCGTGGCGGCCGTGACGCCCGTGTCCGGGTACTCCCGGGACCAGGTGCTGGACCTCGCGGCCACCGTGGAGCAGCACTCCGAGCACCCCATCGCGCGGGCGGTCGCCGCGGCCACCCCGCACCGGTTCCCGGTCTCCGGGTTCGTCTCGGCCCCCGGCGGCGGCGTCCGCGCGCACGTGGCGGACGGGATGCACTCCCGCTCGGTGGTGGTCGGGCGCACCACGTGGCTGTCCGAGAACGGCGTGCGCCTGGACGGCGCCCAGCTCGACGCGCTGCGCCGCGCCCAGGAGGGCGGGTTCACCACGATCCTCGTGGCCGTCGACGGGGCCCTCGTCGGCTTCGTCGACCTGCGCGACACCGTCAAGGACGACGCCCGCGAGGCGGTCGCCCGGCTCAAGGAGCTGGGCCTGCGGCCCATGCTGCTGACCGGCGACAACGAGCCCGTGGCCCGGGCCGTCGCCGCGGAGGCGGGCATCGCCGCCGAGGACGTCGTGGCCGACGTCAGCCCGGAGGGCAAGGTCGCGGTGGTCCGCGATCTCCAGGACGACGGCCGCGTGGTCGCCATGGTGGGCGACGGGGTCAACGACGCCGCGGCCCTGGCGCAGGCCGACCTCGGGATCGCGATGGGCGCCGGCACGGACGCGGCGATCGAGGCCGCGGACATCACGGTGGTGCGCAGCGACGTCGGGTCGGTGCCCACGGCCATCGCCCTGTCCCGCCGGACCCTGTCGATCATCAAGTCGAACCTGTTCTGGGCCTTCGCCTACAACACGGTGGCCATCCCCGTGGCCGCCGCGGGGCTGCTCAACCCCGTGATCGCGGGTGCCGCCATGGCCTTCAGCTCCGTGTTCGTGGTGCTGAACTCGCTGCGGCTGCGGAGCTTCGGCCGCTGAGCCCGCCGGACGCGACGACGCCCCGGGAAGGACCATCGGCCCTTCCCGGGGCGTCGTGCGTTGTGTCAGGCGCTGGTCCGGGGTCAGACGGAGCCCGGGTCGACCGGGCTCTCCTCGTTCTCCTCGAGCTCGGGCACCTCGGACTTGTGGTCCTCCTGGGCCACGTCCGTGGGGTCCTCGTCGGCGCCGTCCTCCTGCTGGTCGGCCATCCGCTGCTGGACCTTGCGCTCGAACTCCTCGTCGCCCTCGGTGGGCGGTTCCGGCTGCTGGCTCATGCTGGTTCCCGTCGTCCGGTCTCGAGCAGGGCGCGGGTTCGGGCCCTGCTGCTCAGGTGCCGTCCCAATCTACCCAGCGCCCGGCCGGACGCGACAGGGCTGTCCGCCGGAGCGGGCCCCTCCCGGGAGCGGGCGCGGAGCGCGCAGGGCCCCGGAACGAGCGGGACCCCCGGGCGAGCGGGGTCCGGCTCGTTCGGGGGCCTCAGGCGGGCGGGATGCTCAGGCGCGCGGGGCGGGGCCGTCGTCGTCCGGGCCGTCCGCCGGGGCGGAGCCGTCGGCGGGGCGGCGGCCGAGGAGGTCCTCGCCCTCGGTGTCGGGCCGGACGCGCTGGCCGAACTCGGCCTCGCCGGGGGGCCGCGCGGCGGCCTGCCGCCGGGCCCGGGCCTCGGCGTAGAGCTTGGCCGAGGAGCGGTTGACGCCCGTGCCCGCGCCGAGGTGGGGGTCGTTGGGCTTCTCGACGATCATCAGCGTGGCGCTGATCACGAGCGTCACGATGAACGCGATGCCGGCGGCGATGAAGGCGAGGTCCAGGCGCAGGGCGTTGTCCGTGCCGCCGCTGGCGAAGATGCCCACGGCGACGAACGCGATCGCCGCGAGCACGGCGGACAGGATCAGGGGGCCCTTGACGTCGGCCCGGAAGCCGCCTCTCGAGCCCTTGCGCTGTGCCACTGGTCCTCCTCGTGAGCTGATGTCCCCGGCGGGGCCGGGGCCTGCCGTGCGGTAGCCCAGTCTACGCGGTCCCGGCGGGGGCCCGTCCCCGGCGGTCCTCGTGCCGGAGCGTGAGGGCGGCCAGCAGGTGGGTGACGCCGATGACCACCGCGGCGGCCCCCACCACCCCGAAGAGCGCCTTGGGGCCGAGGTCCACCACGAGCACGAGACCGGTGGCGGCGAGGACCGTGACCAGCCCGGCGATGGTCCAGTCGCGGCCCAGCGGGAAGGTCGTGCGGAACTTCAGCCCGAGCGCCAGCTCCGTGAGCCCGGCCAGGCCCATGATGGACGCCGCGTAGACCACGAGCCACGCGGGGGTGTCGGCGCCCAGGATCGTGAAGACCCCGCCCAGGAGGTACAGCACGCCGTAGGACTGCGGGATCTGCCGGGTGGGGCCCATGTCCACGTGGTCGTTGCCGTTGAGGCGCAGCTGCAGGAGCACGCTCGCCGCGCCCGTGAGCACGAGGTACAGCCCCACGCCCCAGGCCACCACGGGCAGCGTCGGCTCCTGCCAGAACACGGTCACGGCGCCGAACACCAGCGCCACGAGCGCGCGCAGCAGCGTGGGCGCGAACAGGTCGCGGTGGATGCCGGTGCTCGGGTCGGGGTTCACGGTGCGCCTTTCGGGAGCGTGCTCGCGGGAGGACCCCGGCGGGGAGACCCCCGGGGCACCGGCCAGTCTAGCGACCGCGTGCGGGGCCGGGCGCCGAGAGCACCCGGGCCAGGACCGCGAGGGCGTCCGGCAGGGCGTCCCCCTCCGGGGCGGCACCGGTGGCGCCGAAGCCGACGACGACGCCGCGGCGGCCGCCCCCCGCGCCGTGCGCCCAGTACGAGCCCAACGCCGCCACCCGCACGCCCGCGGCCGCGGCCCGATCCACGACGTCCTGCTCCGCCAGGGGCACCTCCCCGGTGAACTCGAGGACGACGTGCAGCCCCCCGTCCATGGGCACGGCCCGCACCCCGTGGACCCCGGCGAGGGCCGCGGTGAGCAGGTCCCGCCGGCGCCGGTACTCCCGCCGCATCCGGGCGGTGTGCCGGCGCAGGCCGCCGTCGGCCAGGAAGCGGGCCATGGCGTCCTGGGCGACCGCGGAGGCCGGGTTGCCGAGGTCCGTGCGCAGCCGCAGCAGGTCCTCCCGGAGGGCGGGCGGGGCCAGCAGGTAGCCGACCCCCAGCCCGGGCGCGAGGACCTTGGTGAACGAGCCCAGCGTGGCCACGTGGCCGCCGGCGCCGAGCAGCCGGCCGGGGGCGGGGGGCTCCGGGACGGCGCCCGGGGCGTGGTCGAGGGAGGACAGCGCGGGCAGCGGCTCGCCCACGTAGCGCAGCTCGGAGTCGTAGTCGTCCTCCACGATCAGCGCGTCGTGGGCGCGCGCCCAGCCGAGCAGCTCGAGCCGGCGGGCGGCGGGCATCGACGCCCCGAGGGGGTACTGGTGGCTGGGGGTGACGATCACGGCGTCCGGGGGCCGCTCGATCTCCCACTCCCCCGGGCCGGCCCACGCCCCGGACGGCAGCCGGGCGGGGTCGAGGCCCTGGTCGTCGATCGGCACCGGCAGCACCTCGTGGCCGAGCCGCTCCGGCACCCGGCGCAGCGAGGGGTAGCCGGGGTCCTCGACGGCGACGCGCAGCCCGCGGCCCGCGTGGCCGCCGAGCACCGCGAGCAGCAGCTGGAGCCCGTCCCGCGCGCCCGCCGTGACGAAGAGGTCCTCGGGGTCCCGGACCACGCCGCGCATCAGCCGCAGGTGCTCGGCGATCTGCTCGCGCAGCGGCTCCGAGCCCTGGGGCGGGGGCGCCCCCGTGCCGGCGGCGGCCGCGGCGTCCCGCCACGCGGCGCGCCACTGCGGGGTGGCCAGCCGTCCGGTGTCGGGCCGGCCGGGCGTGAGGTCGATCATGGGCCGCTCCCGGGTCCGGCGCCGCGGCGCCGCGGCCGGGCGGGGGCCGGGCCGGGCCGCCGGGGGCTCCGTGCGGGAGCGGGCCAGGTCGGGGTGGACCACGGTGGCGCCGTTGGTCGCGTGCAGATAGCCCTCGCCGTGGAGCTGGTCGTAGGCGGTGACCACGGAGCCGCGCGAGATCCCCAGCCGGGCGGCGAGCCCGCGGGTGGAGGGCAGCGCGTCCCCCGGGCGCAGGGTCCCGGAGACCACCAGCTCCCGCAGCTGCTGGACGAGCTGGGCGGGCAGCGGCGCGGGATCGGCCCGGTCCACGCGCACGGGCAGCTCGACGTCGTGGGGGTGCCGCACGGTCCGCTCCTCTCCCTCGGAACTCCTGTGGTCCAACAGATTCTATCGATGGTGGACCTGTCGGTGGACCACTTCCGGCCGCAGGATGGACTCCATGACCGATCTGCAGACTGCCCATGCCCAGAACTCCGCCGGCGGCACCACCCGCCCCACCGCCTCGGACGCGACCCCGCTGACCGGCTCCCCGCTCGTCAAGCGCGGCCTCGCCGACATGCTCAAGGGCGGCGTCATCATGGACGTCGTCACCGCCGAGCAGGCCCGCATCGCCGAGGACGCCGGCGCCGTGGCCGTGATGGCCCTCGAGCGCGTGCCGGCCGACATCCGCGCGCAGGGCGGCGTGGCCCGCATGTCCGACCCGGACCTGATCGAGGGCATCCAGGCCGCCGTCTCCATCCCCGTCATGGCGAAGGTGCGCATCGGCCACTTCGTGGAGGCGCAGGTGCTCGAGCACCTGAAGGTCGACTACATCGACGAGTCCGAGGTCCTCTCCCCCGCCGACTACGTCAACCACATCGACAAGCAGCGCTTCACCGTCCCGTTCGTGTGCGGGGCCACCAACCTGGGCGAGGCCCTGCGCCGGCTCGCCGAGGGCGCCGCGATGATCCGCTCCAAGGGCGAGGCCGGCACCGGCGACGTCTCCGAGGCCACCAAGCACATCCGCACCATCCGCGGGCAGATCGCCGAGCTGCAGGCCCTCTACCGGATCTCCCCCGACGCCCTCTACGTGAAGGCGAAGGAGCTCGCGGCCTCCTACGACATCGTCCTCGAGGTCGCCCGCACCGGGAAGCTGCCGGTCGTGCTGTTCACCGCCGGCGGCGTGGCCACCCCCGCGGACGCCGCCATGATGATGCAGCTCGGTGCCGACGGCGTGTTCGTGGGCTCCGGGATCTTCAAGTCCGGCAACCCCGCGGCCCGGGCGCAGGCCATCGTGAAGGCCACCGCCTACTTCGACGACCCCGAGAAGATCGCCGAGGCCTCCCGCGGGCTCGGCGAGGCGATGGTCGGCATCAACGTGGGCGACCTCCCGGCCCCGCACCGGCTCGCGGAGCGCGGCTGGTGAGTTCCGCGCCCCGCGTGGGCGTCCTCGCCCTCCAGGGCGGGGTCGCCGAGCACGCCGCGATGCTGCGGGAGCTGGGCGCCGAGCCCGTGCTCGTGAAGACGGCCGAGCAGCTCGCCGGGCTGGACGCGATCGTCCTGCCCGGCGGGGAGTCCTCCACCGTGGACCGGCTGCTGCGCCTGTTCGGGCTGCGGGAGCCGCTGCGGGACGCCGTGCTCGGCGGCCTGCCCACGCTGGGCACGTGCGCCGGCCTCATCCTGCTCGCGTCCGGCATCGAGGACCCCGCCCCCGGCCAGCAGACCCTCGAGGTCCTGGACGTCACCGTGGCCCGCAACGCGTTCGGACCCCAGACGGCCTCCGAGGAGGTCGTGCTCGCGTGGGGCCGCGGCGGGGACGTGGTGCGCGCGGCCTTCATCCGCGCCCCCGCGGTGACCCGCGTCGGCGAGGGCGTCGAGGTCCTCGCCCGGCACCGGGGCGAGGTGGTCGCGGTGGCGAGCGGCGCCGTCGTCGGCATCTCGTTCCACCCCGAGCTGACCGGGGAGACCACGGTGCACCGGCACCTGCTCTCCCTCGTGGCCGCCCGGCGCGGACTCCCCGCCTGAGCCGCCCCGCCCCGTGCGGGGCGGCTCAGTAGCTGCCGGACGCCCCGCCGCCGGTGAATCCGCCGCCCCCGCCGAACGAGGAGCCGCCCTGCCCGTCACCGCTCGTGCCGCCGCCCGAGCCGCCGGAGTACAGCCCCGGGTTGGCCAGGTAGAGCGGGAGCCACACGGCCGGGTTCGTGACGGCGTCCGGCTTGCGGTGGTGGTAGCGGTACGTCCGGTACGCCGCGTGCTGCTCCTCGGTGAGCCGCAGCTCCGGGTCGCGCTGCCGGGCCGCCCGCAGCTCCTCGTCGGCGATCCGGCGCCGGCGGCGGAGGTCCGCGGCGATCCACCACGCCACCAGCACGCCGACCAGGCCGAAGCCGCCCGCGACCCAGCCGAGCAGGGCCCAGTCGAAGGGCTCCCCCGGCGGCTCCCCGCCCTGCGCGTAGACGTGGATCTGCTCGACGGCCTCGCCGAGGCCCTGCGCGTAGCGCTCGTCCGCGAAGGCCGGCGCCAGCACGTCCTCCACCACGCGTTCCGCCTCGTCGTCCGAGAACCGCTCGCGCACCCCGTCCGCGGTCTCGATCCGCAGCTCCCGGTCCCCGGTGGCGGCGACCACGAGCACGCCGTTGTCCGCCCCGGCGTCGCCCACCTCCCAGGCGGTGGCGACCTCGCGGGCGTAGTCCTCGATCGACCCGGTCGCCTCCTCCACCGTGAGCACGGCGACGCGTGCCGCGTCCGTGCCGGCCCCGCGGTCCTCGATCAGGGCGTCGAGCTGCTGCTCCTGCGCGTCCGTCAGGACGCCGGCGGAGTCCAGGACGTTGGACCCGGCCGGCCGGGCGGGGACCTCCACCGGGTCCTCCGCCCCGCCCGAGCACCCGGTGAGCGCGGCGAGGGCCAGGGCGGTCGCGGCGAGTGCTCTGCGGTCCACGGTGTGCTCCCGTCCGTCCGCGGGCGCTCCGCGGGCTCGTCCCCAGGATGGCCCGCCGGCACCGCTCGGCGGATCCGCCCGTAGGAGGAGCCCCCGGTCCTGGACGGGCGGGGGCTCCTCCTGCGGGCGGACGGGTCAGCTCTTCCGGCGGGCCGGGACCACCATCACGGGGCCCTCGCCCTCCTGCAGCACGGCCTGGGAGACGGAGCCCATGAGCAGCCCGCGGAACCCGCCGTAGCCGCGGCTGCCGACCACCACGAGCTCCGCCGACCGCCCGGCCTCCACGAGCTGGTCCGCCGGCTGGCCGGAGAAGACGAACGTCTCGACGTCCAGCTCCGGGTGGTCCTCCCGGACCGACTCCGCCACCTGGTCCACGAGGGACTGTGCGGGCTCGGTGAGCTGCTCGCGCACGGCCCGGTCCAGGTCCGCGGAGCCCGTCGGCATGCTCATGGCCTCCGGCACCACGGTGACCAGCGCCAGGCCCGCGCCGTGCCGTGCGGCGTACCGCCCGGCCGCCAGGACGGCCGGGTTGTCCCGGCCGAGCCGGTCCACGCCGACCACCACGCGGCCCGCGAAGGGGCCGGTCGCCCCGCGGGCGTCCCGTGCCCGCGGGTCCCAGCGGTCCGGGAGGACGATCACGGGGCACTTCGCGTGCGCCGCCGCCGCGGCCGTGACCGATCCGAGGCGGCCCCGCACCCCGCGCCGGCCCCGGCGGCCGAGCACCAGGGACGCGGCGTCCTCCGACTCGTGCACCAGCACCCCGGCCGCGTCACCGCGCTCGACGACCGCGACCGCGGTGACGCCGGCGTCCCGGGCCCGGGTGACGGCGGCGGCGGCGACCTTGTCCGCCTCCTCCTCGATCGCCTCCAGGAACGGCCCGTAGAGACTGGGGTCCACGGCGACGGGCCGGCCCATGGAGACCACCACCCTGAGCTCGCCGGCGAGGGTGCCGGCCTCCTGGATCGCCCAGTCCAGGGCCCGTTCGCTGTTCTCGGAGCCGTCGTAGCCGACGACGATCTGTTCCGGCATGGGGTGCCGCCTCCTGGTCTCGCCGTGGGGGTGGGGTGCTCAGGGGCGGTGCGCGGGCACCACCATGACCGGGCCGGTGGCGTTCTCCAGCACCGCCTGGGAGACCGAGCCGAGCAGCAGCCCCCGGAAGCCGCCGATGCCGCGGGAGCCCACCACGACCATGTCCGCGGAGTGCGTGGCGTTCATCAGGATGCGGGCGGGCCGGCCCACGAAGATGTGGTGCTCGACCGTCAGCTCGGGGTGCTGCGCGGCGATCTCGTCGGAGATCTGGGTGAGCTTCTGGTCCGCCTCGTGGAAGTACCGGGCCTGGTTGAACTCGTCCTGGAACCAGGAGGGCGTGCCGGACAGGGCCCCGTTCACGGAGACCAGCGCCAGGGCCTTGCCGTGCTCCTGGGCGTAGGCCACGGCCTTGCCCAGCGCCGGGCTGCGGGAGCCGAGGGCGTCCAGGCCCACGACCACCCGGCCGGTGAAGTCGATCTGGTCGGCCTTGACCGGCCCGTCGGCCTCGAGCGCGAAGTCGCCCGCGCTGCCGCCGCGCCGCTCGGGGTGCCGTTCGGGGCTCCGGCTCTCGGCGGCCTCGGGGACGATGATCACCGGGCACTTCGCGTGCGCGGCGACCGCCGCGGACACCGAGCCCAGCCGGCCGCGCAGCGCGCCGCCGCGGCCGCGCTTGCCCATGACCACGAGCGCGGCCTCGCCCGACTGCTCCACGACGGCCTTGGCGGCGTCCCCGCCCGCCTCCACGACCTCGACGGGCAGCCCCGCCTGCTCCACGGTCTGCCGGGCCTCGGCCAGGTGGCCGGCGTTCTCCTTCATCACGGCCTCGGTGAACCGCATCTCGAGGCCGGGGTCCCCGACCCCGATGACCGGATAGGCGCCGAGCAGGCGCACGGTCAGGTCCTGGGCGCGGGCCTCCTCGAGGGCGCGCTCGAGCGCGTGGCGGGCCTGGTCGGATCCGTCGATGCCGACGAGCACGACGTTGTGCCCGGAGTCGGCGGTGGGCTGGTTCTCTGCGCGAGGATCACTGTTCATGTCTGCATCGTAGGTGATCCGCCCCACAACACCGGGTGTGCTCCGGGTTGTTACCGTGCGTTCCGGAGCAGCCAGGAGTCGCCGCGGGCCCGCAGCCCCAGGGTCAGGGCCCGGGCCCCCAGGTAGCCGCCGGCGTAGGCGGTCCACAGCCACACGAACCCTCCGGTCCCCGTCCCGGCGGAGTGCGCCACGAGCAGCAGCAGCGGGGCGTAGACCGCCAGGTTGAGCACTCCGGCCACCGCGAGGTAGCGGGCGTCCCCGGCCCCGATGAGCACCCCGTCCAGGACGAAGACGTACGCGGCCAGCGGCTGGCCGACCGCCACCACCAGCAGGGCCGCCGCGAACAGGGCCTGCACCGCGGGATCGGGGCTGAGCAGGAACCCCAGCCGGGTGCCGACCAGGGCCACCAGGAGGCCCGTGACCACGCCGAAGCCGAGCCCCCACAGGACCAGCCGGTTCATGAGAGCCCGGACCGCCCGCCGCTGCACGGGGTCGGTCACGTCCCGCGCCCCCATGTCCCGGCCCAGCAGCGCCTGCGCCGCGATGGCGAGGGCGTCGAGGGCGTAGGCCAGGAAGTTGAAGAACGTCATCACGAGCTGGTGCGCGGCGAGGTTCTGGGCGCCCTGTCCCGTGACCACCAGGACGGTCGCGAGGATCGCGACCCGCAGGGAGACGGTGCGCAGCATGAGCCAGGAGCCCACCGTGAGGTGCGAGCGCAGCCGGGGCCACGTGGTCGCGGGCCCCACGCCGTGCTCGCGGGCGAGCCGGCGGAGGATCCGCAGGTACGCCAGCGCCATGGCCCACTGCACGGCGCTCGTGCCGATCGCCGCGCCGGCCACCCCCAGGCCCGCCCCGTGCACGAGCAGGAGGTTGAACCCCGCGTTGGCCGCGGCCCCGACCCCGGCGATGAGCAACGGGGTCCTGGTGTCCTGGAGGCCGCGGAGCACACCGGTGGCCGCGAGCACCAGGAGCATGGCGGTCAGTCCGGGCAGGGACCAGTGCAGGTAGACGACGGCGTGCTCCAGGACCTCGCCGCGCGCGCCCATCAGCGCCAGCAGCGGCCGGCCCAGCGCCCAGCCCGCCGCGGACAGGAGCAGGCCGAACCCCGCGGCCACCCACAGCCCGTCCCGGCCCACCGCCACGGCCTCCTGGAGCCGGCCCGCCCCGAGGTGCCGGGCCACCGCAGGGGTGGTGCTGTAGGCGAGGAAGACCATGAGCCCCACGACCGTCTGCAGGACGGCCGCGGCCACGCCCACGCCGGCGAGCTGGGGGGTGCCGAGGTGGCCGACGATCGCGGAGTCCGCCAGCAGGAACAGCGGCTCGGCCACGAGCGCCCCGAAGGCGGGGACGGCCAGGGCCAGGATCTGCCGGTTGAGGCCGCGGGGGCGGGAGGTCGTCGTCACCGGTCCAGGCTACCGACGACCTCCCGCCCCCCGCGGCGCACCCCCGGACGGGACGCGGCCCGGGAGCGGCGGTGCTCAGAAGGGGTAGTGCGGGACGTCCGGGCTGATCGTGATCCACTGCGTCTCGGTGAACGCGTCGATGTTGGCGGTCGGCCCGCCGAACCGGGAGCCGGTGCCGGAGGCGCCCATGCCGCCGAAGGGGGCGTTGGCCTCGTCGGCGACCGTCATCTCGTTGATGTGGATCTTGCCGGAGCGGATCCTGTCGGCGATCTTCATGGCCTCGCCGACGTCCCCGACGATGGACACCGAGAGCCCGTACTCGGAGGCGTTGGCGAACTCCACCGCCTCCTCCGCGCTGGACACCTTCATCACGGGCGCCACCGGCCCGAAGATCTCGTCCTTCCAGGCCGTCATCTCGTGGGTCAGCTCGGAGAGCACCGTGGGCCGGTAGAACAGGCCCTCGTGGGACCCCCCGGCCACCACCCGGGCGCCGGCGATGGCGGTCTCCTGCACGATCGCGTCGATGGCCTTGAGCTGGCGCTCGTCGATGATCGGGCCGAGGTGCACGGGTCCGCCGGAGGGGTCCCCGACCACCAGGGCCTCCGCCTTCGCCGCGAGCTTGTCCACGTACTCGTCGTGCAGGTCCTCGTGCACCAGGTGGCGCCCGGTGGTCATGCAGATCTGTCCCTGGTGGAAGAAGGAGCCCATCGCCCCGACCCCCGCGGCCAGGTCCACGTCCGCGCCGGGCAGGACGATGACCACGTTGTTGCCGCCCAGCTCGAGGTGGGCGCGCTTGAGGTGCTGCGCCGCCGCGGCGCCCACGTGCCGGCCGGCGGCCGTGGACCCGGTGAAGGACACGACGTTCACGTGCGGGGCCTCGACCGTGGCGGCCCCGACGTCACCGCCGCCGGGCAGCAGCTGCAGGACGCCGGGCGGCAGCCCGGCCTCCTCGAAGACGCGCATGATGAGCGCGCCGCCGGTGACCGAGGTGCGGGGGTCCGGCTTGAGCAGCACCGCGTTGCCCAGGGCCAGGGCGGGGGCCACGGAGCGGATCGAGAGGATCAGCGGGAAGTTGAACGGCGAGATCACGGAGACCACCCCGACCGGCACCCGGCGGGACAGCGACCAGTGCGGGGCGTCGGAGGGCAGGTACTCCCCGTGCGGGTGGCTCGGCAGCGCCGAGGACTCGTAGCACTCCGCGGCCGCAACCGAGGCCTCCAGCCCGGCCTTGGGCTGGATCGCCCCGGTCTCCCGGACCACCCAGTCCATGACCTCCTCGGCGTGCTCCTCGAACAGCAGGCCGGCGCGACGCAGCACCGCGGCGCGCTCGGAGGGCTTCAGCGCCGCCCACTCCTTCTGGGCCGCTGCGGCCTTCTCGGCCGCCTCGTACACGTCCTCGGGGGAGGCGAAGCCGATCTGCCCCAGCGTCTCGTCCGTCGACGGGTTCGTGACGTCCTCGGTGCCGCCGCGGCCGTCGCGCCATCCGTTGACGTAGATCTTTCCGGTCCACACCGATGTGTCCAGCAGTGCCATGGGTCGAACTCCTCGGGTTCCGGCCGCGGGTCGGACCGCCGGACGGCGGGGTGACCCACGGCACACGTGCAGTGCGGATTATTCTGCGCCTTCCTGGGAGCGCGCACGGAACGCCGCGCGGACGCCGTCACAGCCCCCGGAGGCGGTCCATCTCCCGGCGGTCCTTCTTGGTGGGCCGCCCGGTGCCCCGGTCCCGCCGCGGGACCGCGGCGTGCAGCGCCGGGGGCGGGGGCGGGCTGTGGTCGACGTAGGCCTTCGCGGCGACGGGCGCCCCGACGCGCTTGGTCAGCAGCTGCACCACCTCCAGGACCTGTTCGTGACCGGGACGGCGCACGGTCACCCGCTGGCCGGGCCGCACCGGCTGGGCGGCCTTGACCGAGGTGCCGTCGATCTTCACGTGGCCGGCGCGGCACGCGGCCGTGGCGGCGGAGCGGGTCTTGAACACGCGCACCGCCCACAGCCACACGTCCACGCGCACGCTCGCGGGGGCCTGCGGCGCGGTCATCGCGCGCCCCGGTCGCTGCGGCGCTGGTCCTCGGTGCGGGTCATGGGGCCATTGTGCCGAATCCGCCGAGCACGGCCGACGCCGGACGGCTCCGCCGCGGCCGCCCGGGCGCGCCGCCCCGGAGGTGTCGCCCGGAGTGGGGACAATGAATTGACTACCGACCAGTGGTGTGCAACATCCCGGCAACGCGCGAACACCTACACTGAGGCACATTCACCGGCGGGCCGCGCACGGGGCACGACGCCGTGCAGCCGGCGGCGGCCCGCCACCTCCCGAGGGAAGGACAGATCCATGAAGAGCAGGTTCCACAGGGCAGCGACCCTGTCCGTGCTGGCCGTCTCCGCGCTGGCCCTGAGCGCGTGCACGAGCACCGGAGGGGGCGAGGAGGCCGCCGGCGAGGGCGAGCTGAGCCTGATCAGCTCCGGCACCCTCACGGTCTGCTCGGACATCCCCTACGCCCCGTTCGAGTACGTCGAGAACGGCGAGACCGTGGGCTTCGACATCGACCTGGTCGACCGGATCGCACAGGACCTCGGCGTGGAGTCGAACGTCATCACCACGCCCTTCGAGGCCATCGAGACGGGCTCCGCGCTGGACACCGACCAGTGCGACCTCGCCGCGTCCGGCATGACGATCACCGAGGAGCGCGAGTCGGTGATGGACTTCTCCGAGCCGTACCTCGACGACAACCTCGCCCTCCTGGTCGCGCCCGGCTCGGACATCCGTTCCGTGGCGGACATCGCGGGCAAGCGCATCGGCGTGCAGCAGGCCACCACCGGGGAGGCCTACGCCCAGGACAACGGGGCGGACGTGGTCCAGTACGAGACCTCCTCGCTGATGATCCAGGGGCTCAACACCGACGACGTCGAGGCCGCGCTCGGCAACATCTCCGTGACCGGCCCCGCGATCGAGGACAACCCCGAGCTGCAGCTGGTCGAGGAGATCGAGACCGGGGAGCAGCTGGGCCTGGCCGTCAAGACCGGCAACACGGCCCTGCTGGAGCGGGTCAACGAGACGCTGGCGGCCATGCAGGAGGACGGCTCCCTCGAGGAGCTCGAGGCCGAGTGGCTGGGCGCCGACGAGGCGGCAGGGTCCGCGAGCCCGGAGCCGGCCGCGAGCTGACCCGTCGTCGCCCCCGGTGCACGGGGGTGACGAGCAGCACGGACGCCGTGGCCCGCG
Organism: Kocuria sp. CPCC 205231; assembly: GCF_040980965.1. Lineage (NCBI taxonomy): Bacteria > Bacillati > Actinomycetota > Actinomycetes > Micrococcales > Micrococcaceae > Kocuria > Kocuria sp. CPCC 205231. Next base: position 77,518 of record NZ_JAVKPP010000005.1, on the reverse strand, counting down.
CGAAGCGGGCCGCGGCGCCGTCGTCCGCAGGCTGGAGCCGGGCGGACGCCCCCGCGCCCTCCGCCCCGCCACGACGACAGGGGAAGCTCCCGTGACCACCGACTCCGGCCTCGAGCTGCAGCACGTCCATCCCGGCGTCCGACCGCAGGACGACCTGTACCGCCACGTCAACGGCGGCTGGATCGAGGCGCACGAGCTGCCGGACGACCGCGCGTTCGACGGCGCCTCCGCGATCCTCACCGACCGCAACACGCAGCGGGTGCACGAGATCGTGCAGGAGGCGCCCGCCGGGTCGCGGGTGGGGGCGCTGTACCGGTCCTTCCTCGACGAGGCGGAGATCGAGCGCCGCGGCCTGGCCGCCCTGGCCCCGGACCTCGCGGTGCTCGACGCCGCCCGGGGCCGGGAGGGACTCGCCCGCGCCTCGGCCGCCCTGCACCGCACCGGCGTGGACGGGCCGCTGTCCTTCTTCGTGGAGAACGACTCCCGGGACTCCTCCCGCTACTCCTTCTTCCTGCGTCAGGACGGGCTGTCCCTGCCCACGGACAGCTACTACACGGACCCGCAGCACGAGCGGCTGCGCACGGCGTTCACCGCCCACGTCGCGGCGATGCTCGAGCTCGCGGGCCTGCCGGCCCGCTGGGGCGTGCCCGCCCGGGACGCCGCGGCGACCGTGCTCGCCATGGAGACGCAGCTCGCCGCCGCCCACTGGGACACCGTCTCCGCACGGGACGTCGAGGAGATGTACAACCCCGTGGACGTGGCCGGCCTGGAGGCCATGGCGCCCGGCTTCCCGTGGACGGCGTGGCTCGAGGGCACCGCCCCGGAGCGCGGCGCGGGGATCTTCGACCGGGTCATCGTGCGCCAGCCCTCCTTCGTGGCGCAGCTGGGCGGGCTGTGGCAGGAGTGGTCCGAGGAGCAGATCCGGATCTGGCAGTCGTGGCGGATCGTGTCCAAGCGCGCCCCGTTCCTGCCCCGGCCGTTCGTCGAGGAGAACTTCCGCTTCTACAGCACCGCCCTGTCCGGGATCACCCGCCCCCGCGAGCGCTGGAAGCGGGCCGAGTTCCTGGTCACCCGGATCCTCGGCGACGACGTGGCGCGCGAGTACGTGGCCCGCTGGTTCCCGCCGGCGCACAAGGCCCGGGTGGAGCAGCTCGTGGCGCACCTGCTGGCCGCGTACCGGGAGCGGATCTCGCGGCTCGAGTGGATGTCGGGGGCCACCCGGGCCCGCGCCCTGGAGAAGCTGTCCACGTTCACCGTCAAGGTCGGCTACCCGGAGACCTGGCGGGACTACTCCTCCCTGGAGCCGGACCCCGAGGACCTGCTCGGCAACGTCCGGGCGGGGCTGGCGCTGGAGCACGACCGCACCGTCGGGAAGATGGGCACCCCCGTGCACCGCGGCGAGTGGTTCCTCTACCCCCACTGGGTCAACGCCTACTTCCACCCCGTGCTCAACGAGGTGGTCTTCCCCGCCGGGATCCTGCAGCCGCCGTTCTTCGACATCGAGGCCGACGACGCCGTGTGCTACGGCGCGATCGGCTCCGTGATCGGCCACGAGATCGGCCACGGCTTCGACGACCAGGGCGCCAAGTACGACGCCCGGGGCCACCTGGAGAACTGGTGGACGGACGAGGACCGGGCGGAGTTCGCCCGGCGCACCGCCGCGCTCGTCGCCCAGTACGACGGCTGCACGCCGCGCGGGCTGGACCCGGCCCGGCACCGCGTCAGCGGGGCCTTCACGGTGGGCGAGAACATCGGGGACCTGGGCGGGCTGGGGATCGCCCTGGTGGCCTACCGGATGTCCCTGGCCGAGCGGGGCCTGGACCAGGACAGCGCGCCGGTGCTCGACGGCCTGACCGGCGCGGAGCGCTTCTTCTACGCCTACGCGGCGCTGTGGCGCTCGACCGCCCGGGAGCAGGAGCTGGTCAACCGGCTGGCCACCGACCCGCACGCCCCGGACGAGTTCCGCTGCAACCGGGTGGTGCAGAACATGTTCGCGTTCCACGACACCTTCGGCACCCGCCCCGGCGACGGCCTGTGGCTGCCCCCGGAGGAGCGCGTCAACATCTGGTGAGTCGGTACGGCTAGTCCAGGACCGGCAGCTCGGTGGTCTCGAAGCGCTCCCGGAAGAAGGCCGGGTTGCGCCGGTACTGGACGAGCATCATCGCGACGCCTAGCAGCAGGATGCCCACCCCCAGGAGGAACACGAGGCCCACGCCGCCGATCTGCGACCCGGAGCCGTAGTCCGGGTCCATCGAGTCGTAGGCCGTCTGCCCGAAGAACACGAGCAGCAGGATCCCCCCGAGCAGCGGTGCGAGGAACTTGGTGAACGCGTTCTTCGGCCCCCGGAACGCCTCGCGGCGGAAGTACCAGACGCAGGCCAGGGCGGTGACCCCGTAGTAGAAGCAGACCATCATGCCGAGGGTGGTGATGGTGTCCCAGAGGACGTTCTCGGAGACCACGCGCATCACGGCGTAGAAGCCGGCGGAGATCACGGCCGCCGCGACCGTCGCGTAGCCCGGGGTCTGGAACCGCGGGGTGACCCGGGCGAACTTCCCCGGCAGCGCGCCGTAGTAGCCCATGGCCAGCATCGTGCGGGCCGGGGAGACGAACGTGGACTGCAGGGAGGCCGCCGAGGAGGACAGCACCGCGAGGGACATCAGGATCGCGAAGGGGCCCATCACGGGCCCCGCGAGGGCCGCGAAGATGTTCTCCTGGATCTCCTCGTTGCCCATCCCCAGCCCCTGGTCGGAGACCCCGGAGAACGTGAGCACCGCGAGGGCGATGGTCATGTAGAGGGCCACGATCACGAAGATGGTGGTCAGGGCGGCCCGGCCCGGGGTGGTCGCCGAGCCCTTGGTCTCCTCGTTGATGGTGAGCACCACGTCCCAGCCCCAGTAGATGAACACGGACAGGGACACGCCCGCCGCGAACGCGGAGAAGGACTCGACGCCGAACGGGTTGAACCACTCGGCGCGCACGGTCAGCCCCTCGTAGGCGGTGCCGGCGGCCACGTGGCCGAAGGCCGCGATCGAGAACCACAGGAGCACGACCGCCTGGAACGCCACGAGCACGTACTGGAACGCCTTGGTGGTCTCCATCCCGCGGTACGAGATCCAGGCGGCCAGGGCCACGAACACGAGGCACGTGGCCACGTTGACGGGCACGTTGCGCGTCAGCTCGGCGATGGCGTCGTTGCCGGTGATCTGGGCGAGGGCGAGGTAGAGGAAGTCCACGGCCACGCCGGCGAGGTTGGAGAGCACCAGGATGGTGGCGGCCAGCAGCCCCCAGCCGCCCATCCAGCCCAGCCACGGCCCGAAGGCCTTGGAGCCCCAGGTGAAGGTGGTGCCCGAGTCCGGCATGGCCCGGTTGAGCTGCTGGTAGCCGAAGGCCACGAGCAGCATGGGGATGAAGCCCACCAGGAAGATCGCCGGCAGGGAGGTGCCGACCTCCGCGGCGGTGGGGCCCAGGGCGGCGGAGAGGGTGTAGGCCGGGGCGATGCAGGAGACGCCGATGACCACGGAGCCGAGCAGCCCCACGGCGCCCTTGCTCAGGCCCTTGTCGGTGCCGGAGCGTGCCGGCGCCTCGATGTCGGAAGCGCTCATGATCAGTTCTCCTCCGTGCGGGCCGGTCGTGGGACCACGACCATCGGGACCGGGACGTGCTTGAGCAGCCGTGCTGCGGTGGTGCCCAGGAAGGTCTGCCGCCCCTGGGCGAGGCGGGACGAGCCGATGAGCAGGAGGCCGCCGGGAGCCCAGTCGACGTCCTGCGCGGCCTTCTTGAGGGTCCGCCCGGAGGCGACCCGCACGGTCACGGGCCCGGTCCGGCGGGCCTCGGCCGCTGCGGCCTCCAGGTGCTCCTCGACGCGCCGGCGGGCCTGCTCGGTGGCGCCCGGGTCCGCGGCCTCGCCCTCGAGGAACGAGAGGAGCTCCAGCTCCAGGCCGGAGCGCTCGACCGCCTCGGCGGCCTCCCGGATGACCTGGTGCGCCCCGGGGCGGGTGCCCACGGCGGCGTAGACCCGGGTCAGCGGCTCGTCCCCGGGATACCGGCGCGGGGCGAGCGCCACGGGGACCGGCGAGCTGTGCAGCAGCGCGTTCACCACCGAGCCCAGGGTGAAGCGGCCGCCGCCCGTCCCGGCGCCGACCACGATCATCGCGGCCCCCAGCTCGGTGGCGGCCTCGACCAGGCCGGTGGGCACGGACCGCGCCTCCCGCACGTGGGTGCGGGCCGTGATCCCCTCGGGCACCAGGGCGGCGGCCTCGCGCAGCCACTGGTGGGCCTGCCGGCGGAGCACGGGCGAGATGTCCCCCACCGGCGGGTAGACCTGCTGGTACGGGTCGTCCGCGCGCAGCACGAGGACGATCTCGAGCTCGGCGCCCACGTCGCGCGCGAGCGCGACGCCCAGCCGCACGGCGTCCCGGCTGCGCCGGTCGCCGCTGTAGCCGACCACGTAGCGCGGCACCCCGGCGGTGGTCATCGCTCCGCGCCCGTCAGCGAGCCGGCGCCGAGGACCTCGGCCGCGGCGAGCCGGCCCTGCCGCAGGGCGCCGTCGACGTGCTGGTAGCCCTCGGCCGCGAGGTCGGAGCAGGCCCAGCGGATCGGGCCCACCGGGGTGCGCTGGTGGGCGCCGTAGCGGTGCAGGCCGCCGAGGTCGTAGCTGGCGGCGTAGGCGCCGCGGGTCCACTCCTCGGAGCCGAAGTCGGACTCGTAGTAGACCACCGGGTGCAGGGCCTCCTCCCCCAGGTAGTGGGAGAGGGACTCGAGGATCAGTCGGCGGCGCTCCTCGGCGGGCAGGCCGAAGAGCTCGTCGGCCCGCTCGTCCGAGACGAAGCCGACCAGGGTGCCGCGCGGGTCCCCGTGGTTGGTGTTGTCGTAGACCTCCTGGGAGAGCTCGTGGGCGCCGAAGCCGGTGCCGGAGAGGCCCTTGTCCCGCCAGAAGGGCGTCTCGTAGACGGCGTGCACCTTGATCACGAGGCCCAGCGACTGGTGCTGGTGCATCTGGTGCTGCAGCCGCGGCAGGGGCGGCTCGAAGGAGATCCGGGAGTAGAGGTTGGGCGGGACGGCCACGACCACGTCCTTCGCCCGCACTGTGAGCCGGTCGGACCACACGGTCACCGGGGTGCCCGGGACGTGCTCGGCGTAGGTCCCGTCCGCGCCGGCCCAGCGGATCGTGCGCACCGGGGTGTCAAGGAAGACGACGTCCTCGCCCAGCTCTGCCGCCATGGTCTCCGAGACGGACTGCATGCCGCCGACCACGCGCCGGTCGAGGATGAAGTCCTCGTCCACGAGGTTCGAGAAGGACCCGGCGGAGGCGGCCATGAGCACGGCCTGCAGCACGGAGAACGCGTGCGCGGGCTTGGTGAGCATCCCGCCGGCCACGAAGATCCCGATGTTGCTGCAGGCGGCCTCGTCGTCGGAGTGCTGCCGCAGCCAGTGGTGGAAGGAGATGGTGTCCAGCTCCCGGGCCGCCGGGTGCGCCCACGGCTCGGTGGCGCCGATCTCGGCCACGAGCCCGTCCAGGAGCGCGATGAGCTTCTCCATCTCGGCGATCGTGGACTCCCCCGCCGGGAACATCGAGCCGGTGTAGGTGTGGCGGGTCCCGTCCGGCGCCAGGTAGACGGACTCGCCCTCGCGGTAGCGCTGGTAGGTCTCCAGGCCGAGCTCGTCGACCAGCGCCAGCAGCTCGGTCTGGTCGGGGGAGATCCACTGCCCGCCGATCTCCAGGAACGCGCCGTCCACGGTCTTCGACCAGGTGCGCCCACCCACGCGGTCACGGGCCTCGAGGACCGCCACGGTCCGCCCGGCGGCCACGAGCGTGCGGGCGGCCATGAGCCCGGCGGGGCCGGCCCCCACGACGACGACGTCGCGCTCGATCGCGGTCTCGCTGCCCAGGGTGCGTTGATCGGTCACTGTGCTCTCCTTCACACTAAAATGAATTAGGTTCATTAAATGGGTTCCGGCCCGTGCTCGTCAAGAGCCGTCACCAAGTCGTTGCACCTAGACTCAGGAGGAAGCGCCACATGCCCCGACCGCAGGAGGATCTGCTCATGGCTCCCGCCGGCCCCGCCCCTCGGCGTCGCGGTCGCCCGCGCCATCCGGTGCTCTCCGAGGAGCGGATCACGAAGGCCGCGATCAAGATCGTGGCCACCCGGGGCTACCGGCACCTGACGATGACCGAGCTCGCGCGGGAGCTGAAGGTCTCCACCTCGGCCCTGTACAACCACACGCCGTCGAAGCGCGAGGTGCTGATCCGGGTCCAGGACGCGATCAACCAGGGCATCGACTGCTCCGCCTTCGGCACCGTCCCGTGGGACCGGGCCCTCGAGAGCTGGGCGCGGTCCTACCGGGACTGCTACGCCCAGCACACGGCCATGATCCCGATCATGGCCGTCCAGCCGGTCGCCGACTCCCCGCACACCCTGCAGATGTACGAGACCGTGGCCTCCGGGCTCGCGGACGCGGGCTGGGAGCGCGCCAGCATCGTGGACGTGATCGTCTCGATCGAGTCGCTCGTCTTCGGCGCCGCGTACGACGCGACGGCGCCCGCCGACATCTTCGACCCCGGGGAGCGCGCGGACCTCGCCCCGGTGTTCGCCGCCGCCGTGCAGGCACGGCCGGCGGACGCCACCGCCGCGGCGGACGCGGCCTTCGACGCGGCCCTCACCGCCATGCTGGAGGGCTTCCGGCTGCGCCTGGCGGCCGCCCGGGACCGGGCCGGCCGGCAGGACGGATCCGCCGGTCAGGACGGATCCGCCGGTCAGGACTGAGCCCCGGCCGCGCCGGCTCAGGCGTCCAGGGCGTGCATCACGTGCTTGACCTGGGTGTACTCCTCGACCGAGTAGAGCGAGAGGTCCTTGCCGTAGCCGGAGTCCTTGAACCCGCCGTGCGGCATCTCGGAGACCAGCATGACGTGGGTGTTGACCCAGACGCACCCGAACTCGAGCTCGCGGGAGACCCGCATGGCCGTGCCGTGGTCGGTGGTCCACACGCTCGAGGCGAGGGCGTAGTCGACGTCGTTGGCCAGCTCGAGCGCCTCCTCCTCCGTGGCGAAGGGCTGCACGGTGAGCACCGGGCCGAAGGTCTCCTCCTGGACGAGGGCGTCGTCCTGGCGCACCCCGGACACCACGGTGGGCTCGAAGAAGTAGCCGGGGGAGCCCGCCACCGGCTTTCCGCCGGTGACCACGCTCGCGTGCTCGGGCAGCTCGGCGAGCTTGCGGCACACGTCCTCGAAGTGGCGGGCGTTGTTGAGCGGGCCGTAGAAGTTCTTGGACTCGTCCGGGTCGCCCGTCACGATGTCCCGGGCGGCCGCGGCGAGCAGGCGCACGAACTCGTCGTGGGCGCTGTCCTGGACCAGGACGCGCGTCACCGCGGTGCAGTCCTGGCCGGCGTTGAAGGTGCCGAACTCCACGAGCGCCTTGGCCGCGGCGGGCAGGTCGGCGTCCGCGAAGACGACCGCGGGCGCCTTGCCGCCGAGCTCCAGGTGCCCGCGCGTCAGGTTCTGCGCTGCGGCGAGGGCCACGGCGCGGCCGGCACGGACGGACCCGGTGATCGAGACCATGGCCGGGGTCCGGTGCCCGGTCATGAGCGCTCCCGTGGAGCCGTCCCCGAGCAGCACGTTGACCACGCCGGCCGGGAAGATCCCGTCGATGAGCCGGGCCAGGACGAGGGTGGACCCGGGGGTGGTGTCGGAGGGCTTGAGGACCACCGTGTTGCCGGCGGCCAGCGCGGGGCCGAGCTTCCAGATCGCCATCAGCAGCGGGTAGTTCCACGGCGTCACCTGCGCCACGACGCCGACCGGCTCGCGCCGCACGTAGGAGGTGTGCCCGCCCAGGTACTCCGCCGCGGCCTTGCCCTCGAGGGTCCGGGCGGCGCCGGCGAAGAAGCGCAGGTTGTCGGCGCCGGCGGCGACCTCCTCGTCGGCGATCATCTGCCGCGGCTGGCCGGTGTTGCGGTGCTGGGCCTCGACGAGCTCGTCGCTGTGCGCCTCGAGCGCGTCCGCGAGCCGGAGCAGCAGGAGCTGCCGCTCGCTCGGCGTGGTGCGCTTCCAGCTCCGGAACGCCGCGCGGGCGGCGGCGAAGGCCCGGTCCACGTCCGTGGCGTCGGAGACCGGGGAGACGGTGACCGTGGTGCCGGTGGTGGGGTCGACCACGTCGATCCGGCCGGTGCCGTGGGCGTCGACGAAGGCGCCGTCGACGTAGTTCTGCAGGACGTCGCTCATGGTGGTTCCTCTCTGCGGGCGAGAACGCGGTGCCTGCCACTCTAAATGATCGGTGTTCATTTTAGTAGGGTCCGGTGTGACCGGGCCCACCGACGACGACGGACCCCCGCGCCCGAGGATGCTCGGTCGCGGGGGTCCGCCGCTGCGTGGAACTCCCGGGGATCAGGCCTTCTGCACGGTGATCGACCACTCGGCCGCACCGCGCTTGCTGAACTGCGTGACGGGGTAGCCGTTCTCGGCCGCCCAGCGCGGGATAGCCTCGGTGCCCTGGGTGCAGTCGAAGTTGATGACGAGCTCGTCGCCGGCGGGCATCTCGGCCATCGCGGCCTTCGCCTCGACCACGGGGAACGGGCAGACGAGACCGTCGGTCTCGAGGATGTGCTGTGCCATGGATGGTGCCTCCTGGGACTGGGGGTCGGTGGTTCAGACGCCGGCCGGGACGCGGCCCGGGGCGGCGGACGTCTTGCGGGGGGCGATGAAGAGCTTGGCGGCCGCGCCGGTGCCGAGGATCATGACGGCGAAGCTGACCCAGCCCTGCCACTCGAACGCGGCGGTGGCGACCAGGGCGTTGCCGATGGTGCAGCCCCCGGCCCACGCCGCGCCGACGCCCATGAGGGCGCCGCCGCCGATGGAGCGGACGATGGTCTGCGCGTCGGGGACGCGGAGCTTGAACTCGCCCGAGCCCTTGGCCGCGATGAACGAGCCGATCAGGATGCCCAGGACCAGGAACACGCCCCAGTCGACGAGCTCGACGTCGCCCGTGGTCAGGTAGCTCGCGATGTTCGCGGACGGGGTGGTGATGCCGAGACCCGACTCGCGGCCGGTGGCCCAGCTGGCGGGCCAGGCGATGATCGCGATGACGCCGATGACCACGGCGGTGGCGAACGGGTTCCAGGCCTTCTCGAACAGCAGGTGGTTCAGACCGGTCCGCTCCGGCGGGAGCGTGGCCATCTTCATCCGCGGCTTGGTGAGGTGGTGGCGGGCCCACAGGCCGGTGACGGCGACGAGGACCAGCACGAGCACCCACGGGGAGACACCGAGGGTCTCGTGGATCGAGCCCTGGGTGCCGACCGTCACGCCGCGCATGGCCTCGGTGGTCCCGGCCAGCGGGCCGTACTTGGAGATGGTCGCGAACAGCGCATAGAAGATGAGCGCGAACCAGGAGCCGACGAGACCCTCGGAGGCGCGGTAGTAGGTGCCGGTGGCGCAGCCGCCGGCGAGGACGATGCCGAAGCCGAAGATGAAGCCGCCCACGATCGTGGCCAGCCACGGGAAGGCCGAGGCCTCGAGGGTGATGACGCCGAGGGCGTTCAGCACCCAGATGCCGACCGCCTGGACGGCGATGGCCACGAAGAAGGCGGACAGCCACCACGTGTTCTTCGCGATCCAGACGTCGCGGAACGCGCCGGTGACGCAGAAGCGGCCGCGCTGGAGGACGAACCCGAGGGCGGCGCCGATGAGAAGGCCTGAGATGGGCATCCCAGAACCTTATGATTTCCGGGGCAAGCACTCCAGGGTGTCGTCATGCGCCGTAGCATAGTGATGCAGCACTCACCACTGTGTGACGCCCGAAGACCGCGCCGGCCGGCGCGGACGGGCGGGCGTCCGGACGGAGCGCAGATGAGACGACCCCGGCCCGAGACCCCCGGCCCCGGCCAGGAGTCCGTGTGGGACTACCCGAGACCGCCCCGGACCGAGCCCACCCGGGAGCACGTGGAGGTGTGGCTGGGCGGTGCGCGCATCGCCTCCACCACGGCCGCGCTGCGGGTGCTCGAGACCAGCCACCCGCCCACCTACTACCTGCCCCGCGAGGCCTTCGCCGAGGGCGCCCTGGTCCCGTGCGAGGGGGGCTCGTGGTGCGAGTGGAAGGGCGCGGCGGCGTACTTCGGCGTCCGGGGCGGGACCCGCACCGCGCCGCGGGCGGCCTGGACCTACCCCTCCCCCGCGCCGGGCTTCGAGTCCCTGCGCGGGCACGTGGCGCTGATGCCCGGGATGATGGACCGGTGCCTCGTCGCCGGGGAGCAGGTGCTCCCGCAGGAGGGCGGTTTCTACGGGGGCTGGATCACCTCGCGGGTGGTCGGTCCGTTCAAGGGCGCTCCGGGGACCCGGGGCTGGTGAGCCCCGGCCGCTCACCGGCCGGTCCGGCCGCGCCCGCGGCGGACGCGGCGGCGGACTCCTCGGCGGTCTCCTCAGCGGTCTCCTCAGCGGTCTCCTCGTAGGGGCGCAGCCGGACGAGGGCCAGGGCCGCGAGGGCGACGACGACCGCCACGCCGACGTAGAGCTGCGTGGGGGTCCAGCCGGTGTCCAGCAGCGCGCCGACCGCGATGGGAGCGAGGATCGCCCCGGCCCGGCCGACCCCGATGCCCCAGCCCACGCCGGTGGTCCGGATGCCGGGCTCGTAGGTCATGGGCGCCACGGTGTAGAGCCCGGCGATGCAGCCGTTGATGAGCATGCCGACCACCACGCCGGAGGAGAACGCCAGCAGGGGCACGGACGTGGTGGTGATGAACAGCACGAGGGTCACCGCGGAGAGCACCGTGAAGGCCATCAGGGTCAGCCGTTCGTCCCACCTGGTGGTCAGCGCGCCGTAGAGCAGGGACCCGAAGGTGCCGCCCATCGTGAGCATGAGCCCGCCGACGATGCCCTGCTGCTCGGTCATCCCGGTCTCCACGAGGAGCCGGGGCGTCCAGGAGTTGGCGAAGTAGAAGCCGAACATGATGACGAAGAAGGCCGCCCACAGCAGGAGGGTCGCGGTGCGGTAGCGGCCGCTGAGCAGCAGGCCCACGCTGCTCCGCCGCTCGCCGGCGCCCGCCGGGACGGGGCCGAGCTCGACCTCCCCCTCGAGGCGCAGGCGACGGGCGATGCGGTCGAGCTTCTGCACGGCGCCCGCGGGCCGCCGGGTGCGGAGGTAGTCCACGGACTCGGGCAGCACTGCCAGCACGAGCGCGATCGCCACGAGGGTGAGCAGGCCGCCGGTGAGGAACACGGAGCGCCAGCCGAAGGCGGGGATCAGCTGGGTCGCGCCCATGCCGCCGAGGGTGGCGCCCACGCCGTAGCCCGCGGTGAAGATGCTCACGGCCATGCCGCGGTGGCGGGCGCTGGCGTACTCACTGGTGATCACCGTGGCGGAGGCGAGGATGCCGCCCACGCCCAGGCCGGTGACGACGCGCCACAGCCCGAGCTCGAGTACGGACCCGGCCGTGGTGGACAGGAACAGGCCGAGGGCGTTGACGGCGAGCGCCAGCACGAGGATCCTCCGCCGGCCGTACCGGTCCGCGAAGGGCCCGAGGACGAGGGAGCCCACGGCCATGCCGATGAGCCCGGCGCTGAGCAGCCAGCCCAGCTGGGAGCCGGAGAGCCCGAACTCCTCGGTCACGGAGGTGGCCGTGAACGCCATGGCGAGCACGTCGTAGCCGTCGAGGGCGTTGAGGAACGTGGTCACCGCGATGATGAGCCACTGGTACGACGACATCCTGGATGCGTCGATCTGGTGTCGGATGTCCATGGGGAGCCTCTCAGGGGACGTCGATGGTGAGGACGGCGGCCGGGCGCTCGCCGGGATCGGCCGCCGGTGCGGCGGAGACCACCCGCGAGACGCAGCAGCACATGGACGTGCCGGTCTGCTTCTGCCGGTCCGAGTAGAACACGTCGCGGTGGTCGATCCGCCCGGCCAGGCCGAGGACCTTGACCTGGCAGAGCCCGCACTCGCCCTTGCGGCAGTCGGACATCATGTCGAGTCCCTCCCGCTCGAGGGCCTCGAGCAGGGACTCGTCGGGGCCGACGACGGTCTCGGCGCCCAGCCGGGGGACGCGGACCACGAACGGCTCGGCCTCGAACCAGCCGCTGTTGCCGAAGGTCTCGTAGCGCAGGCCGGTCGGGTCCAGCCCGCGCTCGGCCCAGGCGCGGCGCACCGCGTCCATGAGCCGGATGGGGCCGCACATGTAGAGCTCGGCGCCCGCAGGCACGCCGGCCACGAGGGCCGGGACGTCGAGCGAGCCGCCCTCGTCGTCGATGTGCGCCTCGAGCCGGTCCCCGTGCAGGGCGGCCAGGTCGTCGAGGTAGGCCATGGCGGGCCGGGAGCGGGCAACGTAGACGAGGCGGTAGTCCGCGCCGAGCCGGCGCAGCAGCGCCGCCATCCCGGCGATCGCGGTGATGCCGATGCCGCCGGCCAGCAGGACGTAGGACGGGGCCCCCACGCGCAGCGGGAAGTTCTGCAGCGGCTGGGTGATCTCGAGGACCTGCCCGGGCTCGAGACCGTGCATGAAGATCGAGCCGCCGCGGGAGGTGGGGGTGCGGAAGACGCTGACGGCGAGCTGCGCGCCGTCAGCGTCGGCGTCGACCACGGAGTAGGAGCGCACCTGCTGCTCGCCGTGGACGAGGACGCGGACGTCCACGTGCTCGCCCGGCCGCACCGGGCAGGGCCGGTCGGGGCGCAGGACGACGCGCCGGATGCCGGCGGCGACGTCCTCGACGTCCTCGACGGCGGCGCGCTGCCAGACCTCGTGCTGGGAATCGGCCACGACCCCTCCTCAGGCCCCGGCGGGAGCGGCTGGGGCGGCGGCGGGGCGGCCCTCGGCCTCGAGCGCCCGCTCGAGGAGCCGGCGCACCCACATCCCGCCCATGTCGATGTTGAGGTTGTAGAACTCGTGCTCGGGGTTGGCGTCGATGGCCGCCTGCTGGGCCTGCAGCATGGCCTCGTCCTCACCGAACACCCCGTGCACGCCGTTGCGCAGCTGGGTGGTGATGAGCTGGCTCTCCAGGCGGTAGTTGCGCATGAAGGCCCAGAAGTAGTGGCAGGAGCGGTCCGTCTCGGGGGTGATCGTGTTCATCACGTAGCCGTTGACCCCGCGGGAGCGGTCCCCCTCGGGCGCCCCGGTGCCAGCCTCGGCCACGCCGACGTCGATGCAGATGGTGGAGGGGAAGGTGTAGTGGATGATCTGCCAGCGGTCCACCTTGCCCTCGAAGCCCGGGAACTTGTCCCGCATGTTCTTGAGCCAGAAGGGCGGGGGGTCGATGTTGCGCATCCAGCGGGTCACGGTCACGGAGCGCTCGTCGTGGGTGGTCTCGAACTCCGACTCGGAGAGCTCCTCCTGGCCGATGCTGGAGGAGTGCACGAACTCCTCGTGCGTGAGGTCCATGAGGTTGTCGAGGACGAGCTGGTAGTTGCAGGGGGCGTGGATGGTCTCGCCGTCGCCGGCCCACTCGGGGCTGTCCATCTGGTGCATGTCGGGCAGCAGGGCGGGGTCCGCCCGCGTGGGGTCGCCGAGCCAGACCCACACGTAGCGGTGGCGCTCGAGCACCGGGTAGGAGGGCACGGTGGCGGAGGGGTTCAGCGTCTCCTGGGCGGGCATCGAGGTGCACCGTCCCGCGGCGTTGTAGCGCAGCCCGTGGTACGGGCACTGGATCTCGTCGCGGCCCACCAGCTTCCCCTGGGAGAGCGGGGCGAGCCGGTGCCAGCAGGCGTCCGCCAGGGCCACGGGGCGGCCGTCCTCGGTGCGGTACAGGGCCAGCGGGCGTCCCGCCACGGTGCGGGAGAGGATGCCCTTCCCGGTGATCTCGTGGTCCCACCCGGCCACGTACCAGGCGTCGAGCGGGTGGGACAGGAGCTTGGCGGTGGAGGTGGTCCTCGTGGCGGCGACGGTCATGGTGCGGTCCTCTGCTGGGCGGTCCGGGGCGAGCACGATCCACTCACTATCTCGATAGATAGTCGTGGCGCAGGACACACAATACCTATGTCCATAGTGAGTGACAAGGGTCATGGGCCCGGCTCCCGGCTAGGCTCAGCAGGACGACCCCTGCTGCGACGGAAGGAACCGCCCGTGAGCCTCCGCTCGGCCCTGCTGGCACTGCTCTCCTCGGGGCCGCTGACGGGCTACGACGTGGTCAAGCAGTTCAGCTCCTCCGTGGGCCACGTGTGGCACGCCCCCGACTCGCAGATCTACCCGGAGCTGCGCAAGATGCACGCGGAGGGGCTGCTCAGGAGCCGGCCCGTCCCGTGGGGCTCGCGCGGGGCCACCAAGACGGAGTACTCGATCACGCCCGAGGGCGAGCGCGCCCTGCGGCAGTGGCAGGACCAGCCGCTCGGCTACGTCCGGGAGCGGGATCCCGCCCACCTGCGGGCCGCCTACTTCGAGTGGGCCTCCCCCGGCGCCGCGGCCGCGCAGCTGCACGCCCACATCGAGCACTACCGGGACCAGCGCGCGCAGGCCCTCCAGCAGATCAGGGCGCTCCAGGACCGCACGAGCCCCACGCTGGCGCGCCGGCTGGCGGCCAATCCCGAGGAGCAGTGGGAGCGGATCACCCGGTTCAAGGTCTTCGCCTACGAGGGGCAGGTGGCCCGCGCCGACCAGGAGATCGCCTGGGCCGAGCGCGGCCTGCGGCTGCTCGAGGAGCTGGGCGAGCTGGGCGGGCCCGGGGAGTCCGGCACCGTCTGAGGTCCGGCGGGCCACCGGGTCCCGGGCTGCCCGGGTCGTGGGGTCCGGGACCGCCCGGGTCGCCGCGTGACGCACCTGCGCCGCGGCCGGCACCGTTCCGGGTCCTGTTCCCGTCCGGCGCACCGGCCGGTGCGTAGGCTGGGCGGACCCCCCTGCCCCTCGGCCCCAGGACAGACCATGACCCGCTCGCCGCTGCCCCGCCCCCTCGTCCCGGCCCTGTGCGCCGCGCTCCTCCTGACCGGCTGCGCCCAGGGCGCCGGCAGCGGCTCGGCGGCGACACCGGCGGCGGACGCGTCGCCGTCGTCGGCCGCCCCCTCCCCCACCCCCGTGCCCGAGGAGCCCGCGGAGCTGATCGGCGGGGGCACCGAGGTGTTCCCCGACCGGCGGATGGTGGCCCTCTACGGCCGCCCCGGGACCCCGGCTCTGGGCGTGCTCGGGGAGCAGGGCCCCGAGGAGTCGGCCGTCCGGGCGAAGGAGCTCGCCGCCCAGTACGAGCCCTTCAGCGACGTGCCGGTGGTCCCCGCGTTCGAGATCATCGCGACCACGGCCTCCGCGGGCCCCGGCGAGGACGGGGACTACTCCGAGGAGCTCCCGGTCGAGGAGCTGCGCCCGTACGTGGAGGCCGCGGCGGAGCACGACGTCTACGTGGTGCTGGACCTCCAGCCCGGCCGGCAGGACTTCCTGAGCCAGGCGCAGCAGTACCAGGAGCTGCTCGAGCTCCCCAACGTGGGCCTGGCCCTGGACCCGGAGTGGCGGCTGGGGCCGGACCAGGTGCACATGGTGCAGATCGGCTCGGTGGACGCCGCGGAGATCAACGCGACCACGGCGTGGCTCGCCGGCCTGACCCGGGACAACGACCTGCCGCAGAAGGTGGTGGTCCTGCACCAGTTCGCGGAGTCGATGATCACGAACCGCCACCTCGTGGACGCCTCCCGTCCGGAGCTCGCGCTGGTCCTGCACGCCGACGGCCACGGCACCCCGGAGCTGAAGACGGGCACGTGGGAGCGGCTGCAGCAGGGCCTGCCGGAGGGGATCCGGATGGCGTGGAAGAACTTCTACGACGAGGACACGCCCACCTTCACGCCGGAGGAGACGTCCGCGATCGAGCCGCAGCCATGGTTCGTCTCCTACCAGTGAGCCCTGCCGGCCCGGGATCCTCGCGCCTACGATGAGGACGGGCGGCCCGGCAGCCCGCCGGACCGGCGACCGAGGAGGACCCCATGAAGGCACTCGTCTACCACGGACCGGGCCGCAAGGCCTGGGAGGAGGTCCCGGACCCGACCCTCCAGGACCCCACCGACGTCATCGCGAAGGTCGACACGACCACCATCTGCGGCACCGACCTGCACATCCTCAAGGGCGACGTCCCCGCCGTCGTCGACGGCCGGGTCCTCGGCCACGAGGCGGTCGGCACGATCACCGAGGTCGGGGACGCCGTGACCGGGCTGGAGCCCGGCGACCGGATCATCATCCCCGCGGTCACCAACTGCGGGAAGTGCTCCTACTGCAGGAACAACCAGCCCTCCCACTGCCAGACCCTGGGCGGCGTGGGATGGGTGTTCGGGCACCTCATCGACGGCACGCAGGCCGAGTACGTGCGCGTGCCGTTCGCGGAGACCTCCGTGCACAAGGTCCCGGAGGGTCTCGACGACGAGGACGTCCTGTTCCTGACCGACGCCCTGCCCACGGGCTTCGAGATCGGCATCCTCAACGGCAACACGAAGCCCGGCGACACGGTCGCGATCGTGGGCGCGGGGCCGGTGGGCCTGGGCGCGGTCATGACGGCGAACCTCTGCGGCGCCGGGCGCGTCGTCACCGTGGACCTCGACGAGAACCGGATGGACAAGGCCCTCGAGCTCGGGGCCACGGACAAGGTCAACGCCGGGGACCCGGACGCCGTCGAGCGGATCAGGGCGCTGTCCCCGGACGGCCTCGGCGTGGACGTGGCCATCGAGGCCGTGGGCGTGCCCCAGACCTTCCGGACCTGCCTGGACGTGGTCCGGCCCTACGGCACGGTGGCCAACGCCGGCGTGCACGGCAAGCCGGTGGAGCTGCCCCTGGACCGGATGTGGATCTCCAACGTCCGCATCAACATGGGGCTCGTGGACTGCCGCACCGTGGGCAGCCTGCTCAACATGGTCCGGTCCGGCCGGCTGGACGCGAAGGCGATGGCCACCCACCGCTTCACCATGTCCCAGATGGAGGAGGCCTACGAGCTGTTCGGCAACGCCGCGCAGCACCGCGCGGTGAAGGTGGTCATCACGGCGGACTGAGCCGCCGGCCCGGCGCTTGCTAGCGTGTGCCCGTGCGGACCGACAGACTCCAGAGCCCCCGGCAGCGCAGGACCATCGACCGGCTGGCCCGGTGGCTCGTCCGCGCCCACGGGACCGAGCCCGGATGGGACGCGCTCGTGCTGGACGTCCTGAGCGTGGGCCGGGACCTGCGCCTGCAGGTGCGAGAGGTCCGCGGCGACCGCACGACCTGCCGCCCCGTGGACGCCGAGGGCCTGCGCAGCACCCCGCGCCGGCTGGCCCGGGCCCTCCAGGAGGACTACGCCGACCTCGTGGACGGGTCGTGGCTGTCCGCCACGCTGATCGTCACCGTGGCCGGGCGGCGCTGGCAGCGCCCCGGCGTGGAGCTCGTGCTCAACTACGACGACGACCCCGCCCTCCCGGCGCACGCCCCGCACCCGGTCGCCGCGGAGGACTGGCGCCGGCACCTCGGGCGCTACCGGAGGATGGACCGCAGGATCCCGGCCTGGCTGCGCGAGCGCCTGACCGCGGCCGGCCTCGACGTCCCGGAGCGCTGAACGGGCGCTGTTCGCCCTGGGGGGAATGACCCCTTCCGGGGCGCCCTGCCTGTTCCCTCAGCATGCTGAGGGGTCTACGCTGGTAGCACCTGTTCACCGACCGGAGGGAGAGCCCATGGGACTCGGAGACAAGATCAGCAACGCCGCGGAGAAGGCGAGCGGCACCGCTAAGGAAAAGGTCGGCGACGCCACCGACAACCGCGACCTCCAGGCCGAGGGCCAGGCGGACAAGCTGTCCGGCAGCGCCAAGCAGGCCGGCGAGAACGTCAAGGACGCGGGCAAGAACTTCAAGGACGGAATGTAGCAGCACGGTTCAGCCGTCGAACCACCCGGAGGGCCCCGGTGTCGCAGTCGACACCGGGGCCCTTCGCCGTGCTCCGCCTCCCCCGCCGCCGCGAGGGGTCGCGTTCCGCCTCCTGCCGCCGCGAGGGGTCGCGTTCCGCCTCCTGCCGCCGCGAGGGGTCGCGTTCCGTCGGATTGCGCCGCTCGTACCGGCAGAGGCCGACCCGCCGGCACGAGGGGGTCGCGGATCGCGCCTCGTCACGCGACGGCGCACTGCCTCCCGGTTGCGATGGCACATCCTGGGTAGCCTGGGGCCATGCCGCAGACCTTCCCGGAGTCCCCGGAGTTCCCGCCCGGTTTCGAGGCGGAGCAGTGCGTCTGGGAGGCGCTGCGGGCCCAGCTCCCCGAGGACGCGGTGCTGATCTCGGGGCAGCGCATCACCGGGGACGAGGTCGAGGCGGAACTGGATCTTCTGGTGCTGTGGCCGGGTGTGGGCAACGCGGTGATCGAGGTGAAGGGCGGGGAGGTCTCGGTCCGGAACGGGCAGTGGCACCAGTCCGGCCGGGGTGGGGCGCACCGGCTGAAGCGGTCGCCGCTGGAGCAGGCCCGGTCCGGGATGCACGCCCTCCTGGACTACCTGGCGCCGCGGCTGTCCCGCGGGGGCGGGCGGACCACGTTCTTCGCGGCCCTGCCCTACACGCGCCTGCCCGGGGACTGGGACGTCCCCGACGCCCCGCGGGACCGGCTGTTCGACCGCACCGACCTGGACGGCATCGCCGGACGGCTGAACCAGGTGCTGCGCCGCAGCACACAGGCCTACCGCCCACCGGACGCGTCCACCGTGGAGCTGATCGTCAAGAACCTGCGCCGCACCCACCTGTCCCTGTGCAACGTGCAGGACCTCGCCCGGGAGCTCGAGGACTCCGGCAACCAGCTCACCCGGGAGCAGGAGCGCACCCTGTCCCTGCTGCGGTGGCAGCACCGCGCGCAGATCGCCGGAGGCGCCGGTTCCGGCAAGACCCACCTGGCCATGCTCAAGGCCCGCCGGCTGACCCGCGACGGGCACCGCACGGCGCTCGTGTGCTACTCCCGGGGACTCGCACGGTACTTCGAGCTGATGTCCCGGGCGTGGCCGGAGGAGGAGCGCCCGGCGTACATCGGGCTGTTCCACCGGCTGCCCGTCGAATGGGGTGCGGAGCCCGGCGAGGACGACGACCCCGACTACTGGGAGCACCGGCTCCCCCAGCGGCTGCGGGAGCTGGCCGCCGCCCGTCCGGACGGGGACCGGTTCGACGCGATCGTCGTGGACGAGGGACAGGACTTCGGGGAGCTGTGGTGGGAGGCGCTGGTCCAGTGCCTCGAGGACCCGGACCGGGGCGTGCTGTTCGTGTTCACCGACGAGCACCAGCGCATCTTCGACCGGGACGGGCACGCCCCCATCGACCTCAACCCGTTCCCGCTGGACGACAACCTGCGCAACACCGCCACCATCGCCCGGGCCTTCGCCCCGCTGGCCCGGGAGCCGCAGCGGTGCCGGAACGGGGAGGGCCCGGCGGTGCGGTTCGTCGACGTCGAGCCGGGGGCGGTCCTGGAGCTTGCCGACGACGCCGTGGTCGCCCTCCAGGACGAGGGGTGGGACCCGGGCCGCATCGCGCTGCTGACCACCGGAAGGCGCCACCCGGTGCAGCGGGAGATCGTGGACACGGAGGGCTTCGGCGCCTACTGGGACGGGCACTTCGCGGAGGAGGACGTCTTCTACGGGCACGTCCTGGGCTTCAAGGGCCTCGAGCGCTCGGCCGTGGTCCTGGCGGTCAACGGCTTCCAGGACATGGTCCGGGCCCAGCACATGGTCTACGTGGGCATGTCCCGCGCGAGGTCCCTGCTCGTCGTCGTCGGCCCCCGGGAGGTCGTGGAGGAGGCTGCCGGCCCGCATTTGATGGCCGCGCTCGACGCGGGCGAGGCATGGCGCCCGCCCGCGGGCTGACCCGGAGCCGCCCCTGCCGGCGGGCCGGTCAGGTCAGGTCGCTGATCAGCCGCGCCAGGATGTCGTTCATCGCCAGCAGCCCGATGAGCTCGTTGCCCTGGACCACCACCAGGCGGTTGAGCCGGAAGCGGGTCATCAGCGCCGCGGCCTGGTTCACGGACAGGTCCTCGCCGACCGTGACCACCGGCTTGACCGCGGCGTCGTAGACGTTGAGGAGATCCACGTCCCCCTCCTCCGCCACGATGGCCTGCAGCAGCTCGCTGTAGCTGAGCAGCCCGTAGCCGTCGTGGGGGTGCTGCGGCTCCACCACCAGGCTCTTGACCTGGCGGGTGCTCATGGTCGACAGCGCCTCCCGCAGGGTGCTGTAGGGGGAGATGGTGATGACGTCGCGCACCATGACGTCCTTGACGGTCAGCACGGGGTTCCTCCTGGGAATCTCGGACGGTGGGAAACTCGGACGGAGCTCGATCGGGGTTCGAACGGGCGTCGGGTCAGGCGCCCTCGCGGCGCATGTGCTCCTCGAACCGGGCGACCTGCTGCATGTCGATGCCCGTGAGGTGGTCGATGGGGATGCTGAAGGCGATGCCGCGGGAGCCGCCGCCGCCGTCGACGAGCAGGTCGTGCATCACCTTGAGGATGGGCGTGGCCAGGTGCGTGCCCACGACCATCAGGAGCACGGTCTGGGCGCCCTCGAACGTCAGGCCGAAGAAGGTGCGCTTGGTCTCGCCCCCGATGCCCTTGCCCGGGAGGATGGTCACCCCCGTGGCCCCGGCGCGCTGGGCCCGCTCGATGACGGTGTCCTCGAGCTCGTCGGGGGCGATGACCACCACGGCGGTGAACTTCATGTCGGCTCCTTCTGCAGGCGGGGGACCCTCTCCAGGATCATGGCGTACCCGAGCACCGAGATGATCGGGAAGATGGACGCGAAGGCGATCAGGCCGAAGCCGTCGATCAGCACGTCCCGGCCCTCGATCGCGCCCGCGAGCCCGATGCCGAGGGCGGTCACGAGGGGCACGGTGACCTCCGAGGTGGTGACGCCGCCGAGGTCGAAGGCGAGGGCCACGATGTGCTTCGGTGCCAGCAGGACCAGGACGATGACCACGGCGTAGGCGGCCATGATCACGTAGTGCAGCGGTGCTCCCACGAGGATGCGGTACACGCCCAGGGTGATGCCGACCGCCACGCCGACGGCCACGACGAGCCGGATGGCGGAACCGCTGATCCGGCCCGGCGAGGCCGCCTCGGCCTGCTGGCCGATGGCCACCAGGGCCGGCTCGGCCATGGTCGTGGCGAAGCCGATGAGCAGGGCGAAGAGCAGGATGAGGGCGGGCGCCCCGCGCTCGATCAGCTGCTCCGCCATGATCGTCCCGATGGGGAAGAGCCCCATCTTGAGGCCGACGACGAACGCGTACAGCCCCACGAGGACCATCACGAAGCCCACGGCGACCCGCAGCGGGTGGGCCACGCCGCGCCGCAGCACCACGTACTGGAAGAACAGGACCACGAGCACCATGGGCAGCACGTCCCGGACCATCTCCGCGAGCCCCAGCACGTGCTCCAGGGCCCAGTGCACCGGGGCGCCCCCGGACCCGGCGGCGCCGACGGCCGCGACGTCGCCGAACGTGTAGACCCAGATCCCGTACAGCTGCACGCCGATCATCGGCACCATGACGCACAGGGCCACGAGGCCGAAGCCGTCCGAGAGCGCGCTGCGGCCCCGGATCGAGTTGGCGAGACCGATCCCGATGGCCGCGATCAGGGGCACGGTGACGATGTTCGTGGTGACGCCGCCGGAGTCGTAGGCGAGGCCCACGATCTCCGGCGGGGCGACGTACGTGGCGACGAGGACGAGCACGTAGCCGGGCAGCAGCAGCCTCTGCACCGCCCAGCCCCGCAGGATGCGCAGGATGCCGAGGACGAGCACCGCGCCCACGGACACGGCGATGACGAGGCGCAGCACGAGGGCGCTGATCCGTCCCTCGCTGACGAGCTCGGCCTGCTCGGCCACGGCGATCAGTGCGGGCTCGGCGACCACGGCGGCGAAGCCGATGGCGAAGCCGAACGGGAGCAGCAGCCCCAGGGCGCCGCGGCGGGCGAACTGGTTGGCCAGGTTCTTGCCGACCGGGAACACGCTGAGGTCGAGGCCCTGCAGGAACAGGGCGATGCCGACGCCCACGACCAGCAGCCCGGCGACGAGCCGCAGGGGCTGCTCCGGGACCTCCCGGAACACGGCCAGCTGGAACACCACGACCACCACCACGATGGGCAGCAGACTCCGCAGGGCCTTCAGGAACTCCCGGGAGAAGTGCATGAGGTGCTCCATGGGCGCTGCCGGACCTCCTCCGGGGGAGCCGCGGGCGGGGTGTCTCCCGCCAGTCTGTCGCGGCCGGCCCGGGGCCGTCTACCGGGTGCTGTCCGCGGCGTCGTCGCCGGACTCGACGCCGGCGAGCTCCTCCTGGGAGCCGTGGCCGGTGCGCGCCCGGGTGCGGGCGTCGACGGCCAGCAGGGCGAGGACGACGACGCAGCCGGCCGCCGCCCCGAGCAGCTGCACCCACCAGTCCCCCTCGGGGGAGAGCAGCGTGCGGTCCTCGAGCTGCCAGGGCCACAGCGTGCGCAGGGCACCGAGCATGAGCCCGGTGAGCGCCAGCATGGTGACGCGGTGGTGGTGGTCGAGGAGCCACTGCAGGCCCTTGACGATGACCACCATGCCCAGGGCCGCCCCGAGGAAGAACAGGGACAGGTAGCCGAGGTCGAGCTCGTCGACGGCCCGCAGCGTCGGCTGGTAGAGCCCGATGGTCAGGAGCAGGAAGGAGCCGGAGAGCCCGGGGAGCAGCAGCGCGGACACCGCGACCATGGCCGCGAGCACGATGAGCAGCGGCGCGGGGGCCACCGTGGTGGGCGGCACGGACACGAGCACGAACGCGAGCACGGCCGCGAGCGCCACGACGGCCGCGTCCCGGGCCCGCAGGGCCCCGCCCGCCAGACGGAGGGGCACCCCGATGGAGGCCAGGACCATGCCGAAGAACAGCGCCCGCATGGTGACGGGGTACTCCTCGACGAGGTGGCTCATGGGCCCGGCCACGGTGAGCAGGGCCGCGACCATGCCGATCACCACGGGCACCACGATCCGCCAGTGCACCCGGGCCAGGTGGTGCCGCACCCCGGCGGCGCGGTCGGGCCCGAGCAGCGCCCGCCTGCCGGCGGAGACCACGTGCCCGGCGGAGTTGATGAGCTCGTCGTAGATGCCGACCACGAGGGCCACGGTGCCGCCGCTGACCCCGGGGACGGTCTCGACCACGCCGATGAGCGCGCCGCGCACCACGTTGCCCGGGATGCTGCGGCGGACCTCCCCGCCGGGAGTGGTCGTGGCGGTGGTCGTGGTGGCCGGCGGTGTCGAGGGACGGTCCGGGGGCGACGAGGGCGTCACAGGTGCTCCTGGGCAGGGGAAGAGGGGACGCCTGCCAGGGTACCGGGGCGGGCGCCCGCCCCGGCGGCCCCGGGTGTGCCGCCGGACACGCGTGCGTAGACTGGCCCGACCGCACGAGCCTTCGACCCAGGAGCCCGCCATGAGCCCCAACCACGTCGGTTTCGCCCTGATCCTGCTGGCAGCGCTGTTCCTCGTGGGGAAGTGGTTGCGGGTCCGGGTGCGGTGGATCCAGAAGATCTTCCTGCCCAGCTCCATCATCGCGGGCTTCCTCGCCCTGCTCGCCGGCCCCCAGGTCCTGGGCCGGGTCGGAGAGGCCGCCGGGGTCGGCTGGTTCGCGGACGGGGGCGTGTTCACCCCGGAGATCCTCGAGGTCTGGGCCACCCTGCCCAGCCTGCTCATCAGCGTGGTCTTCGCGACGCTCTTCCTCGGGGCGTCCATCCCCGGTCCGCGGCGCGTCGCCCGGCTCGCCGGCCCGCAGCTGTCGGTGGGTCTCGCCTTCGGCTCCGGCCAGTACGTCGTCGGCCTGCTGCTGGTGATCGCGGTCCTCGGGCCCCTGTTCGGGATCTCCCCCATGGCCGGGGCCCTCATCGAGATCGGCTTCGAGGGCGGCCACGGCACCGCGGCCGGGATGCGCCCCGTGATGGAGGAGCTCGGCTTCGAGGAGGGCGCGGACCTGGCCCTGGGCATGGCCACGATCGGCCTGGTGGGCGGCATCGTCATCGGGATCGCCGTCATCAACTGGGGTGTGCGCACCGGGCGCACCAAGGTGCTCAAGGGCAACGTGGAGCAGTCCGTCGAGGAGCAGAAGGGCCTCTACCGCCGGGACGAGAACATCCCCGCGGCCATGATGACCTCCCGGCCGGCCTCGATCGAGCCGCTGACCCTGCACGTGGCCGTGGTGGGCATCGCGATCCTCATCGGCTACCTCATCCTCACGGCCCTGCAGTGGGTCGAGCAGGCCCTGTGGGCGGACACCGTGGAGCTGCTCGCGTTCGTGCCCCTGTTCCCGCTCGCCATGCTGGGCGGCGTGGTGGTGCAGCTGGTGATGGACTGGCGGGGCATCGGCCACCTGCTGGACCACCAGATGATGCTGCGCATCCAGGGGCTCGCCCTCGACTTCCTGATCCTCGCCGCGATCGCGACCCTGTCCCTCACCGCGATCGCCGCGAACTGGGAGGTCTTCCTGGTCCTGTCCGTCGCCGGCGTCGTCTTCTGCACCGGCTTCCTGCTCCTCTTCGTGCCCAAGGTCATCCCCGACTACTGGCTCGAGCGCGGCATCGCGGACTTCGGCCAGTCCATGGGTGTCACCGCCACCGGCCTCATCCTGATGCGCATCGCCGACCCGCACGACGAGAGCCCGGCGATGGAGGCCTTCGGCTACAAGCAGCTGTTCTTCGAGCCGTTCTTCGGCGGCGGGCTGATCACCGCCGCCTCGGTGCCGCTGATCTACCAGTTCGGCCCGTGGCCGCTGCTCGTCGTCATGTCGGTGCTGTTCGTGGTGGCGCTGGTCGGCGGCATGTCCTACCGCAAGCGGCTCGTGGCGGCCGGCTCCGCCGACGCCGTGCACGCCCGGCAGGCCTGACGGGCCATGAGCGACGTCCTCGTGGCCACCGGTCACGGGCAGATGCCCGTCCACGTGGCGGTGCCCGACGGCCCGGGGCCCTGGCCCGGGGTGGTGCTCGTGCACGACTTCACCGGGATGAGCCAGGACCTGCGCCACCAGGCGGACTGGCTGGCGGGGGCGGGGTTCCTCGCCGTGGCCCCGGACCTCTTCCACTGGGGCGGCCGGCTCCGCTGCCTGCGCACGATCATGAAGGACATCGGCGCCCGCCGGGGACGCACGTTCGACGACGTCGAGGCGGCGCGGTCCTGGCTCGCCGCGCGCCCCGACTGCACGGGCCGGATCGGGGTCGTCGGCTTCTGCATGGGCGGCGGCTACGCGCTCGCCCTCGCCGTGGAGCACGGGTTCTCGGCCGCGAGCACGAACTACGGCGGGTGCCCCGAGGGCGCCGAGCAGTGGCTCCCGGACGCCTGCCCCATCGTGGGCAGCTACGGCGGGGCGGACACCACTCCCCTGGGCGCCGACGCCGGCCGCCGCCTGGAGGGCATCCTCACCGAGACCGAGGTGGCGCACGACATCAGGATCTACCCCGGGGTGGGTCACGGCTTCATGAACGACCACGACCCCGAGGACCTCTCGCCGATGCTGCGGGTGCTCGGCCGGTTCAGCCGCACGGCCTACGACGACCCGGCCACCCAGGACGCCCGGCGCCGGATCGTCGCGTTCTTCGACCGGCACCTGCGGGAGCCGGCCGATCCGGACGGAGCGCAGGGCTCCGAGGGCTGAGCACCCGGCACGAGGGCGCGCACGACACGGATGACGGTGTGCGACGACGATTTCGTGACGTGTTGTTGTTCACGCGCCCGGCCGGGACGGCCGTCACAGAACGCCGCCCTCGGCACCCTCCGGGCAACCGTTGCAGGTTGCCGACCGGACGGGGGTGTGACGAAGCTCAAGACCCGCGGGCCGTTTGTCAAATCGGGGTCGCTGCGCAGGTCACCTCGGACAGTGCACCATGGAAGCACACACGAACGAAGACTTGATGGGAGGTGGCGGAATGACCGCTGCTGAGAAGTGGATGACCGACCTGAGCCAGATCCAGCCCGGCGACCGGCTCGAGATCTGGGACGAGTTCTACGAGAGCTGCGTCGGCACCGTGGGGCAGGTCTCGCACCCCCTGGGCGTCCTGTGGGTCCTCGAGGCCGGCACCGGCGTCCGCCGGCTGTTCTCCTTCGAGGACTGCCGCCTGCGCCCCGCGCCCCTGGCCCTCGCGGCCTGACCGGACACGGTCCACGACGCCCGATCGGGCCGGTTCGCACCGGCGCCCGGTCGGGCGTCGTCGTGCCCTGGGCCGGCCCGGCCGCGCACGGCAGGATGGACCCATGAGCATCCTCATCGGCCTGGACATCGGCGGCACCACGACCCACGGCCTGCGGGCCGAGGACGGCCGCCCGGTGCAGGAGGTCGTCGGCGGCAGCGCCAACGTGCAGAACGTCAGTCCCGCCCAGGCCTCCCGCGCCCTGGCCGGCGTCCTCGGTGAGCTGGGCGCCTCCGCCGCGGACGTGGTCGTGGCAGGGGCGGGCGGCGTCGACACGCCCGCGGACGCCGAGGCGCTGCGCGCGCTCATCGCCCCGCACACGGGGGCGGCGCGGATCGTCGTCGTGCACGACACCCGGCTGGTCCTGGCCGCCGGCGGGTGCAGCACCGGCATCGCGGTCATCGCCGGCACCGGCTCCGCCGCCTGGGGCGCCGCCCCGGACGGCCGGGAGGCGCGCGCCGGCGGCTGGGGGCACCTGCTGGGCGACGAGGGCAGCGGCTACTGGCTGGGCCGGGAGCTCGTGCGCCGCGCCCTCGCCCGGCTCGACGACGGGCTGCGGCCCGACGCCCTGGACCGGGCGGTGCTGGCGCAATGCGGGATTCCCGAGCCCGGTCAGCTCATCGAGCGCTTCCACAGCGGCGTGGACCGCGGGTTCTGGGCCGGGCTCTCCCGGGTCGCCTTCGAGGCCGCGGCGCACGACGACGACGCCCTGCAGCTGGTGGAGCGCGCGGCCGGGGCGCTGGCCGACCTCGCCGCCACCGTGTCCCGGCGGCTGGAGCTGACCGGCCCGGTGGTGGTGGGCGGTGGCCTGGCACGGCACCAGCCGCTGCTGCGGGACCGGCTGCAGCAGGCCGCCGCGGCCCGCGGTCTCGGGGAGCTGCGGGTGCTCGAGCGCGATCCCGTGCACGGCGCCCTGCGTCTCGGCGAGCGCCGGTGACGGCAGAGCCGCCGGGGAGCCCTACCCTGAACGGGTGACCACCCTCGCTCCCGCCCGCGGCCCCCGGCTGCGCCCGACCCTCTACGTGCTGGCCGCCGTCGTCTCCGTCCAGTTCGGCGGGGCCCTCGCCGCCGTCCTGGTGCCCCTGATCGGGGCGTCCGCCACGGTGACCATGCGGCTGCTCATCAGCGCCGCGATCATGCTGGCCGTCATCCGGCCGCGGCTGCGCGGCCGGAGCCGGGAGGCGTGGCGGTCCGGTCTGTTCTTCGGGGCGGCCCTGGCCGGCATGAACTTCGCGTTCTACCAGTCCCTGGCCACCCTCCCGCTGGGCGTGGCCGTGACCATCGAGTTCCTGGGCCCGCTCGCCCTGTCCGCCGTGCTCTCCCGCCGCGGCCGGGACGTCCTCGCCGTGGCGGCGGCCCTGGGCGGGATCGTGCTCATCTCCCAGGCCCTCACCGTGCCGTGGCCGGAGCTCGACCTCGCCGGCATCGCCTGGGCGGCGCTGGCCGGGGCGGGCTGGGCCGCCTACATCCTGGGCAGCCGGTCCGCGGGCCGGCACTTCGACCAGCTGGACGGTCTCGCCGTGGCCCTGGTCGTGGCGGCGGTCCTGGTCACCCCGGTGGGGGTCCTCACGGCGCACGTCCCCGCCCTGACGTGGGGCGTGCTGGGCGCGGGGGTGGGGATCGCGATGCTCTCCTCCGTGGTCCCCTACTCCCTTGAGCTGCTCGCGCTGCGGGCCATCCCGCCCAAGGTCTTCGGGATCCTGCTGAGCCTGGAGCCCGCGGTCGCGGCCCTCGCCGGGCTGCTGGTGCTCGGGCAGGCGCTCACGGGCCCGCAGCTCGTGGGCATGGGCCTGGTGGTGGCCGCGAGCGCCGTGGTCATGGTCGGCGGGAGCTCCCCCGAGCTCGCCGCGGACGCCGCGGCGGACCCGGCGGCCCGCGAAAACTGATCAGCCCCCTGTTCAATGTCGGACGGCCGTGATGGGATGGAGACCATGGAAGCCAACGAGATCATGGACCGCATCCGCTCCGCCCGGGACCACGCCCTGGAGCAGGAGCGCGAGGAGCGCAGCAACATCGAGAACGCCGACACCGCGGACAAGCAGGGCGCGGCGAGCGTGCGCCTGGCCACCCGGCAGGCCGTGCGGGAGGCCTTCGACGACATCCTCGGCGAGAGCACCGACCCCGGGCAGGACAGCTGAGCGCCCGGACGGCCGCGCGCCCGACCGGTGTGACGAGCGTCCCCGGAGTCCTCCGGTGACCCGCACGGCCGTGGTCGGCGCGGGCATCGTGGGCCTGGCCGCCGCCCACGCCCTGCGGGCGCGCGGCGCCGACGTGACCCTGTACGAGTCCGGGCCGCCCGGCAGCGGGCAGTCCGCCGGGCAGGGCCGGATCTTCCGGCACGCCCACGAGGACCCCCGGCTGGTGGCGCTGGTCGCCCGCAGCCGGGCCCTGTGGCGGGAGTGGGAGGAGGAGTTCGGCGTCGAGCTGGTCTCCCCCGACGGCGCCGTGGCGATCGGGGACGGAGTCGAGGACAAGCTCCGCGCCCTGGAGCCGTTCGAGGACGTCCCCGTGCGGCGTCTGCCGCCCGAGGAGCTGCACGAGCGGCTGCCGCTGCTGGCCGACTGGACCGGCCCGGCGATGCTCGACGTCCGCGGCGGTGCCATCCGCACCCTCGCCGCCGTCGCGGCGCTGTCGCGCCGGCTCGAGGGGTCGATGCTGCGCGAGCACGTGCTCGCGGTCCGGCGCACGGGCACGGGAGCGGTGGAGGTGCGCACCGGAACCACCTGCGAGACCTACGACCACGTGGTGCTGTGCGCCGGCCGGGGCACCGCCCCGCTGGCCCGCGGCGCCGGGCTCGACCTGCCCGTGGAGGTGGGCGCCCACGTCCGCCTCACGTTCGCCCTGGCCCCGGACGGACCGGCCCTTCACGGTCCGGTCCCGGACGGAGCGCCCTCTGGTGTCACTCGAGGCCTGCCGACCTTCCAGGACGGCAGCGGGGCCTTCGGCGAGACCGGCGTGTACGCCGCGCCTTATCCGGACGGCCGCCACTTCTCGGTGGGCCTCAGCGCCGACACGCCCGCCCACCCGGACGGCGGCCTCGCCGATCCCGCGGCGCTCGCCGCCCTGGCCGACCGGACCGTCTCCTACGTGCGGCGCGCCCTGCCCGGCCTGGACCCGCGCCCGGTGGACCACGTGCACTGCTGGGTCACCCGGCTGCCCTGGGGCGACGACGGCGTGGGGATCTGGTCCGAGGACGGGCTCACCGCCCTCGCCGGGCACAACCTGTTCAAGCAGGCCCCCGCGCTCGGCGAGGCGCTCGCCGGGACCGTGCTGACCGGCACGGTCCCCGGCCACCTCCACCACGGGGAGCGGCTGGGCCGCTCGGCCGGCTGAGCGGACCCGGTAGCGCGTCCGAGCGGGCGCCTAGCCTGGAACGTGTCGGAGGTCACACCAAACCGTGTCCGGGTCCCGGACGCCGTGGCGGACCCCCGGCGGCACCGCTGCACCCGCTTCCCGGAAGGACCCTCGCCATGACCACGCACACCGAACCCTGGCCGGCCGGCACGCCCTGCTGGGTGGACCTGATGGCTTCTGACCTGGGCCGCACCCAGGCCTTCTACCGCGACGTGCTCGGCTGGACCTACTCCGAGTCCCAGCCCGAGTACGGCGGCTACTGCAACGCGCTGCTCGGCGGTCGGGCCGTCGCCGGGCTCTCCCCCACCATGGAGGGCATGGCCGACGCCCCGCACGTCTGGTCGGTCTACCTGGCCACCGAGGACATCTCCGCCCATGCCGCCCGGGCGGTCGAGGCCGGGGCCACCCCGGTGTTCGAGCCCATGGAGGTCGGGGCCTTCGGCTCCATGGGGATGTGGGTCGACCGCACCGGGGCGGGCTTCGGCATGTGGCAGGCCCACGAGCACACCGGCTTCGAGGCGTACGGGGAGCCCGGCGCGGTGGTCTGGTGCGATCTCATGACCGGTGATCCCGCCGCCGCCCAGGGCTTCTACGCCGCGGTCTTCGGCTACGCCTACCAGGACATCGGCGACGACCGGATGCCCTACGCCCTGTTCACCGTTCCCGGCGGGCAGATGCCCGCCGGCGGCATCGGCGGTCTCGACCCCGCGGCCGGTGACGCCCGGCCCGGCTGGTCGGTCGCGTTCCAGGTCGAGGACGTCGACGCCGCCGTGCGCCGCGTGCGCGAGGCCGGGGGGTCGGTCGTCCAGGAGCCCTCCGACTTCGAGTACGGGCGGATGGCAGCCGTCGCGGGACCCGACCAGGAGGTCTTCGTGCTGATGACCCCGAAGGAGGAGATGTAGCTCCCCTGCCGGGGCGCCTCAGCCCCGGTCGAGGCGTCCCAGCGCCGCGGCAACCGGGCGGGCGCCGGCCAGACCGGGCAGCGCGGCGAGGTCCTCGTCGACCGCCAGCAGGTCGGCACGGGCGGCCGGGTCCGCGAACAGCCGGCTGACCCACGCCCGGTGCGGACCGGGGTCGCCGTAGCGGGTGCCGGGCCACCGCCACCGGGCCACCCCGGAGCGGGCGAGCCGACGCGCGCTCGCGCTGCGGTCCAGTCGCGCTCCGGCCTCCTCGGCGAAGAACGCCAGGTGCCGCTCCTTCAGTCGCACGATCTCCCGGGCCGTGCCGGCCAGCCGGGGCTCGACGGCCCCCAGTCGCCGGTAGACCGCGGCGAGCACGGCGGTGTCGAGTCCTCCGGTGACCATCTGGGCGCCGGTGGTCTCGGCGCCCAGCAGATTGCTGGAGACCGCGCCGAGCGCGGGCCGGGCCCGTTCGTCCCAGGTCCGCCGGGCCCGGCCGAGGTGCGTGTCGGCGGGCTCCCGGGCCGTGCGGCCGTTGGCGGCCAGGACAGCTCCCAGGGTCTCGGCGAGCCAGTGCTGCTCGTAGGCCCACGCGGTGAGGAAGGCCGTCACCCGGGCCTCGGCGTGGGTGGGGGTGACCAGCAGGTCCCGCAGCCGGTCCAGCAGGCCGCGCTCGACGCACCACAGGTGCGCCAGCACCTCCAGGGTCCCGGGGGCGAGGTCGTTCAGGGCCTGGAGGTCGAGGTCGGCCGGGCGCAGCGCGTGCGGGTCGCGCGCGTAGGCGCGCACGTCGAACCCGGGTGCGCGCACGTCGGACCGGGGGCCGCCCACCGCGGAGGTGCTGCTCGCGCTCACGCGGCCACGCCCCGGGCGTCCAGGGCGTCGGCCACCACCGTCAGTCCCTCCATGCCGGGCAGCTTCGCGATCTGGCGGTCGATGGCCTCGACCTCCCGGCGGCCCTCGGCCCCGGCGAAGAGGTGGCCCATGACGTGGGTGACCTCCTCCTCGGGCGAGACCCCGGAGCCGACCGGCTGCCAGGCGGTGCGCAGGGCCAGGCGGGCGAGCTTCTGCGCCTTCGGGCTGTCCTGCAGCCGGGCCCGGGCCTGGGTGGTGTAGAACGCGATGTGCTTGGTCTCCTGCGCGGCGATGCGCCGCAGCAGCGGGGCGAGCACGGGGTGGTCCTCGAGCGCGGCCAGGCGCCGGTAGGCGGCGGCCGCGGAGCGTTCGTTCACCGCGCCCCAGAGCATGTGCACGGCGACGAAGTCGGTGCCCACGATGTTGGACAGCAGCGACTGCTTCACCGGGTTGATGCGGTCGCGCCAGCCGAGCTTGACCCGCTTGGCCTTGAGCTCGTCGAAGGCCACGGTGATCCCGTGCAGGGACAGCACGTGGGCGAGGGCTTCCCCGTGCCAGAACTCCTCCCGGTTCCACATGGTCATGAAGGTGCTGACCTCGGGGTCCTTGCGGGAGGGGCTGACGAGCATGTCCCGCAGGTAGCAGACGGTGTGGAACTCGACGTCGCACATGTACCGCAGCGTGCGCAGCGTCTCCGGGGGCAGGGGGTCCTCGCGCAGGGCCTCGAGCCCCAGGTCCTCCCAGTGCAGACTGGTGGACTCCTCGGCGAACCGGTCGATGTCGAAGGCCATGACGCCTCTTTCTCCTCCTCGATGGGGTGCTCTCGTGAGGATGTTCGGCGCCGGGGCGGCATCGGATGGGTGGGTCCCTCCACGGCGTGGACCTCGAGGTCCGGGTCGGGGAGGCGCCCTGGATGGAGCGGATCTCCCCCTTCCACTGGTACATCGGCGCCGAACCGCCGGCCGCCGGCGTCGACTGGTCCGGTCTGGGGCTGCTGGCCGCGCCGGCGGTCCTGGCGGCGGCAGGGAGCGCCGCTGCCTTCGAGCGGCGCGACCTCATGGTCTGATCCACGGGCCTGTCCTGGCACGTCACCGGGCGTCCGGACGGGCACGACGTCCCGCGGCCCCGCGCGCAGAGACGTTCCCACCGTCAGGCCAGGGGAACCCGTGCCCGGACGTCGCCCAGCCCGCGGGCGAGCACGAGCTCCCCGCCCCCGGCCAGGGGTGCCCAGGTGCCGGCGGCGTCGTCCCAGCGGCGGAGCAGCCTGTCGTCGCAGCGCACCCTGACGGCGGCCGTGGCCCTGCTGGGGACGTCCACCCCCTGGTAGCCGATCAAGCGGATCGGCTGGTCGTCCTCGGCCGGGTCCAGGTAGACCTGCACGGTCTCCCGCGACGCCCGGGACGAGGTGTTCGTGAGCTCGACGTCCACCACCGGTCCGCCCTCGCCCGCCCGGGCCCGCACGGTCCCGTACTCCCAGGTGCCGTAGCCCAGGCCGTGCCCGAACCAGAACAGCGGGGCGGGGGCGTGCCCGGCGTGGTAGCCGCGGTGGCCGATGAACGTGCCGTCGTCGTAGCTCAGTGCCCGGTCGCCGTCCGGGACCACGCCCCACGCCGGGGCCGCCCCGTCCGCGGCGGGCCAGGAGGTGACCAGTCGCCCGGTGGGCTCGAGTACGCCGGTCAGGGCGGCGGCCACGGCGTGTCCTCCCTCCTGACCCGGCAGCCCGGCCACCAGCACCGCGTCCACCTGGTCCAGCCAGGGCATGAGCACGGGGGTGGCGGCGTTGACGACGACCACGGTCCGCTCGGCGGCGGCGGCCACGCGTCGCACGAGCTCGTCCTGGCGCCCGGGCAGGACGAGGGTCGTCTTGTCGGCGGCCTCGGTCTCCTGCTCCTCGGTCAGGCCGACGACGACGACGGCGGTGCCGGCGGCGGCCGCCGCGGCCTCGGCGGCGGCGAGCAGGTCGTCGTCGGGGCGCGGGGCCGGGGCGGCCACCAGGGCCGTCTTGCCCGCCGTGGTCATCTGCAGCAGATGGCTCTCCTCGGCCAGCCCCAGACCCGGATCGCCCAGGAGCACCTCCCGCCAGTCGACCGGGGCCGGCGCCACGGTGGCCGTGAGGGCGGCCGCAGCCGGCAGCTCCACGGTCTCGGCGAAGGCCGGCGGGCGCAGCATCGCCTCGCCCGGGTCCTGCCCCTCGAGGCGCAGCTCGGCCGACAGCTCCTGCCCCTCCGCCACCAGGTCCCAGCGCCCGGCGCCGACGGCGCCCAGCCGCACCGGTCCCGCGTCGTTGGCCAGGACGGTGGTGAGCACCGCGGTGGCCGGGACCTCGCCGAGGTCGTCGTGCCCGTCGAGCGAGATCGCCGGGGAGTCGGAGTGGTACCGGGTGAGCTCGGTGCCGTCGGCGCCGAGCAGCACCACCTGCATCCCCGGGGTTCCGGTGGCCGGATCCGTGAGGAAGGCGGGGTCCGCGGGGACCGGGCGGGTCCGCACGGCCGGACCGTCGGCCACGCGCACGCGCTCCCCGAGCAGCGCGGCCAGCCCCTCGGCGATCGTGGACCGGTAGGGCGGGTTCACGACCGCCGAGCCCCCGCCCATGTCCACGGTGTCGATCGCGTGCCGTCCGATCAGCGCCACGTCCTGGCCGGCATCCCCCTCCACGGCCAGGGGCAGGACGCCGTCGTTCGCCACGACGGTCATGCCCCGGGCGGCGATCCGGCGCAGCTGTTCCTTCCGCTGCGGGGAGTCCACCGCGGGCAGGTCCTGGGCCCACGGGCGGGACTGCCGCCCCGGCGGGGTGAGCCCGCCGACCCGCTCGGCCAGGCGCAGCAGCCGCAGCACGTGGTCGTCGATCGTCTCCTCGGCGACCTCACCGGCCCGGACCGCGGTCACGAGGCGCTCGCCCCAGGGCCCGCCGGGGCCGGGCATGACGAGGTCCAGGCCGCCCTGGGCGGAGGCCGCGGTGCGCTTGGTGGCGAACCAGTCGCTCATGATCAGCCCGTCCCAGCCCCACTCGCCCTTGACGATCCCGTTCTGGACGTGGTCGTGCTCCGTGGCCGCCACCCCGTTGACATCGTTGTAGGCGGCCATCATCGACCAGGCGCCCGCGTCCTGGACCGCCATCTCGAAGGGCAGCAGGTACAGCTCGCGCAGTGCGGTCTCCGGGACCCGGGAGTCCATGAAGTTGCGCAGCGTCTCGGACTCGTTGGCCACCAGGTGCTTCAGGCAGGCGGCGGTCCCGCGCTCCTGCATGCCGCGCACGTAGGCGGCCGCCGTGCGCCCGGTGAGGTACGGGTCCTCGGAGTAGGCCTCGAACAGCCGCCCGCCCAGCGGGGTCCGGTGCAGGTTGATCGTGGGACCGAGGACCACGTGGATGTGCTGGCGCTGGGCCTCCTCGGCCAGCATCCGCCCCACCTC
Source organism: Kocuria sp. CPCC 205231 (assembly GCF_040980965.1). Taxonomy (NCBI): domain Bacteria; kingdom Bacillati; phylum Actinomycetota; class Actinomycetes; order Micrococcales; family Micrococcaceae; genus Kocuria; species Kocuria sp. CPCC 205231. The sequence continues at coordinate 42,969 of NZ_JAVKPP010000005.1, read as the reverse complement.
CTCGGCGATCCCGTCGTCGAAGGCACCGGCGATCAGGGTCGCGCTGGGGAACAGGGCCACGGCGTCCCCACCGACGAAGGTCAGCCCTCGGACGCCGGTGGGACCGTCCGAGAAGGCCAGGGCTGCCAGGCCGATCCTCTCGTTGCCGGGCAGGGTGAAGTCGGTCTCGCCGGTGAGCAGGTGGACCTTCTCCGCCAGGGAGAGCCGGTCGACGAGCTCCGTGAGGCGGGCGGCCCGGCCGGAGGTCCGGATGGCGTCGGTCATGGCGGTGTCGCTTTCTCCCGGGGCGTGCTCCTCACCGTGCCACAGATCGCTCACGACCGGCAGGCGGGACTGAGCACCCGCGGCTCGTAGCGGACGGGTTCGAACGTCCGGGCCACGAGCTCCCGCAGGGCCTCCAGGGTGCCGGAGAGGACGCCGGCGGCCCGCAGCTGGACCAGGACGTTGCCGATCGCGGTGGCCTCCACGGGGCCGGCGTGCACGGTGCGGCCGGTGCGGTCGGCGGTGAGCTGGCACAGCAGGGCGTTCTGCGAGCCGCCGCCCACCACGTGCACGGTGCGGATGCTCCGCCCGGACAGCCGCTCGGCCTGCTCGATCGTGGTGGCGTAGGCCGCGGCCAGGGACTCCAGGATCGAGCGCACCACCTCGGCGCGGCCGCGCGGGGGCTCGACGTCGTGCTCCCGGCACCAGGCGGTGATGCGGGCGGGCATGTCCCCCGGGGCGGTGAAGCGGTCGTCGGTGGCGTCGAAGACGGCCACGGGGCGGGTCACGGCGGCGGCCTCGGCGAGCAGGGCCGAGAGGTCGCTGCTGCGCTGGGCGTCGGTGGCGCCGGGCCCGTCCCAGCTGCGCATGGACTCGGTGAGCAGCCACAGTCCCGAGACGTTCTTCAGGTAGCGGACCCGCCCGTCCACCCCGCCCTCGTTGGTGAAGTTCGCCGCCCGGCTCTCCTCGCCGAGCACCGGGGCCTCCAGCTCGATGCCGACCAGCGACCAGGTCCCGGAGGAGATGAAGGCGGCGTCCTCGGCGGTGCTCGGCACGGCGGCCACGGCGGAGGCGGTGTCGTGGGAGCCGACGGCGGTGACCGGCAGGCCTGGGCCGGCGCCGAGCTCGGCCGCCACCGCCGGCAGCAGCTCGCCGATCGTGGTGCCGGGGGCGACGACGGGGGCGAGCAGCTCCCGGGCGAACCCGAGCTCGTCCAGCAGCCGGGTGTCCCACTGCCCGGTGCGGGCGTCGAGCAGGCCGGTGGTGGAGGCGTTGGTGGCCTCGGCGACCTGCTGCCCGGTGAGCCAGTAGGCGACGAGGTCGGGGATCAGCAGGGCCCGGTCGGCCACGGCCAGGTCCCCGGCGAGCCGGTCGGCGGCGAGCTGGAAGACCGTGTTGAACGGCAGGTGCTGCAGCCCGTTGCGCCGGTACAGCTCCTCCCGCCCCACCCGTGCGTGGACCGCCGCCACCCCGGCGGCGGTGCGCTCGTCCCGGTAGTGGTAGGGCACCCCGAGCATCCGCCCGTGGCGCAGCAGCGCGTAGTCCACCGCCCAGGAGTCGACGCCGACGGAGACGACGTCGTCCTCCTGGCGGAGGGCCTGGGCCAGCCCGGCGGTCACGGACCGGTGGAGCTCGGTGATGTTCCAGTGCAGACCGGCCCGGTCCCCCTCGTGCAGGCGCACGGGCTGGTTGGGGAAGCGGGCCACGTGGCGCATCCGGAGCCGCCCGTCCACGAGGCCGCCGAGGATCACGCGCCCGCTGGTGGCCCCGAGGTCGACGGCGGCGACCGCCGCGGTGGTGCGCACCGGGCTCACCGGAGGAAGGCGGCGGCCACGCCGGCGTCGACGGGCACGTGCAGGCCGGTGGTGTGGGAGAAGTCGGCGGTGCACAGGGCGAAGACCGCGTTGGCGACGTTCTCGGGCAGCACCTCCCGCTTGAGCAGGGTGCGCTGGGCGTAGTACGCGCCCAGCTCCTCCTCCGGCACGCCGTAGACCGCGGCGCGCTTGGCGCCCCAGCCGCCGGCGAAGATCCCGGAGCCGCGCACCACGCCGTCCGGGTTGATGCCGTTGACCTTGATCCCGTGCTCGCCCAGCTCGGCGGCGAGCAGCCGGACCTGGTGGGCCTGGTCGGCCTTGGTGGCGGAGTAGGCGATGTTGTTGGGCCCGGCGAAGATCGAGTTCTTCGAGGAGATGTAGACGATGTCCCCGCCCAGCCCCTGGGCGATGAGCACGCGGGCCGTGTTCTTGGAGACCAGGAAGGAGCCCTTGGCCATCACGTCGTGCTGCAGGTCCCAGTCCTTCTCGGTGGTCTCCAGCAGCGGCTTGGACAGCGACAGGCCGGCGTTGTTGACCACCAGGTCCAGCCCGCCGAAGGCGAGGACGGCCGCCTCGATCGCGGCCTGCACGGCGGCCTCGTCCGAGACGTCGACGGCGACGCCGACGGCCACGTCGGTCCCGCCGAGCTCCGCGGCCGCGGCGCGGGCCTTCTCGGCGTCCAGGTCGGCGATGACCACGCAGGCGCCCTCGGCGGCCAGGCGGGTGGCGATGGCCCTGCCGATGCCCGAGGCCGCGCCGGTCACGAGGGCGATCCGGGTGGCCAGCGGCTGGGGCGCGGGCAGCCGCCGGAGCTTGGCCTCCTCCAGGGCCCAGTACTCGATGCGGAACTTCTCGGCCTCGTCGATCGGGGCGTAGGCGGAGATGCCCTCGGCCCCGCGCATGACGTTGATCGCGTTGAGGTAGAACTCCCCGGCCACCCGGGCGGTCTGCTTGTTCTTGCCGAAGGAGAACATGCCCACCCCGGGGACGAGCACGATCGCCGGGTCCGCCCCGCGGATCGCGGGCGAGTCCGGGCCGGCGTGGCGGTCGTAGTAGGCCTGGTAGTCCGCGCGGTAGGCCTCGTGCAGCTCCTTCAGCCGTGCGACGCAGTCCTCGACCGGGGCGCCGGCGGGCAGGTCCAGGACCAGGGGCTTGACCTTGGTGCGCAGGAAGTGGTCCGGGCAGGAGGTCCCGAGCGCGGCCAGGCGCGGGTGTGTGGTGCCGGCGAGGAACTCCAGCACCCGGGCGTCGTCGGTGAAGTGGCCCACCTGCGGGCGGTCGGCGGAGGCCAGCCCGCGGATCACGGGGGCCAGGGCCGCGGCCTTGGCCCGGCGCTGCTCCGCCGGCAGCGCCCCGTAGCCGTCCAGGACCGGGCCGAAGGGCTCGGGCCGGCCGTGCTGGTCGATGTACTGCTCGGCGGTGCGGATGATCCACAGCGAGTTCTGCTCGGACTCCTCGCTGGTGGCGCCCCAGGCGGTGATGCCGTGCCCGCCGAGGATGCACCCGATCGCCTCCGGGTTCGCCTCCTTGATCGCCGCGATGTCCAGGCCCAGCTGGAAGCCGGGGCGGCGCCAGGGCACCCACACGACCTTCCCGCCGAAGATCTCGCCGGTGAGCCGCTCCCCGTCGGCGGCGGTGGCGACCGCGATGCCGGAGTCGGGGTGCAGGTGGTCCACGTGCGGGGCGTCGACCAGCCCGTGCATGGCCGTGTCGATGGACGGCGCCGCCCCGCCCGCCCCGTGCAGGCAGTAGTCGAAGGCCGCGACCATCTCGTCCTCGTGCTCGACCCCGCGGTAGACACCGGTCAGCGCGCGGACCCGGTCCAGCCGCAGCGCGGCGAGGCCCTTCTCGGTGAGGGTGCCGAGGTCACCGCCGGAGCCCTTGACCCACAGCAGCTCGACGCCCTCGCCCGTGACGGGATCGGTCGCGGTGCCCTTGGCGGAGGTGTTCCCGCCGGCGTAGTTGGTGTTCTTCGGGTCCGCGCCGAGCCGGTTGGAGCGGGCGATCAGGTCGGCGACGACGGAGTGCGTGGTGGTCTGCATGATCAGGTGTCTCTCTGCGAGGTGGTGTGCAGGGGGTGAGGTCAGGAGGCCCAGGAGGCCTGGGTGCCGCCGACGCGCTCGGCGGCCAGGCGCTGCTGGTGCCCGGAGGCGGCGTAGGCGGCCATCGGGTCCGCCGGAAGGCCGCGGGCCTCGCGCCAGTCCGCCAGGGCGGGGCGGACGTCGGTGTAGAAGGCGTCCATCAGGATCTGGTGGGCGCCGAGCACGTCGCCGGCCTCCTGGGCGGCGGTCAGGGCCACCCGGTCCAGCAGCAGGGCGCGGGCGGTCATCTCCTGGACGTTGAGCACCGAGCGGATCTGGCCGGGGATCTTCTCCTCCACGTTGTGGCACTGGTCGAGCATGAAGGCCACGCCGGAGTCCGGGTCCAGGGCCCCGCCGCGGATCACCTCGACCATGATGCGGAAGAGCTGGAACGGGTCCGCAGCGCCGACGATGAGGTCGTCGTCGGCGTAGTTGCGGGAGTTGAAGTCGAAGGACCCGAGCTTGCCCAGCCGCAGCAGCTGCATCACGATGAACTCGATGTTGGTGCCCGGGGCGTGGTGGCCGGTGTCCAGGCAGACGAGCGCCCGCTCCCCGAGGGCGGTGACCTGGGCGCAGGCCGTCCCCCAGTCCGGGACGTCGGTGTGGTAGAACGCCGGCTCGAAGAACTTGTACTCCAGCACCAGCCGCTGCTCCGCCCCGACCTGGGCGTAGATCTCGGCCAACGACTCCGCCAGCCGGTCCTGGCGTCCACGCAGGTCCTGCTGGCCGGCGTAGTTGGAGCCGTCGGCCAGCCAGATCTTCAGGTCCCGCGAGCCGGTCCCGGTCATGATCTCCAGGCACCGCAGGTGGTGGTCGACGGCCTTCCGGCGCACTGCGGGGTCCGAGTGGGTGAGGGAGCCGAACTTGTACGCCTCGTCCTGGAAGGTGTTGGAGTTGATCGTGCCCAGCGCCACCCCCTGGTCGGCCGCGTACCGGGCCAGGGCCCCATAGTCGTCCACCTGGTCCCACGGGATGTGCAGGGCGACGCTCGGGGCCAGTCCGGTGAACCGGTGCACCGTGGCGGCGTCGGCGATCTTCTCCTCGACCGTGCGCGGGGTGCCCGGGGTGGAGAAGACCTTGAACCGGGTCCCCGAGTTGCCGAACGCCCACGAGGGCAGCTCGATGGCCTGGGCGGCCAGCTGGGGCGCGATGTCGTCGAATGCAGTCATGGGCTTCACATCTTTCGTGCGGGGATCGGGGACGCGACCGGGACGGCGGCGTGCTCAGATTTTGAATCGTTTCATGACGATAGGCGGCGATCCGGATCACGTCAAGACCCGATCTGGGCTCCGATGACGAGGCCCTCCGTCCCCGTTGAAGATCCCGTCGGACAAAACTGAGGCAGGGGTATTGAAACGACTCAAAGTGTGACTACGATGGCCCGGTACTGAGAGGCACCTCACATGCCGCGGTCGGCGGGACGTCTGCCCTGCCCCGCGGAGCATCACCGCTTCTCCTCTCCGGCCGGTCGTTCCGACGGTCCCACCACGAAGGAGTCCCGCATGGGCGCCCACCCGTCCGCCGCGACGCTGCAGGAACTGATCGAGCTGCCCGAGGAGATCACCCGCACCCGCCGGTGCTTCCTCCTCCACGTCCGCCCCGAGAAGCTCGCCGAGTACGTCGAGGTGCACCAGCAGGTCTGGCCCACGATGCTCGCCGCCCTCCGGGAGACCGGCTGGCGCAACTACTCCCTGTTCCTGCACCCGGAGGACGGCCTGGTCGTGGGCTGCTTCGAGGCCGACGACGTCGCGGCCACCCAGGCGCTCATGGACGACCACCCGGTCAACGCGCGCTGGCAGGCCGAGATGGCCCAGTACTTCGTCGAGGGGTCGCACCCCGAACCGCTCCTCCCGTACTTCCACCTGGCCTGAGCCGGGACCACCACCCGCACGGCACCACCGTCACCGTCACCGTCACCGTCACCGAAGAATCACCCATGACCACCACGAAGCTCGGGGGCTGGAAGGCCACCATCGCGGTCTCCATGTCCAACTACATCGAAGCCGGGTCCATCATCGCGCTGGCCACCAGCCTGAGCCTGTGGCAGGAGTACTTCGGCTTCACGAACCTCGCCGTCGGCCTCGTGGCCGCGCTCAGCGCCAACGCCTTCGGCGCGGCCCTCGGCGCGCTGATCGGCGGGCCGCTCGGCGACCGGTACGGGCGCAAGTTCATCTACACCTACGACCTGATCCTGTACATGATCGGCACCGCCTTCGTGATCTTCGCCGTGGCGCCGTGGATGCTGGTGCTCGGCGTGGTCCTGACCGGCATCGCCGTGGGCGCCGGCGTCCCCGTGGCCTGGACCTACATCGCCGAGGAGGCGCCGTCCGAGGCCCGGGCGAAGCACGTGGGCACCGCCCAGTTCGCGTGGTCCCTGGCCCCGGCGCTGGTGTTCCTGTTCGCCACCTTCGTGGTGCCGCTGGGGCTGCTGGGCACCCGCATCGTCTTCGCCCACCTGTTCGTGGTCGCCTTCGTCACCTGGTGGGTCCGCCGGGGCCTCTCCGAGTCCCACACCTGGAAGAAGTCCGACGAGGAGCGGCGCGCCTCGGAGGCCACCGGGACCAAGCGGCGCAACTACCGCGAGCTGCTCACCAACCGCACCAACCTCAAGGCGCTGCTCTTCCTCGTGGGCGTGTACGCGCTGTGGAACCTCGTCGCGGGGCAGATGGGCATCTTCATGCCGCGGGTGTACGAGACCGCCGGCGTCGAGTCGGCCACCCAGCAGAACCTGCTCCAGGTGCTGCTGTGGAGCTTCACGGTGCTGGCCACCTGGTTCGGCTTCATGCGCTACGGCGACCGGGTCGACCGGCGCCTGCTCTACGGCATCGGGGCGGTCCTGGGGATCGCCGCCTGGGTGCTGCTGGTCTTCGCCCACGTCACCATGCCGGTGCTGATCCTCTTCGCCGTGCTCTGGGGCGTGTCCGCCGGCATCGGCGCCCAGGCGTTCTACGCCCTGTGGGCCGCGGAGATGTTCGCGACCCGCTACCGTGCCAGCGCGCAGGGCGTGCTGTTCTTCGTCGCCCGCATCGTCGTGGGCCTGCTCAGCTACTGGTTCCCCACCCTGCTCGCCGAGCACGGCGTGCCCTTCGTGGGCATGATCATGATCGGCGCCCTTCTGGTCGCGCTGCTCGTCGGCGTGATCGGCGCCCCGGACACCCGCGGCAAGAGCCTGGAGCAGATCGAGGAGGACCGCTACGGGACGCCCGCCTCCCGGCCGGCCCAGCCGGTGGGCTGAGCCCGGCGCACCGCAGCGACACCACCGGGCCGCGGCCCCTCGGCGTGCCGGCCGGGGAGCCGCGGCCCGGCGCGTCGAGGGGACCGCGGCCCGCCCGCGCGCCGGGCACGCCGGGCGGCCGGATCGTTAGAATCGAGGACCTGGACAGTTCCGAGGGAAAGTGACGACGTGACCCCTGCGCGACCGGCGGTGAGCATCAAGGAGGTGGCCCGGGAGGCCGGGGTGTCCATCGGCACCGTCTCCAACGTCCTCAACCGCCCCGAGGTGGTCTCCGAGGACCGCCGCCGCCGTGTGCTCCGGGTCATCGAGGACCTGGGCTACGTCCGCAACGACGTCGCGCGCCAGCTCAAGGCCGGCCGCTCGCGCACCGTGGGGCTCGTGGTGCAGGACTCGGCCAACCCGTTCTACAACGAGATCGCCCTGGGCGCGGAGACGGCCGCCGAGCGGCTGGGCCAGGCCGTGATCATCGGCAACGCGGGGCTCTCCCCCGAGCGGGAGAGCCTGTACCTGGACCTGTTCGAGGAGCAGCGGGTCCGGGGCGTGCTCGTCACCCCCCAGACCCCGGAGCGGGCCCGCGTCGACGTCCTGCGCTCCCGCGGCACCCCGGTGGTGCTGGTGGACGAGCACGCGGCTCCCAGCGAGTACTGCTCGCTGGCCGTGGACGACGTCGAGGGCGGCCGCGCGGCCGTGGCGCACCTCCTGGGCACGAGCCGCCGGCGGATCGCCTACGTGGGCGGCCCCGACTCCCTGCACCAGGTCCGCGACCGCCGGGCGGGGGCGCAGCGGGCGGTCGAGGCCGTGCCCGGTGCGTCCCTGGAGTCCTTCAGCACCACCGCCCTGACGGTGCTGGAGGGACGCCGGGTCGGCGAGCAGATCCTCGAGCTCCCCCCGGAGCGACGCCCCGAGGCCGTGTTCGCCGCCAACGACCTGCTGGCGCTCGGGCTGCTGCAGGCCTTCGCGTTCACCCACCGCGTCCGGGTGCCCGAGGACATCGCGCTCATCGGCTACGACGACATCGACTTCGCGACCTCGGCGATCGTCCCGCTCTCCTCGATCCGCCAGCCCGCGCGGCTGATCGGGCGCACGGCCGTGGAGCTGCTGGAGGACGAGATCACCGACCCCGGCCACCACCACCGTCACGTGAGCTTCCAGCCCGAGCTCGTCGTCCGGGACTCCACCCGCCCCGCGGCCTGAGCCGCCGAGCGCCTCGCCCGGGCCCCTGGGGCTGCGTGGGCCCAGAAGTCACGCGGGCGCGAGCCGGTGCCGCAGCATCTCGACCCCGTCTCCCGCCAGCCGGTCCAGCCCGGCGCGGCGCCCCGTGAGCAGGAGCAGCAGCGCGGCGGCCGGTCCCCGGATCTCGGGGCCCTCGCCCGCGGCCCAGGAGACGTCTGTGGCGACTAACCGGAAGCCCTCCAGCGGCAGGTGCCGGAACACCCGCGCCGTGCGCGTGCCCCCGGTGGACCGCACGCGCTCCGCGGCGACGGCCGCGGCCTCCGGGGGCATCTCGAGCTCGAGGCCCAGCGGCACGGCGATGTCCTGGCCGTGCACCAGGATGTCGGTCAGCGTCTCGAGGCTCGTCACACCCACGTTGTGCCGCCGGGAGCCCACCGTGGCGCGGATGCCCGCGACCAGGCGGTCCGCCGGACGGCGGGCGCGGTCACGGGCGGACTCGAGGATGACGTGGTTGAGGCCGCCCGGGTGCCGCAGCGCGGACAGCAGCGCGGCGCCGAGACCCAGCTGCTGCAGCGTCAGGTGGGCGGCGACGTCCCGCACCGTCCATCCCTCGCACAGCGACGGGTGGTCCCACTGCTCCCCGGAGAGCCCGGCGAGCAGGTCCGCCGTGCGCCGGCGCTGAAGGTCGATCACGGCCCAGACGTCGTCGTCGCCCATCGGGCCGGTCGTGCTGTGCTTCCGGACCGTGCTCATGGTCCTGCCTCCTCGCCCGCGGACGGGGCCGCCACCGGGCCCCTCGTGTCCTCCGGGTGACCCGATTATAGTTCGTTCATAGGACTATTTCGAGGGGCGGGCATGACAGGACAGCTCAACATCGGGGTGCTCATGTTCATCGCGCACCGCTCGGCGGAGAACCGGATCGTGGAGGCGGTGCGTCGGGCCGGCTACACGGACCTCACCGTGCCGCAGGCGCGCATCCTGGCGCGGATCGGCCCGGACGGGACCCGCCTGTCCGAGCTGGCCGAGCAGGCGCAGGTGGCCAAGCAGACGGCCACGGTGCTGGTGGACCGGCTCGAGCGCGCGGGCTATGTGGAGCGCACGGTCGACCCTCGCGACGCCCGGGCGCGGCTGGTGCGGATCGCGGGCCGGGGAATCGAGCTCGTGCCGATCGCCCGCGCGGAGGAGGCCCGGATCGAGGCGGAGTGGAGTGCGCACCTGGGCGGACGGAGGATGCGCCAGCTGCGCGAGGCGCTCACAGCACTGCGCGAGATCACCGACCCGCACGCGGGGCCGGAGGAGCAGGGATGAGGCTCAGGCCTCCTTGGGGATGATGATCCACAGGGCGATGTAGACCAGCTCCCCCACGCCCACCAGGCCGAAGACGATGAAGCCCAGCCGCAGGAGGAACTTCGGCAGTCCGAAGCGGGCCGCCAGGGCCGCGCAGACGCCGGCGATGAGCTTGCCGTTGCGGGGGCGGACCAGAGAAGTGTTCATGCCCGGATCCTACCAACGCACCCCGGGACACGCCCGGGGGCGGGACCGTCCGGTCCGGGCGGAGCGGACGGCCCCGGCCGGCGTCAGAGGTCGACGACGCCCTTGTCGCCCTTGATCGTGTCGCCGGTGACCTTGGACTTCACGAGGTTGGCCACCTGGGTGACCTTGCCGCCGCCGGGGGTGTCCCAGTACTCGGCGGAGCGGCCGGTGACCTCGATGAGGATGTTGTTCGGGTTCTCCGGCCCGCCCTCGAGCCAGGAGCCGGTGAAGCTGTCCCACAGCTCCTTGAGCTTGGCCTCGTCGTTGAGCACCAGCGCCGTCCCGGTCAGCGAGACCCAGGCGCCGTCCCCGGCGTAGGCGACGTTCACGGCCGGCCGCTGCTGCAGGTCCTGAACCTGGTCCGAGGTGCGCTCGGCGATGAAGTACACGGTGCCGTCGAAGTCCACGTCCTGCGTGGCCATCGGCTTGGAGATCAGGTTCCCGTGCTCGTCCGCGTGGGTGAGCATGGCGATCCGGGTGTCCTTGATGAGCTGGCGCACCTTGGCGGTGCCGTTGTCCTGGTCGGTCATGGGGAGGTCCCTTCTTCGGTGGACTGCTGACGGTGTTCGACTGCTGAACTGCGGTCCGCGGCGCGGAGGGCCAGTCTATGAACCCCGAGCGCGTCGCACGAGTGGTGGGCCGGCGAACGGCCCCGGCCAGGCCGCGGGGAGGACCGCCGCGGCGACCCTTCCTACCGGCCCTCCGGGACCTCAGCGGCGGCCGGGACCACCGCGTTGCGCGCGGTGGAGACCGGCAGGTTCACGGGGCACGCCATCTGCCCGGCGAGGCGGTGGACCACGGCGAACGCGCTCAGGGCGAGCGCCAGCAGCCCCAGCCACGGCTGGACGGGCGCGAACCACGTCAGGGCCCCGGTGGAGCCGAGGGCCAGCAGCGCGAGCTTGTTGCAGACCGGGCAGCCCACGGCGAACCAGGCGGCGAACGTGCCGACCGCGCCCAGCCGGGCGCTGCGGCGCTCGCCGGACTCGACGGCCCGGGCCACGGTGGCCGCGGCGACGTCGTCGTCCCCGGGAAGCGGGGTGCCGCCGGCCACGGGGGCCACGTAGGAGGCCACGAGGACACCGGTGAGCGCCGAGGTGGCGATCCAGACGGGGTAGTTCCACCACACGGGCGGGATCTCGCGGCTGAAGACGCCGTTGGGGATGAGCACGGTGGCGAGCCCCAGGACCAGGGCGGTGGCGAGCCCCGCGAGCACCGCGGCGCCCCACTGGCGCGGACCCCACAGTCGGAGGGCCTGGGTGGCGGGGCGGAGGCGCTGCGTCATGGGCGGGGTGCCTTTCGGTGGGACGGGGTGGTGCCCCCACTGTGTCGTGGATCGCGGTCCCGCACCAGCGCGGGGACCAGCCGCACCAGCACCACCATCCCCACCAGCTCGACCAGGGTCTGGGTGACGACGACGAACGGCGTCAGCGCGAGCCGCTCCGGCAGCGCCAGGGCCAGGGGGAGCACCACGAGGGAGTTGCGGGTGACCCCGCCGAAGACCAGGGCCCGGGAGACCGGCACGTCCAGGCGGGCGAGGCGGGCGGCCAGGATCCCGATCGGGACCATGAGCACCAGGAAGCCGGCGTAGAGCGGCACGACCGCCGCGAGGTCGGCCAGCTGCTCCCCCACCCCGCGCACCTGCGAGGCGATCACGGTGAACAGGGTCAGCGCCATGAGCGGCACCATCGCCGCGCCCGTCGCGGACTCCAGCCGCCGGGCCGCGGCGGAGCGGGACGCCGCCCGCTGCACGGCCGCCGCCGCGGCCAGGGGCAGCAGGATCAGGAGCACGAACGCCTCCACGAAGGGGCCCAGCTCCACCAGGGCCACCGCCTCCGGGCCGGCGAGGAGCAGCAGGTAGGCGGGCAGGAGCAGCATCTGCGCGAGCATCAGCAGCGGGGCGGCCGCCAACAGCCGGTCGGCGGCGCCCCCGGCGAGGCCGGTGAAGACGATGACGTAGTCCACGCAGGGGGCCAGCAGCACGAGCAGCACGCCCAGCAGCAGGGCCTCGTGCCCGGCGACCGGCCGGGACAGCCCGAGGACCACGACCGGGACGACCAGGAAGTTCACCACCAGCAGCGCCGCGAGGAAGCGGAGATCCGCGAAGGCCCGGCCCAGTGCGGCGAACGGGACGGCCAGGAACGTGGCGAACAGCAGCAGCCCCAGGACCGGGGTGATGGCCGGGGCGAGCGCCGGCGCGCCGGGCACCGTCCAGCCCACGAGGACCGCGGCCGCGATGGTCACCAGGTACACCGCCACCTGGTGGCGCTCGGCCCGTGCGACGGCTGTCGGTGCGTTCACCCGCCCAGCCTAGGGGCAGACCCTCCGGGGGGGGTGCCGGCGGTCGTCGCCGGTCCCCACCCCGATAGCCTGGTGGCATGCAAACGCACACGGCCCGCACGGAGGCCGCCCGGGTCGATGCCCTGCACGCCCTGAAGATCCTGGACACCCCCCGGGAGGAGCGCTACGACCGTGTGGTGCGCATCGCCCAGGACGTCTTCGGGGTGAAGGCCGCGGCCGTGAACCTCATCGACGCCGACCGGCAGTTCACCAAGGCCGAGGCGGGACTGGACGGGCTCGTCCACGCCACCCGCGCCGACTCGCTGTGCGCGCGCACGGTCGACCGGGACGCCCCGCTGATCGTCGCCGACGCGATGACCGAGCAGTGCTTCGCCGGCAGCTCGTTCGTCAGCGGGGACGACCCGGTGCGCTTCTACGCCGGCCACCCGCTGCACGCCCCCGGCGGTGAGCCGGTCGGGTCCCTGTGCCTGGTCGACAGCGTCCCGCGCGAGCTGGACGAGCGGGAGCGGCGCATCCTCGCGGAGATGGCCGGGTGGGTGGAGCGCGAGCTCGCGGCCCAGATGGAGCTGGACCGGGCCGAACAGATCCAGCAGATGCTCATGCCCCGCACCGGGCTGGTCACCCCCGTGGTCGAGGCCGCCGGCCGGTGCCTGCCGGCGCGGTCCATCGGCGGGGACTTCTACGACTGGATGGTCCTGGGCGACGAGGTGCAGGCGATGGTCACCGACGTGATGGGCAAGGGCATCCCCGCGGCCCTGCTGTCCGCCTCCGCGCGCGCCGTGCTGCGCGGGACGTTCCAGTACAACCCCCCGGCGGAGGCCATGAAGCGCGCGGCCGGGGCGCTGACCCCGCTGCTGGAGGAGGCGGGGGCGTTCATCACCGCCTTCATCGCCCGGGTGCACAGCGACACCGGGGAGATGAGCTACATCGACGCCGGCCACGGCCTGGCACTGATCCTGTCCCCGGAAGGCGCCCACCGCCGACTGTCCTCCTCGGGCCCACCCCTGGGGGTCGTGGCCGAGTGGATCTGGGACGTGCACACCACCACGCTGCTGCCCGGACAGACCCTGCTGGTGGTCTCCGACGGCTACCTGGACTTCTTCGACGACCTCGAGGCGGCCGTCGCGACCGCCGCAGCCCTCAACACGCTGGCCGGCACCGCCGAAGAGCTCGTGACGCTGTGCAGCGACTACGCCGGCACCTCCGGCGCCGATGACGACACGACCGTCCTCGCGCTCCGGCGCACCGCCTGAGCACCCACCGGCCGCTGCGCCCGGCCCGAGGGCTCACCCCACGTGCCGGCAGGCGGGCTCGCTCGTGTAGGTGAGGACCACCTCGTCGTCCTCGGGGCGTTCCCGGGAGGAGCGGTGGCTGACGGCGGCCAGCACCGCGGTGATGACCGCCTCGTCGTCCTCGGGGCGTTCCCGCTCGGAACTCCCGCGGCCGGGGGGACGCCCGGCGCTCTCGGCCGGTGCGGCTCCGCGCCGGGTCTGCTCCCGGGGCAGGACCTGGAACCCTCGAACGCTGGTCCCGATCGTCTGCGGCGCCGGCGGTGCGGGCGGTGTCGATCCGGAGTGGATGCTGGTCGTCGTGGTCATCGCGCTTCCCTACTTCGTCGTAGTGGTGTGCTCGGTGGTGTCGTGCCGTGCCCGGTCGGTGCCCGCCCCCGCGGGGCGTGACGCTTCCGGCGGAGTGCCCCGCTTCCCGAACCCCCAGGACCGTCGCGGGGCCCGCGGATCCCGGCTGCCCGGTGGAACCGGGCGCGCCGGTGGACGCCGAGGAGTCCGGGAGTCGCAGACGGCGCGCTGGTGGGGGATTCGCCTCTGCCCGCAGGTGGACCTGAGACTAGCGACCCGGACCACGGACCGGAACCGCCCGGCGAAATATGTCGACGCATCGGGGCGCGCGAAGGGCGAGAGCGCGCCGGGGAGTGACCCGGGAGGACCGGTCAGGGGTTCCCGCCCGTCACCGGCCGGTGAACCGGGCGAGAACCGACTCGGGGGCCCCGGTGGCGTCCACGACGGTCCAGCCCAGAGCACCGGCGAGCTCCAGATAGGCCGCCCGGGCCGCGCGCAGGTACTCCAGCGACTCGTGGTCCTGCCCGCGGGCGAGGATCCGCGCACGGGCGGTCTCGGCCGGGACGTCGAGAACCACCACCACGGCCCCGCGCAGCGCCCTGACCGCCAGCCACGGCAGGACCCGGCCCGGCGGCAGACCCCGGACCTGCCGCAGCACCGACTGGCACACCAGGTGGCGATCGATCACCACCAGACCGTCCCGGTGTGCGGCACGCACCTGGGAGACCAGGACGTTGGCGGTGCGCACCACGGTCTCGAACCGGTCCGCCCACCGCGCCGGCACCTCCACCCCCCACCGCGCCGAGGTGCGTGCCAGCCAACGGCGGCCGGACCGGTTGCGCAGCACGACCGCCTCCCGCCCCGCCCGGGCCTCCTCCGCCACCAGTGCCGCGGCGGTGGTCGTCTTCCCGGCCCCGTCGACGCCCAGCAGCACCACGGTCCGCGCCCGGCGAGCCGGCAGGGCCCCGGGTCGCCGCCTTCTCCGGACCGCAGCGGGACGGCCCCGGATCCCCGTCATCGGACTGCTCCTGGTGCTGCTGGACAAGGCACGACGCACGGCCTTCCTGACCGTCGGAGGCTTCGCGGACGTTCCGCGGCGCGGCACGGGGACAGAAGCCTGGAGGTCCCCATCCAACCAGTCCCGGGAACCGGTGGGCTGATCGGTGCCCGCGTGGGGACAGCGTCCGCCGCCGCGCGGGCACCGTGGGGTGGACGCAGCGGGCTTCGGGGGTCGTCGAGGAGCGACCCTCACGCTGACGTGCGGCCGCCCTCCGTGAGCGTTCGCAGGAGGGGCTGGACCCGGTAGGGGATCTGCTCGCTGAGGGCCAGGGACGTCTCGGCGCGGAGGACTCCCCGGATCCGCAGGATCGAACGCAGAACGGCGTGCAGATCACGGGTCTCCCGTGCCGCCACCCGGCACCAGACGTCCCCGCGCCCCGAGATCTCGTGCACCTCCAGGACGTTGTCGATGCCGCGCAGGGCGGTGACGACGGCGTCGAGCTCCCGGTGGGTGACCTCGAGGGTGAGGAACGCCAGGACGTCGAAGCCCACGGAGGCCAGGTCGACGTCTCGACCGCCGGAGCGCAGCACCTCCCGGCGCTCGAGCCGGCGCATCCGCGAGACCACGGTGTTGCGGGCGACCCCGAGTGCGGCCGCCACCTCCCCGATCTGCGCCCGGGGGTACCGCAGGAGGTGCAGCAGCAGCCCGATGTCGACGGCGTCCAGTGTGGTCACGGTGGTCTCCCTGTCAGTGGTCCGCCTCCAACTTTTGATCAGCGTGATCAGTTCCGCAAGCATCTCGGTGGTGCCGGACTCAGTCTCCGGCAGACTGCGTGAGCACACTGCGCCGGCCGCCCACGGCACAGCCCGCAATCGCCGATCCCACCGGAAGGCCCGCGATGACCGTGTTCAACGAGCTGACCATGCGCTCCGGCGCCGGCGACGCAGGCCGGGGATGGAACGCGGGATCGCGCTCCCGCCTGGTGCTGACCATGTCCACGACGGCACTGCTGCTGGTGGGCGCCAACCTGGCCACCCCGCTGTACCCCGCGCTGCAGGAGCGCCTGGGGCTCGGCCCCTTCGCGGTGACGGTGGCGTTCTCCTCCTACGTCCTGGCCCTCATTGCCGGGCTCGTTCTCTACGGGCACTGGTCGGACCACATCGGGCGGCGCACTGCCCTGGTGCTGTCGGTCCTCGTGGGACTGGCCGGTGAGATCGTCTTCGCGACCGCCGGGGGTCTCGCCGGTCTCGTGACCGGTCGGGTCCTGCAGGGCGCAGCCGTCGCGATGGTGACCGGCGCCAGCAGCGCGGCGCTCCGGGAGCTCCTGCCCCACCGCCCGGAGTGGGCCGGCCGCTTCACCCTCCTGGCGTCGGCGGGCGGAGTGGCGGCGGGCCCCCTCCTGGGCGGGGCCCTGGGCCAGCTGCCCCACCCGACGACGACTCCCTTCGCCGTCCACTGCACCATGCTGATCGCCGTCCTGGTGCCGCTGTGGACGCTGCACGCCAGGCCGGCCATCGCCCCGGCCCCGGGATCGGCGGCCTTCAAGGCCCTGCGGCCGCGCCGTCTCTGCCTGCCGCCCGGGGTCCGCACGCGGTTCCAGCAGGCGGCCGCGGTCGGTTTCCTCAGCTTTGCGCTCTTCGGCTTCAGCCTCTCGCTGGCTCCGGGCTACTTCGCACGAACGCTCGGGGTGAGCTCCCCGGCCGGGATCGGGGCGCTGGCGGCCCTCGTGCTCATCGGGTCCGCCGCGGCGCAGCTGGTGGGACGCCCCCGCGTCCGGGCCCTGCCCGGGGCCCTGGTGGGGATGGCCCTGGGCACGGCGCTGATCGGGGTGGCGGGCGCGCTGTCCAGCCTGCCGCTGCTGCTCCTCGCCGCCCTGGTGGCCGGGGCGGCCCAGGGCGTCGCGTTCCGCACGGCGTTCAACGCGCTGTCCGTGGCCGTTCCGGCTGCCGACAACGCCCGGGTGGTCAGCGCGGTCTACGTCGTGACCTATCTGGGCAGTGCCGTGCCGGTCCTGGGCCTCGGGGTCCTGGCCGGCGCGGTGGGCGTCCCCTCCTCCGTCCACTGGTTCGCGGGCACCCTGGCGGGCGCATGCCTGCTGCTGGCGGGAATCGTCCGGCTCCGGGCCGGACGCGGGCCGCGGCGCGGACAGCGGGCCTGACCGGTCGGGGCACGAGGGACAGCACGCGGGGGACCGCCGTCAGGCGATGAGCACCGGCGGCGGCCACAGGCGGCACTTTCCCCGGGCGCGCCGAGCAGTCATCATCGGGGGACGACGGAGTCGCCGAGTGCGAAGGAGCACCAGCCATGTCACGGGTCCGCGTCCACAACTTCTCCATCTCCCTCGACGGCTTCGGCACCGGTGAGGGTCTGAGCCAGAACGCCCCCTTCGGGCACGCCGGACAGAGGCTGCACGAATGGATGATCGCCACCCGGTGGTGGGATCCCGGCGGCAGCGGTGGCGTGGACGACGCCTTCGCCCAGCTGCACGGTGTGGGGATCGGGGCCGAGATCATGGGAGCGGGGAAGTTCGGTCCGCCCGGGTGGCACGAGGACCCGGGCTGGGAGGGCTGGTGGGGTCCCAACCCGCCGTTCCACACGCCCGTCTTCGTCCTCACCCATTTCCCGCGCCCCTCGATCGAGATGGAGGGCGGCACCACGTTCCACTTCATCGACGCCTCGCCCGCAGAGGCGCTCGAGACGGCGCGAACGGCCGCCGACGGCCAGGACGTGCGCCTCGGCGGGGGCCCCACCACGGTCCGCGACTTCCTGGCGGCCGGGCTCGTCGACCACCTGCACGTGGTGGTGGTCCCGATCCTGCTGGGCCGCGGCGTGCGCCTGTGGGAGGGGCTCGAGGGCCTGGAGGCGGACTACCGGGTCGAGGCCACCTCCGCGCCCCGTGGAGTCACCCACGTGACTTTCACCCGCACGAGCGCCTGAACCGGGGTCGCGAAGGCTGAGGCGAAGGTGGATCGCAGGTGATCCCGGAGGCGAGTTGCCGCCCGGATGAGGGCAGGCCGTGTGCAGCATCGCCCTGCCCGCACGCACGCACACCGCGACCGTCAGCTCGTTGGCATCAGCACCGACCGTGATCCAGGATGAGGGATGACCACGACTCGACCCCTCCCGCGGACGCGCGTCGCCGGCGGGACCATGATGGCGGTCGTCACCACCGGTGTCGGCGGCTACGACCGTCTCGTGCTCTCCCGAGTGCCCATCCCTGAGCCGGGCGAGGGCGAGGTGCTGGTCCGCGTCCTGGCGGCCGGCATGAACAACACCGAGATCAACACCAGGCTCGGCTGGTACTCGTCGTCGGTGACGGCAGGAACGAACGACGCGTCCGAGGACGTCGTCGGGGACGCCTCGACGAGACCGGACGGCGGCTGGAACGCGGCAACCCCGTTCCCGCTGATCCAGGGCGCGGACTGCTGCGGGCGGATCGTGGCCGTCGGCCGTGGGGGCGACGAGTCCGCCCTCGGAGCACGGGTGCTGATCCGCGCCTGCATGCGCACCGAGGGTTTCTCCTCCTGGGACACGACCTGGCTGGGCTCCGATCTCGACGGAGCCTTCGCCCAGTTCGTCGTCGTCCCGGCGCACGAGGTCTTCCCGGTGGACTGCGACTGGAGCGACGCGGAGCTGGCGACCGTCCCGTGCGCCTACGGGACGGCGGAGAACATGGTCCGCCGCGCCGGCATCACCACGGGGGCACGGGTCCTGGTGACCGGCGCCTCCGGCGGCGTCGGATCGGCCGTGGTGCAGCTCGCCAAGCGGCGCGGCGCCCACGTCGTCGGCATGGCCGGTGACGCCAAGCGGGACCAGGTCCGCGCCCTCGGCGCCGACGAGGTCATCGGGCGGGACGACCCGCGGGACGTGCTGGGCGCGGACAGCGTCGACGTCGTGATCGACAACGTCGCCGGGCCCGGCTTCCCGGCAGTGCTGGGCCTCCTCCGGAGGGGCGGGACGTACGTCTCCTCCGGCGCCATCGGCGGCCCCCTGGTCGCACTCGACATGCGCACCCTCTACCTGAAGGACCTCACCCTGATCGGCTGCACGGCGTGGGACGAAGAGGTGTTCCCCGACCTCGTCTCCTACATCGAGCGCGGAGAGATCCGGCCGCTGCTGGCGAGGGTCTTCCCGCTCGAGCAGATCGCGGCCGCCCAACGGGAGTTCCTCGAGAAGACGCACGTGGGCAAGTTCGCCCTGATCCCGCCCGACCCCGCACCCTGAACCACCGCTGCCGGGCCCGACACCCCCTGGGAGGACCATGCCGATCCCCGACCGACACTGCACCACGCCCGTCACCGACGAGCTCCTCCACGGCGTCGTGGAGCTGGAGCACACGGACGACGGAGTGATCCCGCACCGCCTCCCCGCGTGGGCCAGGAACCAGGCCCGCGACCCGCAGCTGGCCATGGCCGAGTCCCAGCCCTCGGGCGCGCGGCTGCTCTTCGCGACCGAGGCGAGCCGCGTCGAGCTCCGCGGGCGCGCCACACGCTTCCGGTACGAGGGCGCACCACCGCGCCCGGCGGGCATCTTCGACCTGCTGGTCGACGGCCGGCGCACCCGGCAGGCCGGCCTCGAGGCCGCGACCGTGGTGAGCATCGACATGACCACCGGCGACCGGCAGATCACGCAGGCCGGGCTCGGCGGCGTCGTCTTCGACGATCTGCCCCGGGGCCCCAAGACGGTCGAGCTCTGGATGCCGCACAACGAGACCGTGGAACTGGCCGAGCTCCGCTCCGACGCCCCCCTCCGACCGGTGCAGGACCCGCGCCCGAGGTGGGTGCACCACGGCAGTTCGATCAGCCACGGCTCGAACGCGGTGCATCCCACCGGCACCTGGCCGGCGGTCGCCGCGAGGCGGGCCGACCTCAATCTGCTCAACCTCGGCTTCGGGGGCAGCGCGCTGCTCGACCCGTTCACCGCACGCACCATCCGGGACACCCCAGCCGAGCTGATCAGCGTCAAGCTCGGCATCAACCTGGTCAACCTCGATCTGATGCGGCTGCGGGCCTTAGGCCCCGCAGTGCACGGCTTCCTCGACACGATCCGCGACGGCCATCCCCACACCCCGCTGCTGGTGATCTCCCCCCTCCTGTGCCCGATCCACGAGAACACCCCGGGACCCGGCGCCTTCGACCCGGACGCCCTCGCCCGGGGTGAGCTGCGGTTCCGGGCGACCGGCGACCCCGGCGAGGTCGCCGCCGGCAAGCTCACCCTGACGGTCATCCGTGCCGAACTGGCACGGATCGTGACGGAGCGGGCGCACGACGATCCGCACCTGTTCCACCTCGACGGACGCGAGCTCTACGGGGAGTCCGACGCCCGGGAGCTCCCCCTGCCCGACGCCCTCCACCCCGACGCGACCACGCACCTGCGGATCGGCGAGCGCTTCGCCGAGTTCGTGCTCGGCCACGGCTCGCTGCCGGCCGGCGAAGGGGCGTGACATCTTCGGCGGTTGGGTAACGATCCGGGGCAGGTCGGCCGGCCGACCCGGAGGACCGTCCTACGCTGGGGGCACCGCCTGTCCCACGCGTTCACCGGGCCGGTGCGTGATCCGGGGCCGTGGACCGGCCCGTCATCTCATCGATTCCACGCCCCGTACGTGCTGTCGGATGTGCCTTCGCGGTGGAGTGCGGCGCAGGGGTCGACATCGTCGCCCATGACGACCGCGCCAGAAGCACTGTTCTCCGGATGCAGGCCCTCCCCGGAAGCGGCCTGCGCCGATCGAGAAGGAAACGAAGATGTCCGCACCCGTACGCTCCACGCGCCACACGTTCGCCGCCGCCACGGCGGCGGTGCTCCTCCTCGGGACCACCGGCGGGGCAGCCGCCGGGCCGCCCTCCCCGGCCGGGCCGGCGGCCACTCCGGCCGCCGCGGCGGCACCGTCGGCTCCGGCCACGGACCCCGAGGCCTGTGTCACCGATGTCGACGACGTCGTGGCCCGAGAGCCCTCCGCGCAGATGTCCGGGCCGCTGCCCGAGGAACGGGCTACGACGTTGGACGCCGCCGCCCGGGCCTCGTTCGCGCAGGCCGCCACCCCCGGTGCGGTGGTGGGGGTCTCCTCCCCGGAGGGCACCTGGACGGCCGCCTACGGGGTGGCCGACCCGGCCACCGGGGAGCCCATGGAGGTGGGGGTGCACACCCGCGTCGGATCGGTCACCAAGCCCTTCACCGCCACCCTGGTCCTGCAGCTGGCCGAGGAGGGTGAGCTCTCCCTGGAGGACCCCATCGCCGACTACGTCGACGGCATCCCCAACGGCGAGCAGATCACCCTGCGCCGGCTGGCGGACATGACCAGCGGGGTGGCCAGCTACACCCGCAGCACCCAGTTCACGGACCGCTTCTTCGCGGATCCGCAGCAGGTCTTCACCCCGGAGGAGCTGGTCGCCGTCGGCGTCTCGGAATCCCCCCTGTTCGCCCCCGGTGCGCAGTTCGACTACTCCAACACCAACTACATCCTGCTGGGCCTCGTCGTCGAACAGGTCACCGGCCAGCCGGTCGGGGAGGTCCTGGAGGAGCAGATCTTCGACCCGCTGGGACTCGACGAGACCGTCTGGCCCGGTGACTCCACCGAGATGCCGGAACCCTACGCGCGGGGCTTCACGCTCCAGGGCGACACCGCGACGCCGGAGGCGCCGGCCGACGCCACGCACTGGAACCCAAGCTGGGGAGCCACCGCCGGGGCCCTGATCTCGGACGTGGACGACCTGCTGGTCTACGGCCGGGCCCTGGGCACCGGGCACGGACTGCTGGAGCCGGAGGCCCAGCGAGAGCGCCTCACCTCGTTCCAGCCCCCCGAGTCCGGCTACGGGCTGGGCTTCGGGTGCATCGACGGCTGGGTCGGGCACACCGGGACGCAGCCCGGGTACAACACCACCGTCTACTACGACACCACCACCGACACCACCGTGGTCGTGCAGGCCACCAGCGACATCCCCTCCGGGGACTGCCCGGAGTCCCCGGTGCTGGCCGACGACCCCAGGACCCTGCCGTGCGCCACCCCGGCCACACGGATCTTCGCCGAGGTCTCCACCGTCCTGGGCCACACCTTCACCCCCAACCCGGAACGCTGATCACCCGCTCCACCGAATCTGGCGGACGTCGATGATGGGCAGGTCCCCGTCCGTCTCGATGGCGTCCCCGCCTCCGTTGCGGGCGTGATAGCCGGTGGAGTACTGCTCGACGACGTGGACCGTGGCGCCGACGGCCTGCAGGGACGAGACGACGAGATCACGCTCGCGGTCGGTGTCCGCGGCGGTCCAGCCGGCCCCGACCATCGCGGCGGACAGCTGCGCGGGGGTGCCGACCACCGCCAGGTTGACCGGGTCCCCCAGCAGGCCGTCGGAGGTGCGGGCCCGCCCGATGAAGTAGCTGGGGACGTAGATGCCGGTGAGCAGACGGTTCAACCGCGGCAGGAGCACATAGGCCGACAGCACCCAGAGGGGCAGGAACAACTAGGGCAGACGCCCGTCGTCGTCGATCTCCTCGAGGACGAGGTGGTAGACGCCCCAGCCGGCCAGCACGCTGGTGACGAGGAAGCCGAACCGGTGCGCCCACAGCACCACGGTGGCCCGCCGGGCACCGCCCCTGGGCTGCGGGCTCCGCTCGTCGCTGTCGGGGTGCCCACGTCCTGCATCCATCTCGTGCTCCCCGCCCCGTCTCCCGCACCGGACGTCCGCGGCGCCGGTCGTGGTGCTCCCAGGCTAAGGGGTGCTCCGGACGTTCCGGAGCCTGCACCTAACGGGATTCCCCTCCGGCCTCTCGGAGGGCGAAGCTCCGCCGGTAGGCGGACGGCGTGGTCGCGTAGGCCGAGACGAAGTTCTGCCGGAGGGTGACCGCGCTGCCGAAGCCGCAGGCCAGCGCGATGCGGTCGACACCCCAGCGCGTGGTCTCGAGCAGGCTGCGGGCCTCGTCGAGGCGTCGCGCGAGGACCCAGCGGGCGGGGGTGGTGCCGGTGGTGTCGCGGAAGCGGCGCACCAGGGTCCGGCGGCTCATCCGGGCGTGGGCGGCGAGCTCGTCGATGGACAGGGGCTCGTGCAGCCGGGCCATCGCCCAGTCCAGCGTGGCGGCCAGGGGATCCCCGCTGTCGGGCCGGGCGACCGGGCGCTGGATGTACTGCGCCTGGCCGCCTTCCCGGTGCGGGGCCACGACCAGGCTGCGGGCGACCCGGTTGGCGGCCGCGGCACCCAGGTGCTTGCGGACCAGGTGCAGGCAGGCGTCCAGGGAGGAGGCCGTGCCGGCGGAGGTCATGACGTCGTCGTGGTCGATGTAGAGCACCGAGTCCTCGACAGCCAGCTCCGGGTGACGGGACGCGAGTTCGTCCATCCCCTCCCAGTGGGTCACGGCGGGCCGCCCGCCCAGCAGACCGGCCTCGGCGACGGCGAAGGCCCCCATGCACAGACCCACCACACCGGACCCATGCGCATGGGCGCGGGTGAGCACGGCGCGCAGCGGCTCGTCGACGGCCACCGGCGGATAGGGCCAGGAGGGGATCACCACCAGGTCGGCGTCCTCGGCAGCCTCTGGCCCGGCGAGACGGCCCAGCGAGTAGCCCTCCGCCGTCGTGACCATGTCCGTGCCCGTGCTCCACAGCACCGTGTCCCAGCCCTCGGCCAGGCCCAGCCGGGTGACCTCGCCGAACACCAGCTGCGGCACGGCCAGGTGGAACATCGTCACACCGTCGAACGCATGGATCGCGATCCGCACCTGTCGCTCCTCTCCGACAGGGACCACCACGGAGCAGAAGTGGCCCGATCTCATCGTAATCGTGCACGCGGGCCAGTCGCGGTGGAACCCGGTCGGATCCGAACATGGACTGCAGGCCATGCACCACCGCTGGCCCACCGCTTTCTTCAGAGGAGATCCCGTGACCATTCCCCGCCGCGCCCTGATCGTCGTCGACGCCCAGATGGAGTACTTCGACGGCCCGATGTCCATCCAGTACCCGCCCCGCGAGGAGTCGCTCGCCAACATCGGCCGTGTCCTCGAGGTCGCCGCCGAGCAGGACATGCCGGTCGTCATGGTCCAGCACGAGACGGACGAGGGCGCCCCCATCTTCGCGCCCGGCTCGACGGGATATCCGCTCCACCCCGATCTCGAGCAGCTCGACAACCGGCAGTGGAAGCAGGTCGTGAAGGGGTACGGCAGCGTCTTCGCCGGCACCGACGTGGCCGAGTGGCTGCGCGAGCGCGACGTCGACACGATCACGATCGTCGGCTACATGACCAACAACTGCGACCTGGCGACGGCGGTCGAGGCCGAGGGGCTCGGCTTCGCCGCCGAGATCCTCTCCGACGCCACCGGCGCGATCCACCTCGCCAACGAAGCCGGTCAGGTCTCGGCCGAGGATCTGCACCGCACCCTGATGGTGCTGCTGCAGTCGAACTTCGCCGCGGTCACCACCACGGACGGCTGGATCGGGGCGGTCGCCGGCGGCGAGTCGCCGGTCCGCAGCAACCTCGTCGCCTCGGCCATGAACGGAGCAGAAGCGTTCACCAGCGGTTCGTAGACGGCGTGTCGTGACCGCCCAGCCGCGCTGGGGGGCGGGCCGGGGTCCACCGAAGGACACCCACCCGGCGCGGTTCAGTCGCTCACGGAGCGCACGACCCGTGCCGGGGAGCCCACCACCACGGACCTCTCCGGGACGTCCTTGGTCACCACCGACGCCGCCGCCACGACGGCGTCGTCGCCGATCGTCACGCCCGGCAGAACCGTGGCGTTGGACCCGATCCAGACGTTGCGGCCGATCACGATGGGGGCCGGGTGCATGTCCGTCCGGCGGCTGGGGGCGAGGTCGTGGTTGAGGGTGGCCAGCACCGTGTTGTGCCCGATCAGGCAGTCGTCGCCGATGACCACCCCGCCCTGGTCCTGGAACGTGCACCCGGAGTTGATGAAGACCCGCTTGCCCAGGGTGATGTTCTTCCCGAAGTCGGAGTGGAAGGGCGGGAACACCGTCACCGATGCGTCCACCGGCCTGCCGGTGAGCTGGGCCAGCAGCTCCCGCACCCGGGCCGGTTCCCGGTATCCGCCGTTGAGCTCCCCGGTGATGCGCAGGGCCTCCTGGCTGACCCGGTGCATGACCTCGTGCAGGGGCGAGTCCCCCGTGATGGTGCGCCCGGCGTCGAGCGCCTCCAGAAGATCGGTCAGTTCCATGGTTTCCTTTCGGTGATGTCCGGGCGGCGGGATCCGCAGGCCCAGCGCCTGGGCGCGGGCTCAGACCAGGGTGGCGGCGTCGATGACGAAGCGGTAGCGCACGTCCGAGGCCAGCACCCGCTCGTAGGCCTCGTTGACCCGGTCGGCGGAGATCAGCTCGGTCTCCGGGACGATGCCGTGCTCGGCGCAGAAGTCGAGCATCTCCTGGGTCTCGGCGATGCCGCCGATCATCGACCCGGCGTAGGTGCGCCGACCGCCGATGAGGGAGAAGACGTTGAGGCTCAGCGGCTCCGCCGGGGCCCCGACGTTGACCAGAGCCCCGTCGACGGTGAGCAGGGAGAGGTAGGCGTCCACGTCGATCACGGCGCTGACGGTGTTGAGGACCAGGTCGAAGGACCCGGCCAGCTGCTCGAAGGCGGCCCGGTCCGAGGTGGCGTAGTAGTGCTCGGCACCCAGCCGCAGCCCGTCCTCCTTCTTCTTCAGCGACTGCGAGAGCACGGTGACCTCCGCGCCCATCGCGGCGGCGATCTTCACGGCCAGGTGCCCCAGTCCGCCCAGGCCCACGACGGCGACCTTCCGGCCCGGGCCGGCGCCCCAGCGGCGCAGCGGGGAGTAGGTGGTGATCCCGGCGCACAGCAGCGGGGCGACCGCGGCGAAGTCCAGGGACTCGGGCACGGACAGCACGAAGCCGGCGTCGACGACCACGTGGGTGGAATAGCCGCCCTGGGTGATGGTGCCGTCCCGGTCGGCCCCGCCGTAGGTGGGCACCATGCCCTCGGCGCAGTACTGCTCGTCCCCGTTGCGGCAGTTGGTGCACTGCCCGCAGGAGTTGACCATGCACCCCACCCCGACGCGGTCCCCGACGGCGTGGCCGGTGACCTCGGGGCCGATCTCGGCGACGGTGCCCACGATCTCGTGGCCGGGCACCAAGGGGTAGGGCTGGGGTCCCCAGTCGCCGTTGACGGTGTGGATGTCGGAGTGGCAGATCCCGGCGTAGGCGATCTCGATCAGCACGTCGTGCGGGCCCACCTCGCGGCGGGTGATCGTGGTCGGCTCCAGCGGTGCGTCGGCGGAGGGGGCGGCGTAGGCGTTGACGGTCAGCAAGGGGTCTCCTGGTGCGGTGGGGGCGGCGGAACGGATCGGGCGGACGTGGCGGGAGACCCGTCCGCGCAGTCGCCCGAGCGTGCGGGAAGGACCCGACGGATCAGCGACTGCACCACCTCATCAGGAACGGCAGAGCTCAGGGAGTCCCTGGTGAAGGGCGTACCGGGAGAGCACCCCAGGGTCGGTGCTTCCCCGTTCACACTGTGGCTGGTGGCAGCCCGGGGGTGCTGCTGCGCTCGGGCTCACCGTCGCCGCGGTGATGAGAGTTCTCCCGCTGCGGGTCCTCGGTGCTGGGAGGCGGTGTCGAGCTGACCTCCCCGAGGAGGTCTCGCCAACGTAGAACATCCGGATGTGCATCCGTCCGGCCCCCACCCGGATCACCGACTCATACCGGCAGGACGCCGTCATGAACCCAGTTGGCTGCCGCCCTGACCGCAGATAGGCGCCGCCCGGCGGTGGATCGGTCCGCAAGGGAACACGTCGGCGGCGTCCATCCGCCCCCGTCCTCCGGTGACGCTGCCGGTCCTGCGGCGCCCCGAGGCCGTCACCCGTCGACGGGCGCGTCCGGGGCCGGTGGCTTCAGCCGGACGCCGGGACGCGCAGCCGGCCGGGACAGGACATCGGGGTTTCGGGGGTTCGGGAACCAGATCTGGATCAGAGCCCATCCCACCGCGGTCAGCGGGACGGCCAGCACGGCCCCGACGACGCCGGAGAGGATCCCGCCGGCGGCCAGGGCGAGCAGCACCACCAGCGGGTGCAGGCTCAGGGCCCGGCCCAGCACCATCGGCTGGAGCACCCTCCCGTCGAGCTGGTTGGTGGCCACCACCACCGCCACCACCACCAGCGCCACCACCGGGCCGTTGGCCACCAGGGCCACCAGGACTGCCACGCCGCCGATCAGGGCGGCCCCCACGATGGGGATGAAGCCGCCCAGGAAGATCAGCACCGACAGGGGCAGGGCCAGGGGCACCCGCAGCACCAGCAGGGTGACGCCGATGACCACCGCTTCCAGCAGCGCCACCACCGCGGTGCCGCGCACATAGCCGCCCAGCACGTGCAGGGTCGTGGTGCCCGAGGTCAGCAGCTTCTCCAGGGTCTCACCGTGGAAACGGCTCAGGACGAACGCCCAGATCCGGGCCCCGTCCTGGAGGAAGAAGTAGAGGATCACGGCCACCAGCACCGCGCCGGTGACCACCTGGGTGGCCGCGGAGATCCCCAGCAGCGCCCCGGCACCGAAGCTGGGGCTGGCCGTGAAGTCCACGACGGCGGTCAGAGCCTCGTCCAGGCCCTGCTGGCCGACCGGGATCGGCCCGGCCACCACGAACTGGCGCAACCGGTCCAGCCCGCCCACCGCGGAGGCCACCAGCTCCGCCCACTCGCTGCGCACCGCGAAGACCATGCCGGTGACCACCCCGCCCAGGACCACGATCGCGGCGACGAACACGATCCAGGTCGCCAGCGCCCCGGGCACACGGTGCCGGCGCAGAGAGGCGACCAGGGGGTTCAGCGCAGCGGCCAGGACCAGGGCGATCAGCAGCGGGATCACCACCAGCTTGAGCTGGATCAGCCCGTAGACCACCACCGCCGTCGCGCTCAGCAGCACCAGCCCCTGCAGCGCCCGGGTGGTCGCCCGACCCAGCGGGTCCGCCCACAGATCACGAGGGTGCGAGGTCCTGCGATGCCGTGGACGCGTCACCGGAATCGCCCCTCCCCCGCTTCGCCGCTGGTCTGGGTTCAGGATGCGCCCACGGACTCATCGATGCCAAGACCCCGGACGGCACCCGACGACGCTCCCGGTCGATGCCGACCGCAGGACGGACGGCTCGACGACGCGGCACGACCGGCGGCCTCCGTGTGCTCGCGGGCGATGGTGCGCGCGGTCTGCTCGTCCTGGTCCTCGATGGCGCGCACGAGCCGCTCGTGCACGTCCAGGGCGGCGTCCCTCCGGTCCTCGGTCGACAGCGTGGACTTCGGAGCGGGAGTCAGCCTGCCACCGGCATCCAGAGCATGTTCCCGATGCCCCACAGCACCAAGCACACCAGCACGAAGGGCAGGGTCCTCGCCACCAGGGCCCCGCGGGTGAGGACGGGCCCGGGGGTGTCCTTCTGCTGGAGTGGGCCGGCGATCCGGTAGGCGAGCTCGATGCGCGCCGGGCTGGCCAGGCAGGCCAGTCCGGCCGCCACGTTCTGGGAGGCCATCATCCACAGCGGGTCCATGCCGAGGGCATGCGCGGCTGCGTCCTGGGTGCCGCCGAACATGGCGTTGGCGCCCGTGCCCGAGGCCGTGATGTATCCCCCCAGACCACCGACCATGGGCACCAGGAACAGGTAGGCCTGACCCAGCCCGGTCAGCGCCGCGGCCAGCGCCTCGGCCAGCCCGCCCCCGGAGACCGCGCTGCCCAGCACCAGGTACAGGCCGGTCGGCGCCGCCACCTGGAGCCACATCCGGCGGATCTCCCGCGGCAGTCGCCGCCGGTGTTCCCTGTCCATGGAGAGCACGACGACGCCGACCAGGGCGCCGGTGATGGACCACAGGGCCGGCGAGCCCAGCACCGCGCCGAACTCACCGGGCGGCAGCAGGCCTTCGAGGAGCTGCCCGATGATGGTGCCTCCGAGCAGCACCAGGTACGGCACCAGGGCGCGGGCCGGGACGGGCCCCATCCGTCCGCGGCTGATCACGCCGGCCCAGCCCGCGGACATCACCAGGGTGGCCACCGCACCGGCCACGGCCGTGCCGAACGCCAGATTGGCGGCGAGGACCAGGGCGGACAGCACCACGCCCGATGCCAGTCCCATGCCGATCCAGGCCCCGTAGTCAGCGGGCCGGGCCCGGGCCCGGGCATCGGAGGTGGGCAGTCCCCGGCCGGCGATGACCGCGGCCACGGCACCGGATCCCAGGAAGGCGATGACGTTCAGGACTCCGGAGGCCACCCCGAGGTCGTGCAGGGTGACGCCGGCGATCTGGGAGCCCAGGAGCGTGCCGGGCCCCATGGAGCCCCACGGGCCCACCATGAGCGCCACCAGCGAGAGCGAGGCCGCTCGCAACGGCGTGAACCCCAGGGACAGCAGCAGCGGCAGCCCGATGATCACGGAGACGCCGAACCCGGTGACGGTCTCCATGAACGGCACCACCCCGTGCACCATGAGCAGCGCCGAGAGCACCGTGGGGCCGCCGCCGTCCGAGAGCCACCGGGCCAGCTTCTCCTGAGCGCCGGTCCGGTCCATGACGCGGGAGAGCAGGATCCCGCCGGCAATGATCGCCAGCACCTCGACCAGGATCCAGAAGCCCTCGCCGAAGGCCGAGGACACCTCCGCCACAGGGGTGCCGAACCAGGCCAGGCCGATCACCACGGCTGACACCAGTCCGACCGTGGGAGCCACCCACGGCGGCGCCGGCACGAGCAGCAGACCCAGGGTCAGCACCATGGGCAGGGCCGCCATGAGCACGTCCAACGGCGGCCCACCTCCACACTTCTCCTGTCAGATCTCTGTCACCGGCCGATGCTACGCCCCGACGGCGTCCGGGTGATCACGGATGCGGAGGGCAACTCCTACTGCGCCACCGCTTCGTGAGCCCGCCCGGTAGTCCGCCATATGTAAAGCGGCGATGGGACCCTCATTGCCTGCGGAGACCATCGCCCATCCGGGTGCGGTTCAGCGTCCTGTTCGCTCAGGGGCATCGGTCCCGTGCCGGCGCCGCCGTCATGGCAGCAGTGCCGGGGCGGCCTGGGCCGGTCTTTTCTGGGTGGTTGGGCTCGTGCCGGCGGGAATGCTCTCGCCGGAAGCGCCGGCGATGGCTGGTCGGGGTCCGGTGGTGTTGGTCGGTGCCAGCGCCAGCACGATCAGGGCGGCGGCCAGGATTGACAGCCCGATCCAGCCGAGCACCGCGAGCTGTTCGCCGACCACGAGGACCGCCAGCAGTGCCGCCACGGCCGGTTCGGTCAGGGTCAGGGTGGTTGCCGTGCTCGGGCGCAACCGGGTGAGCCCGATCCCGAAGAGGTAATAGCCGAGGAACATCGGGATCAGGGCCATGTAGGCGGCCACGGCGAAGGACTGGCTCGAGGCCAGTAGGGGCGCCCCCGTGGCGGCCAGCACGGGCAGCAGCAGGACCCCGCCGGTCCCGAAGACCGCACCCATCGCCGCCGCCCGTCCCACCCCGTGGCCCATGAGCCGGTGGACCACCCAGGAGTACAGGGCGTAGGTCGCCCCGGCCACCAGGCCCAGCCCGATCCCGGTGACGGTGTCGGTGGTCGATGCGGTCGTCTGACCGGTCTTGGACAGGCACAGCAGGGCACTGCCGGTGATGCCCAGCACCGCCGCCAGCACCCACCACCGGCTCAGCGGCTTGCGCTCCAGGATCAGTTCCAGCACCCCTGAGGCCAGCGGGGCCGAGGCCAGGGAGACGACCGTGCCGATGGCCACCCCGGCCAGGTGCATCGAGGAGTAGAACGCCAACGGGTAGACCGCCACCGCACCGGCCCCGACGGCCACCAGCCTCGCGTGGGCCCGCAGCATCGGGCGGGCCCGGCGCAGGGCGGGCACGGCGATCCCTGCTTGCAGCAGTCCGCCCACTCCCAGCGCGGCGGCACCGATCGCCAAGGGGCCGGCCTCCGGGGCGAAGGTCGCCGCCGTACCGGTGGTGCCCCACAGGAACGCGGTGATCAGGACCGCGACGATCCCCCCGGCCACGCCCTTCACCGCCCCGCCCCCAGTCCGGCCAGAAGGCCTCCGGCGATCGTCCGGGCATGGATCAGGCGTGCCGGGTCGCCCTCCAGCCCGGCCCGGGCCATCGCCCCCTCCAGCAGGAAGCTGAAGTGCTCCGCCAACTGGCGGGCCGCGGCCGGATCGGTCAGCGTGCCCAGGTGCTCGACCAACAGGTCCTCGACCTGCTCCTTGTGCCGGCGCACCACCGCCCGCCCCGGATCACCGGCGGGCAGCTCGGCGGCGGCGTTGAGCAACCCGCAGCCGCGGAAACCGTGATCGTAGGCGAGACCAGTGTGATCGAGGTAGGCGTCGAACACCGCCAGCACCCGCTCCTGGGGCGTGGACGCCTCTCCCAGGCGGGCCCGGTACAGGCCCAGCCACTCCTCGTGCCGGTCCTGGAGATAGGCCTGCACCAGGGCGGCCTTGGAGGCGAAGTTGTTGTACAAGCTCATCTTCGCCACCCCGGCCTGGGCGGTGATCGCGTCGATGCCGGTGGCCGTGATGCCCTCGGCGTAGAACCGGCCCGCGGCCGCCTCCAGCAGCCGCTGTCGGGCCGACCCGCGGCGCTGCGCGGGACTGTGCTGTGGTGTCGTCATGCTCGCCTCCTTCTTAGGTAGAGCAGTCTACCTAAGAAGGAGGTGGCGACAACCTTGGTGCAGACCGGCACGGTCTTGAGGTAACGAGTGCGCCTCGCCACGGGCTGGCTGGTCCGGCCAGGAGTTCGCGCACCCAGCCCAACAGGCTGCGCCACGCCGGCAGCCACGTGCAGGATGTGGGACGCAAGGCCGGTTCTCAGTCGCGGCGGATTCAGGAAGCCGGAGGGGATGTGGGAGTAGATGCAGTAACTGCCGCGACTCGTTGGCCGGTATCCGGGCCATATGTAAAGCGGACGCAGCTGCTCCAGCTCAATCGCCTGCCGTTCCTCCACGGGCCGGCCAATCGGCCATGAGTGCAGGGCCGGAGCGCGTGCTGCTGATGGGCCTCCTCGTGCCCGAAACCTGTATGGCCCGATTTTTGGACCAGAGGGAGAACGCGTTTTTGCCCGCCGTGGGCCCCATCTATGCTGGGTGGTGTCGTGATATGACAGCGAAAAATGAGAATTTTAGGGTTGCCTTGTGAAGAAATCACATCATGCGTCACACACTACGGTTGTGTTCGATCTTGGGAATGTGATGGTTGGCTGGGATCCTTTTCTTCCCTTTTCTGACCGGATGAGTCGGGAGCAATGGGATCGATTTGCCGTGGATGCAGATTTCTTTTCGCTCAACGCCAAGGCTGATAGTGGTGTGCCTTGTGAGGAGATCATTGCCCTGGCCGCGGGGAAGTGCCAGGACCATGGTGGTCTGATGAGGCAGTACTACGAGAGGTTTGATCGTTCCCTGACCGGTCCGGTGGTGGGGGTTGCGGACATCGTGGGTGAGCTGGAGCTCGGGGACCTGAGGCTGCTGGGCTTGACCAACTGGTCCACGGAGACCTTCCATCACGCCCCCACCAGCGCCCCGACGATCGACCGCTTGGAAGCCATCATGGTCTCCGGGCGGGAAGGGCTGGCCAAACCGGACCCGGCGATCTTTCACCGGCTGATCGAAAGGTTCGCGCTGACGCCGACCCAGACCGTGTTCATTGATGATTCCCCTCGCAATGTCCGCACTGCGCACGAACTCGGTTTCACAGCACTCCGATTCACGGACGCAGTCAGCCTGCGCGCAGCGTTGGAAGAACTCCACCTCTTGGATTGAGGCGAATTCTGGCCTCCTGTCTGGAGGCCGACTGACGACGGGGTGGCGGCTGCCCCCGCGTCCGGCAGGAAAAGGGGTCTCCGTCACGATCATTTCCTCGGGCTATTAGCGCCTCACTTGCAGGCGCACGGGAAAATCTCTGGCGGGTGGTGTGCCCGTTGAATTGCTGGCGACCGCGCACCCCGACAACGGATTAGTGGAAGAGATTTTTGCCGGCCTGGGAGGGTGTCGCCACCGGGGCGCTGGCGCTGGTCTTCCGCCCGGGCGGGGCCGTGGCGCAGGACGGTGAGGCGCCGCCGGGATCACTCCGGGCGGCGCCTCACGGTGTTCTTGTGGTGGGCGGTTCTCAGGCGGGGACCGGGACCAGGTCGACGGCGGGGACCGGTTCGGCTGTGCCGTCGAGGACCGCGCGCAGCGACGGGACGGCCACCGGCTCACCCCGGGTGAGGGAGAGCTGGGCGGCGTCGGCCACGAGGGAGGCGGCGACGGCGTCGAAGGGGGTGCACGGGTTCTCGCGTTCGCCCAGGACGAGTTCGACGAAGGCGACCAGCTCGGCCACGTAGGCGTCGGCGAACCGCTCGGCGAAGGTCGCGTGGGCTTTCCCGGCCGGGAAGTTCACCTCGGGTTCGGCGGAGCGCAGCGCGGAGCGGTCGTCGAGGCCGGCGACCAGGGTGTCCTTGGATCCCTGGACGTCGAGGCGCACGTCGTGGCCGGCCCCGTTGTAGCGGGTGGCCGCGGCCGTGGCGACGGTGCCGTCGGCGAGGGTGAGCACGGCCTGGGCCGTGTCGACGTCACCGACCGCGCGGATGGCGGGGTCCCCGTTGTTGGTGCCGCGGGCGTAGACCTCGACGATCTCCTGGCCGGTCAGCCAGCGGATCAGGTCGAAGTCGTGCACGCTCATGTCGCGGAAGATCCCCCCGGAGGTCGCCAGGTACTCCACCGCGGGCGGGAACGCGTCCCCGGACACGGCCCTCAGGCTGTGGAGCCAGCCGAGGTCGCCGGTCTCGAAGCGGCGCTTGGCTTCCTGGTAGCCGAGGTCGAAGCGGCGCTGGTGGCCGATCTGGACGACCCCGGCGGCGGCCTCGATCTCTTTGAGCAGGGGCAGCGCGCCGATGACGTCGGAGGAGACGGGCTTCTCGCAGAACACCGGCAGCCCGGCGGCGAGCCCGGCGCGGATCAGATCGGGGTGGGTGGCGGTGTTGGTGGCGATGATGAGCCCGTCGATGCCCTCCCCGATCATCGCCTCGAGGCTGTCGGCGGCGCGCAGGCCCAGCCGGTCCCCGACCTGCCGGGCGGCCTGCGGGTCGGCGTCGGCGAGCACGATCTCCAGCTGCACGCCGCGGGCGGCGACCTGGTCCCGGACGGTCAGCAGGTTCTGGGCGTGCATCTGGCCGATCCGGCCGACGCCGACGAGCCCCAGGGTCAAAGTCTTCATGTCTTTCTCTTCTCTCACGTCGTGTCGATCAGGAAGGCGTCCGTGACACGGTCGCCTCTGAAAAAAGGGGTGCTGCCGGTTCAGCCCGCGCTGGGTGCGGCGGCCCGGGCCACGGTCACGGTCTTGCCGGTGGCGGCGGATTCGGCGGCGGCGTTGGCCAGGACCAGGGCGGTGACGCCGTCGTCGAAGCTGGGTGAGCAGGGCGCGCCGGTGCGGATCGAGTGGGCGAAGGCGTCCAGTTCGGCCCGGTAGGCCTGGCCGTAGCGCTCGAGGAAGAACGGCATGAACGGGGCTGCTTCCTCGGTCCCGGTGGCACCGGACTTGCGCACCGTGGTCGCGGTGACGTTGCCGGCGGTGAGCATGCCGGTGGCGCCGAATGCCTCCAGGCGCTGGTCGTAGCCGGAGGCACAGTGACGGGAGTTGATGATGGTGATCAGCTCACCGCCGCTGCCGCGCAGGGTGACGGTGACGGAGTCGTAGTCGTCGAGCTCCTTGATCTCCTCGCTGAAGACGTTGGCGCCCACGGCGGTGACCTCCACGATGTCCGGGACGAAGAACCGGGCCATGTCCAGGTCGTGGATGGTCATGTCCCGGAAGATGCCCCCGGAGCTGGCGATGTAGTCGCGCGGGGCCGGGGCGGGGTCGCGGCTGGTGATGATCAGCTGCTCCAGGGGCCCGACCTCGCCGGCTTCCACCCGGGCGCGGACCTCGGCGAAGTTGGGGTCGAAGCGGCGGTTGAAGCCGAGCATGATGGGCACGGTGTGGCCGCTGATCTGTTCCTGGCAGGCCCGGACGGTGTCGATGTCCAGGTCGATGGGCTTCTCGCACAGCACGGCCAGCCCGTGGGCGGCAGCACGGGTGATGAGGTCGACGTGGGTGGGGGTAGGGGAGCCGATGATGACCCCGTCGAGGCCGGGCTCGGCGAAGACCTCTGCGGGGTCCTGCACGGCCCGCGCGCCGGTCTGCGCCGCCAGACGCTGGGCGGCGTCGATGAAGGGGTCGGCGATCAGGACCAGGTCGATGTCGGGGTGGGAGGCCACGTTGCGGGCGTGGACCTGCCCGATCCGCCCGGAGCCGAACAGAGCCAGGCGAAGGCGTCGGTCGTTGGACATGGTGTGTCCTTTCGTCAAGGAAAGTCTGGCGGGGGTGTGGGCTGCAGGGCAGGGCAGGGCCCGGGTGCTGGGCGCAGGCGGACCTGCGCCCAGCAACGGGAGGAGGCGGCGACACGCGTTGCGCGGGTCTTGTCCTGACCGTGCCGCTTCCCCGTCGGGGTGTGGTGAGCGGGGAACTGACCGGGCGGGGCCGGGTCAGATTTTCTGGAGGGCGTGGGAGAAGGAGCTCAAAGCGGTCTCGTGGGCGTAGCGCAGGCCCTCGAGGAGGGGCTTGCTGCGGTGCTGGGCCGAGATGATCTCCACACCCCACGGGCCCTGGTAGCCGGCCTCGAGGGTGCGCTGGATGAAGGTGGCGGTGTCGAAGTCGCCTTCCCCGCAGTAGGCGCGGTTGTTGATCGTGTCCTCGAAGACGGTGCCGACGACCTGCTCGAGCCCGTCGTCGATCTCCACGGCGTAGACCCGTTCGATCGGCACCACGTTGTACAGGTCGTCGTGGGAGAGCCCGCCCCGGTAGGTGTGCCAGATGTCGATCAGCAGGCCCGCGGCGGGATTGTCGGCCTGGTTGATGACCTCCACCGCCTCGTGCGTGGTGCGCAGGTGGGAGAACGGGGTGGCTTCCAGGGCCAGGCGGATCCCGGCGTCGGCGGCCTCGTCGGCCAGATCCGAGAACGCGTCGGCCAGCGTCGCGAACGGCAGAGGCCCGCTTTGGCCGGTCATGCCCGCCCCGACCTTGATGTGCCGGGCCCCCAGGGCGGTGGCGGCTTCGAACAGATCGGCGCGCAGGGCATCAGCTGCGGCCCGCTCGGCCCCGGTGGTCCACCACTCGTTGAGGAACTCGACCTCGACGATGCCGATGCCCGCCTCGCGGATCAGCCGGGAGAGCTCTGGGTAGCCGATGGTGTCGCGGGCCTGCACCAGGTCGGCGTGGACCAGGCCGA
Source organism: Kocuria sp. CPCC 205231 (assembly GCF_040980965.1). Lineage (NCBI taxonomy): Bacteria > Bacillati > Actinomycetota > Actinomycetes > Micrococcales > Micrococcaceae > Kocuria > Kocuria sp. CPCC 205231. The sequence goes on along the minus strand of NZ_JAVKPP010000005.1, from coordinate 7,093 downwards.
TGCCGGCCCACCCGGTCTGGGCGATGGCGGTGATGCGCTCGGCCAGGGGGATGGGGCTGGTCTCGTCCCCGCGCATGGGGGCGGCGTCGCCGGCACTCACCCAGCAGGTGGCAATCAGGTCAGGGTTCATGGTCTCTTCTTTCTTCGTGTTCATGCCGTGGCCACCTCGATGCAGGCTCCACGGTCCTTCTCGGAGCGGTAGCAGGCCTTGACGATGCGCGCCACGGCCAGGGCGTCGGCGACCGGGGCCACCACCGGGGCTCCGGTGCGGATGCTCTGGACCCATCCGCGCATCTCGGTGTGGAAGTTGCTGATGTTCTCCAGCTCGGGCAGCTCGGAGAACTTGTTCGCCTCGGTGCGGGCGAACGGCGGTGTGAAGTAGCTCTGCGTCCATTCGGTCCAGCCGGCCGGCCAGCCGGCCCGGTCCTGCTCCACGTAGACCCGCAGCTTCTGGGGCAGGATGCCGAGCTCGATCATCCCGGCGGTGCCGTAGACGGTGATCCGGGAGCTCTCGAACCACTCGAGCGGATCGTGGCCGTCGAAGCTGAAGGTCATGGACATGTCCGGGTAGTTCAGCAGCACCGCCGCGGAGTCCTCCCGGCTGGTCTCATCCGAGAGGCGGGCGGACTTGTGCACCCGGGCGTTGACGGACTCGGGGGCACCGAACATGTGCACGAGGGAGTCGAGCATGTGACAGCCCAGGATCCACAGGACCCCGCCCATGTCCGCCGGCTGGTTCAGGTGCGCGGTGCGGTGCTCGCCCACCAGGGCCGCACCACGGGCGGCGACGGTGACGACCTCCCCGATCACCCCGGCCTCGATCAGCTCTTTGGCCCGGGTGATCGACTGGGCCAGGCGCACGTTGTAGCCGACCTGGACGACCTGCCCGGGCCCGGCCTGGGCCTCGGCCTCGGCCAGGCGCTCCAGGTCCTCCACCGTGCCACCGCCGGGCTTCTCCACCACCACGGACTTGCCGGCCTCCAGGGCGCGCAGCGCGTGGGCGACCATGTCCTTGCTCTTGGAGTGGACCATGATCGCGTTGATGCGCTCGTCCTGGAGCACGGCCTCCACACTGCGGGCCTCCATGTCGTACTTGTCGGTGAAGTAGTTCAGCCGCGAGTCGTCGTCGGCGGCGGCCACCACCTCGACCCCGTCGATCTCCCGGAGGGCACGGACCCGCGCGGAGGCGTGCGGGTGGGTGATGCCCAGTAGTCCTACGACAATCGGTTCCAACGCAGTGTCTCCTGTCCTTGTGAGCCTCAGGCTCGGGGGTGATGGGGGCGTCCGGCGTGCCGCGGGGAGCTTCAGGCCGGGTGCGCGTGGCGACCCGGAGTGATCCGGGTGCCGGATAACCACCAGCCGCTAGTGCCACCTGATGGACAACATGTCCACAGCATGCCATGGAGGGTGGTGGGGGTCAATCTATGACCTGGGACACTTCCAGTGCGGCCCATTCCTGGTCCAGGAGGTCCGGGCCGGCCTGCGGGGCGCCCAGGTAGCGCGAGAGCGTCTGGGCTCCCTGGCGCACGAGCTCGGTGACGGAGGGGTGGTCACCGGCCGGGGCCAGGACGCCCTCGCGCAGCCCGCTGACCGACAGGGAGGCGACGACGTCGCCGCGGTGGTCGAAGATGGGGGCGCCGATCGCGGCGATGCCCGGGGTGACGTTGTTGTCGCTGCGCACGTAGCCCTGGGCGCGGATCTCCTCGAGGTCGGCGTAGAACTCCGATCGGGAGCGCACATCGCGCCACGGCTCGCCGCTGTGGTTCATGATGGCGGCGTATTCCTCCCAGGCGGCGCGTCCTTCGAAGGCCAGCAGGGCCCGGGGGGCGGCACCCACGTGCAGGGGCAGGGACTCCCCCAGCTGCAGCACGCGGCTGTTGACCCGGATCCCGTCGAGGCGTTCGATGCACACGGCCCGGGTGCCGCGTCGGATGCACAAGAAGGTGGTCTCCCCGGTGGCCTCGTGGATCTGCTGGAGCACGGGGCGGCAGGCCCGGCGCAGATCCAGTTGCCGGGTCAGTTCCCCGGCCAGGGACAGCATCTTGGAGCCCACCCGGTAGGCGCCCCGGTGGCCGATCTGCTCGACCCACCCGGCCTCGGCCAGGGTGGCGAGCATGCGGTAGACCGAGGTCACCGGCTCCCCGAGCAGTTCGGTCAGGCGTCCCGAGGTGGCGATCCGCTCCCGGGCCAGGGCGTCCATCAGGGCACTGGCCTTGGTGATCGCCGCCGGCTGCCGGGCACCGCTGTGGGCCGGCGATGGCGAGGCGGGCACATGGTCAGTCCGGGGGGTTTGCGTGCGTTCGGGGCGGTCCATGGCCGCTGTGATGGCCTCAGCGGCGGTGCGCAGCACACCGGTGGCCACCGATTCCTGGTTCAGCACGCTCTCGCGCAGTCCGGCCACCGCGATCACCCCCAGCACCGATCCGTCCTGGTGCCTCACAGGCACCCCGATCGTGGCCACGCCTTCGATGATCGTGCTGTCCTCCACGCTCCACCCGCGGGCCGCGGTCTGATCCAGCTTCTCCCGCAGTTCCGCGGCCGTGAGCGCGGTGCCCGAGGCCAGCCGGTCGAAGGGCGCGTTCTCCAGCACGGCGGCCTGTGCCTCCGGGGCGGCGAAGGCCAGCAGGGCCAGGGACGGGGCCCCGGCGTGCAAGGGCAGCAGGCCCCCGGGGGTGAGGTGGAACAGGTCCACCTCGGAGCCGTGGACCTGATCCAGGCACAGTGCCCCGTTCTCGCGCAGCACGCAGAAGAAGGCGCCGACGCCGAGCTGGCCGCGGACCCACATCAGCTTCTCGTGCAAGGCCGCGCGGTCCACGAGGGCATCGACGGCGGCGTCTCCCAGTCGCAGGATCCCCACCCCGAGTTCGAGCTTGCCCTCGCCGTTGGAGCGGATCAGCTCGGCCTGCTCCAGCCCCGCGGTGATGCGGTAGATGGTCGACCGGGGCTCGGACACCGCCTTGGCCAGCTCCGCCGGGGTCGAGGGACTCCTCCGGGCCAGCTCGTCGACCACCTGGCTGGCCTTGTGCAAGAGCTGAATGGTGTTCACTGCTGACCTCGTTCTTCGCGCGTTCCGTGGCTAACACAGGCCGGCACCCCGCAGGTGAGCAGACCCGCCTGCGCTGGTGCAGGCGACCGTCATGTCGCCCGAGCCGCCACCGCCGCAGACCAGCGCGATCCCAACGTAACCTGGATCACCCCTAGCGCCTTGCCGTGCTACTGTGCGAACATGTTGTCCATTGTACGGTACTAAGCGGTCGTAGGAAATCACTTCCCCGGCAGCGCGGCCGGTGGCGGCACCGGGGTAGCTACCGCCACCGGCTGCTCCGCGAAACGGTGTTTCCTCCGCCAGCCATCACGAGGGGTGGTGGATCCGCCGGTGCCACGGCGATCCGCGAGGACCGCGAGGACCTCGTGCTGCTGCCGGCGACGGTCTGCGGCATCGACCCCGTGGGCCGCTCGAGCTCCTGCTGACCCGCCGGCCCATCCACCCGTTCCAGTCCATCGGAAGGTCCCCACATGAACGCCCAGACCAACGAGACCACCCTGACCGACACGCCCCTGGCCTCCCGCCAGTTCGTCTACGAGGCCCTGCCCATGCGGGTCCGCTTCGGCGCCGGGACCCTGTCGACCCTGCCCGAGGAGCTGGATGCGATCGGGCTGGCGCGTGTGCTGGTCCTGTGCTCTCCGGAGCAGGAGGACACCGGCCAGCGGGTGGCCCAGGCACTGGGCACCCGCTGTGTGGGGGTGCTGCCCGAAGCGGTGATGCATGTGCCCAGCGAGGTCGCCCAGCGCGCCAGTGAGGAAGCGGCCCGGGTGGGTGCCGATGGTTGTGTGGCCGTCGGTGGAGGCTCTGCAATCGGGTTGGGCAAGGCCATCGCGCTGCAGCACGGCCTGCCGATCGTGGCGGTGCCGACCACCTACGCCGGGTCTGAGATGACCCCTGTGTGGGGTTTGACCACCGATGGGCGCAAGGAGACCGGCCGGGACCCGCGGGTGCTGCCGCGCAGCGTGGTCTATGACCCCGAGCTCTCGGCGACGCTGCCGGTGCCGATGTCGGTGACCAGTGGCATCAACGCCATCGCCCATGCCGTGGAGGCCCTCTACGCCCCCGACGCCACCCCGATCATCTCGTTGATGGCCGAGGAGGGAGTCCGGGCCCTGGCCACAGCGCTGCCGGCGATCGCCGCCGACGGCACCGACCCCGCGGCCCGCAGCGAGGCCCTCTACGGGTCGTGGCTGTGCGGGGCCTGCCTGGGGGCGACCACCATGTCCCTGCACCACAAGCTGTGCCACGCCCTGGGCGGGACTCTGAACCTGCCCCACGCCCAGACCCACACCGTGGTCCTGCCCCACGCCCTGGCCTTCAACCAGCCCGCGGCCCCCGAGGCGACCGCGGCGCTGTCGCGGGCGCTGGGCGGGGCCCCAGATCCGGCCGCGCGGCTGTGGCAGATCGCCGAGGAGCTCGACGCGCCGCGGTCCCTGGCCGAGCTGGGCATGCAGGAGGAGGACATCGAGCGCATCGCCGAGGAGGTCACGAGCCGTTCCTACGGCAACCCCCGGCCGGTCACGTATGAGGACGCCCGGGCCCTGCTGCGCGCCGCCTGGGCCGGGGAAGCCCCCAGCGCCCATCCCGGCGCCTGACCTTCGCCCCCGACACCTACCCACCCACCACGACCTGCACCGCGCACCGTTACGACACCAGGAGGACACCCTTGGCCGCCACGCAGACCATCGCCCCCGGACTCGACGTCTCCCCGCTGGCGTTGGGCACCAACGTCTTCGGGTGGACCGCCGACGCCGCCACCTCGCACCGGATCCTCGACCGCTACGTCGAGTCCGGGGGCAACGTCCTGGACACCGCCGACTCCTACTCGTTCTGGGCCGACGGCAACAGCGGCGGAGAATCCGAGACCATCATCGGTCAATGGCTCACCGGCCGCAGCGACCGCGACGAGCTGGTGATCGCCACGAAGGTCAGCCACCACCCGCAACTGGCCGGCCTGGCCCCGGAGACCATCCGCACCGCCGTCGACGGGTCCCTGTCCCGGCTGGGGGTCGAGGCCATCGACATCTACTACGCCCACTACGACGACCCCGACACCCCGCTGGTCGAGAGCATCGAGGCCATGTCCCAACTCGTGGACCAGGGCAAGGTCCGTTCCATCGGGCTGTCCAACTTCACGGCCGAGCGCATCGCGGAATGGCTGCGGATCACCGACCGGGAAGGCTTCCACACCCCCATCGTCCTGCAGCCCCAGTACAGCCTGGTCGAGCGCGGCATCGAGACCGACGTCCTCCCACTGGCCCGCACCCATGGCCTAGCCGTGATGCCGTACTACTCCCTGGCCCACGGCTTCCTCACCGGCAAGTACACCGGGGAGGGTCCGGTCGACACCCCTCGCGCCTCCGAGGCCTCCCAGTACCTCACCACCCAGGGCCGGGCCGTGCTCCACGCCCTCAAGCAGGTCGCCGCGGAACACGACGTTGAGCCCGCCGCCATTGCCCTGGCCTGGTTGGCCGCCCAGGACGGGGTCGTCGCACCCATCGCCAGCGCCCGCAACACCGAGCAGCTAAAACCGCTGCTCCAGTCCATGGAGACCCCCTTGAGCCGGCCCGAACTGGACCTGCTCGAAGAGGCTTCCAGGCCCTCCCCCGTCTCCACACCCGTTCGTTAGACCGCCGACTCCACGACTGAAAGGCAGGCCCGCCATGGCCCAGCAGACCCCAGTCCCCACCACCGAGAGCTCTCCCGGGCACCCGCAGGTCTCCACCGCCCAGCAGGCGGTGGAAGAGCAACTGATCCGCACCGTGCTGCGCTCCTTCGAGGACTGCCAGGACCCGCGACTGAAGCAGCTGATGCAGGCCCTGGTGAAGCACCTGCACGCCTTCATCCGCGACGTGCGCCTCACCGAGGCCGAATGGAACCAGGCGATCGAGTTCCTCACCGCCGTCGGGCACATCACCGATGACCGGCGCCAGGAGTTCATCCTGCTCTCCGACGTCCTCGGCGCCTCGATGCAGACCATCAACGTCAACAACGAGGCCTACGGCGACGCCACCGAAGCCACCGTCTTCGGCCCCTTCTTCGTCGACGACGCCCCGGAGATCCCCCTCGGCGGGGACATCGCCGGGGAGGCCCCCGGTCAGCCCTGCTGGGTGGAGGGCACCGTGACCGACACCGACGGCAACCCGGTGCCCCGGGCGCGGATCGAGGTCTGGGAGGCCGACGAAGAGGGGTTCTACGACGTCCAGTACGACGACAACCGGGTCTCCGGCCGAGCCCACCTCTTCAGCGACGACCAGGGGCGGTACAACTTCTGGGGCCTCACCCCCACCCCCTACCCCATCCCGCACGACGGGCCGGTGGGGAAGATGCTCGAGGCCACCGGCCGCTCCCCGATGCGCGCCTCACACCTGCACTTCATGGTCACCGCCGAAGGCCTGCGGACCCTGGTCACCCACATCTTCGTGCGCGGGGACGAGCTGTTGAAGTACGACACCGTGTTCGGCGTCAAGGAATCCCTCATCAAGGACTTCACCGAACAACCCGCCGGCACCCCGACCCCCGACGGCCGCGACCTCACCGACCGGAGCTGGTCCAAGGCCCGGTTCGACATCGTCCTGGCCCCGGCCCAGTCCTAGCCCCATCACCGGATCGGCGCTCCACACGATCCATCCCTGCTTCATCAGGTCACCAACAAAGGAATTCCCATGTCACACAACACCGCAGACGGCACCCGGGTCGCCCTCCCGCCGTTGACCCAGGGGCCGCACCGGAAACGGCTCGGACTGATCTCGGTCGTCGCTTGCCTGGGCGGGCTGCTGTTCGGCTACGACACCGGCGTGACCAACGGCGCCGAGGGGCCGATGGCCCAGGACCTGGGACTGAACCTGCTCCAGCTGGGCGTGGTGATCAGCTCCCTCATCTTCGCCGCCGCCGTCGGCGCCCTGGTCTGGGGCCGGGTCTCGGACGCCTGGGGGAGGCGCCGGACGATCATCCTGCTGGCCGTGCTGTTCTTCGCCGGCACCGCCCTGGTGGTCCTCACCCCCACACCTGCTGAGGAGGGAACGTTCTCCCTGACCGGGTACACGG